>NC_007350.1:0-314571 GCF_000010125.1 Staphylococcus saprophyticus subsp. saprophyticus ATCC 15305 = NCTC 7292
GCATTTACTATGTTTCACTCCAAAAGTGCTTCTGTCTATGCAGATACTCCCCTTTTGCAGCACCCCTGCATTTATCCATTTTGTGTTATACATTTTTCATACAATCTTTATAAATTATTTCCCAAACCCACAAACACCTTAAAATTTGGTATACTGTCTATTGCTCAAAGTTATCCACTTATACACAACGCTATACCTCAAATTTGTGGATAAGTATAATGTTATTCACAGAGTTCCTCAGCATTTAAGAACATATTCACACCCATTTGACAGAGGTTGTTGTTAAAAAGTATAATTGTGTGGATAAGTTATGTAGATATTGATTGCTACAGGGTTTAAATTAATAAATTATACAATAAAAGCCTGTGTATAAATCACAGTTAGGTAATAGTTATCCACTGATTGTGCGTAACTTGTGGATAATTATCAACAGCCTGTGATTCTTTTTATTTGTACCTGTTGTTTTTGTGTATAACTTTAAAATTTACGAAAGTTGGAGTTTGTTATTATGTCAGAACAAGAAATTTGGGAAAAAGTTCTAACCTTGGCTCAAGAAAAAGTAAGTAGTGCAAGCTACCAAACATTTCTTAAAGATACAAAATTGTTTAAACTGCAGAATGAGCAAGCGATTGTAGTTACTGATGACGATTTTGTTGCTAATTGGTTAAAGATGAATTACGCAGAAATTATTAAAGCTGCTTTATATGAAGCAATTGGTCATGAGATAGCACCAGTCTTTTATACTGAAGAAGAGCTAAAAAGCTTACATACAAGTGAGCAAAAAGAAGAAAATCAACCAGAACAACCAGCCAAAAAGTATACGCCAGGCGTTGATGAAGCTGTCATTGGCGGTGAACAGTTCAATACACATAATACGTTTGAAACATTTGTCATTGGACCAGGTAATAGATTCCCTCATGCTGCAAGTCTTGCAGTGGCAGAAGCACCAGCTAAAGCGTATAATCCATTATTTATTTATGGTGGTGTTGGTTTAGGTAAGACCCATCTAATGCATGCGATTGGTCATTATGTATTGGATAACAATCCAGACGCTAAAGTTATTTATACGTCTAGTGAAAAATTTACAAATGAATTTATTAAGTCTATTCGTGATAATAAAACTGAACGTTTTAGGGAAAAATACCGTAATATCGACGTTTTATTAATTGATGATATTCAATTTATTCAAAATAAAGAACAAACTCAAGAAGAATTTTTCCATACATTTAATGAATTACATCAAGCAAATAAGCAAATTGTAATTTCTAGTGATCGACCTCCAAAAGAAATTGCTAAACTAGAAGATCGTTTACGTTCACGTTTCGAATGGGGATTAATCGTAGATATTACGCCGCCTGATTATGAAACAAGAATGGCGATTTTACAGAAGAAAATTGGCGAAGAAAATCTTAACATTCCAACTGAGGCGCTTACTTACATCGCTAATCAAATTCAGTCTAATATTCGTGAACTTGAAGGTGCATTAACACGTGTCTTAGCATTTTCAAAATTACAGGGACAACCCATTACGACTGAGTTAACAGCTGAAGCACTTAAAGATATTATTCAAGCACCTAAATCTAAAAAAATCACGATACAAGATATTCAGAAAATTGTTGGTCAGTATTATAGTGTAAGAATTGAAGATTTTAGCGCTAAAAAACGAACAAAATCCATCGCTTATCCGCGTCAAATTGCAATGTACTTATCACGTGAGTTAACCGATTTTTCATTACCAAAAATTGGTGAAGAGTTTGGCGGTCGTGATCATACAACGGTTATTCATGCACATGAAAAAATAGTTAAAGATATACAAAATGATCCAACTTTTAAACAAGAAGTTGAAAATTTAGAAAAAGAAATAAGAAACCAATAAAATAAACTGTACTATAACAGAATAATCGTAGGTATTTTGAGGAATAGTTAATAGAGGAATTATAAACGTTATTGTGGATAATGTTAAAAAGTCATACACACAGTGCACAAGTTATCCACAGTCTTTAATCGACGTCACTGTTCACTAAAATTAACTTATCCCCTAATCCACAAGCCCTACTACTATTACTACTGTTTTAAAACCTATATAATTTAATATATAAACGACTGGAAGGAGTTTAATAAAGATGGAATTCACAATAAGAAGAGATTATTTTATTAATCAATTAAATGACACACTTAAGGCCATCTCACCAAGAACAACATTACCTATCTTAACTGGTATCAAAATTGAAGTTAAAAACAACGAAGTTATACTAACTGGTTCTGATTCAGAAATCTCAATCGAAATCACTATTCCTAAACAAGTCGATGGTGAAGATATTATTGATATTGTTGAAACCGGATCAGTCGTGCTTCCTGGTCGTTTCTTCGTAGACATTATAAAAAAATTACCAGGTAAAGAAGTTAAACTTTCTACAAATGAACAGTTCCAAACACTTATTACATCTGGACATTCTGAATTTAACTTAAGTGGTTTAGACCCAGATCAATACCCGTTATTGCCACAAGTTTCTCGTGATGATGCGATCCAATTATCAGTTAAAGTGCTTAAAAACGTTATCGCACAGACTAATTTCGCAGTGTCCACCTCAGAAACACGCCCAGTACTTACTGGTGTCAACTGGCTTATACAAGAAAATGAATTAATATGCACAGCTACTGACTCACACCGCTTGGCTGTAAGAAAGGTAGCATTAGAAGATGACTCAGAAAATAAAAATGTCATCATTCCTGGTAAAGCATTATCTGAGTTAAATAAGATTATGTCAGACAGTGAAGAAGACATCGATATTTTCTTTGCTTCAAATCAAGTGTTATTCAAAGTGGGTAACGTAAACTTTATTTCACGTTTATTAGAAGGTCATTATCCTGATACATCTCGTTTATTCCCAGAGAATTACGAAATTAAATTAGGAATTGATAATGGTGAATTCTATCATGCCATCGATCGTGCATCTTTATTAGCACGTGAAGGCGGCAATAATGTCATTAAATTAAGTACAGGTAATGAACTTGTAGAATTATCTTCAACATCACCAGAAATTGGTACGGTAAAAGAAGATGTTAAAGCAAGTAATGTAGATGGTGGCAACCTAAAAATTTCATTCAACTCAAAATATATGATGGATGCTTTAAAAGCCATTGATAACGATGAAGTGGAAGTAGAATTTTTCGGTACAATGAAACCATTTATTTTAAAACCAAAAGACGATGATTCAGTTACACAACTTATCTTACCGATTAGAACGTATTAATCGTATTGTTAAATAGATTAACGCAATAACTTTTCTCAATAAAAAGTGCAACTTAACAGGAACAAGCCTTTGAAATCTTAGTGATTTCTGGTTTGTTCCTGTTTTTATTTGAAAAAAGAGTCTGAGTTTAAAAGCAGATACTAAGAGATAATTAGAAATTTGCTAATGTTATTAATTAATTTCATGATTAAAGACATTTAAAGGGCAAATATAAGCATTTTGAACATTTTCTTAGGGGAAAATGCTTAAAAGTAATAAAAGTGTCTTAAAACAGCTCTAAATGCAAAATAAATATAGTCCGTATATCATACATAAATTTTTAAGCAGATTAAGGTATTTAGTGAAAATTAATATTATTTGTAAAGAATGCCCATATAATGTATTTATTTTTGATATAATATGACATTATGAAACAACGTTAAAAATAACTTTGAAACTAATTATTTAAAAATAGTTAAAATAAGTTAAAAGAAATCGCTTACTCACTGTATTTTGCATGAAATTTTCCGCAAAAAAAGGTATAATATATAAGTGAGCTTAAAAGAAATGGAGTGATTGATTTGGTTGAAGAGGTAATTGTTGATGGAGACATTACTTTAGGGCAATTTCTAAAGACAGAAGGTATTATCGAATCTGGCGGACAAGCAAAATGGTTCTTACAAGATTTTGATGTCATGATCAATGATGAGCGTGAAACGCGTCGCGGTAAGAAATTAAATCATCGAGATAGCATTGTCATACCAGAAGTCGGTTCATTTTTGATATTACATCAAGGTGAAGAATGAAATTAAAGACACTCCAGTTACAAAATTATCGTAATTATGAGTCCATTTCCTTAAATTGTCATCCCGATGTCAATATATTGATTGGTGAAAATGCCCAAGGGAAGACTAATTTATTAGAATCTATTTATACGTTAGCACTAGCTAAAAGTCACAGAACGTCTAATGACAAAGAACTCATACGTTTCGATAGCGACTATGCTAAAATAGAGGGTGACCTTAGTTATAGATATGGTGAGATGCCTTTAACGATGTACATCACTAAAAAAGGTAAACAAGTCAAAATCAATCACTTAGAACAAAGTAGACTGACCCAGTATATTGGGCACTTGAACGTCGTTTTGTTTGCGCCTGAGGATTTAAATATTGTCAAAGGATCACCGCAGATTAGACGTAGATTTATAGATATGGAACTTGGACAAATCTCAGCAGTATATTTAAATGATTTGTCACAGTATCAACGTATTTTAAAACAAAAGAATAATTATTTGAAGCAACTGCAATATGGACAAAAGACAGACAGCACCATGCTTGAAGTCTTAAACCAACAATTTGCAGAATACGCACTCAAAATTACGCTAAGACGTGAACATTTTATTAATGAACTTGAATCACTAGCGAAACCTATCCATTCTGGGATTACAAATGAACGTGAAACATTGTCTTTAAACTATTTACCTAGTATTAAACTAGAAAATAAAGATAAAAGTGAGACAGAACGCTTAGAGGAAGTCTTAACGATACTTAATGACAATATGGAACGAGAAAAAGATCGAGGTGTGTGTTTATACGGACCTCACAGAGATGATTTAGGTTTTAATGTGAATGGAATGGACGCTCAGACTTATGGCTCGCAAGGTCAACAAAGAACTACTGCACTATCAATCAAACTCGCTGAAATTGAGTTAATGAATATTGAAGTAGGTGAGTATCCAATTCTATTGCTAGATGATGTATTAAGTGAGTTAGATGATTCACGTCAATCTCATTTATTGAGCACTATTCAACATAAAGTGCAGACTTTTGTTACTACGACATCCGTAGACGGTATAGAACATGAAATTATGAAAAACGCTAAACTTTATCGCATTAATCAGGGCGAAATTATAAAGTAATGGAAAGTGAAGGTGGAAGCAGTGTCAGATGTGAACAACACGGAAGATTATGGTGCTGGACAGATTCAGGTATTGGAAGGTCTAGAAGCGGTACGTAAAAGACCAGGTATGTATATTGGTTCAACTTCAGAAAAAGGTTTACACCATCTTGTATGGGAAATTGTCGATAACAGTATCGATGAAGCACTTGCAGGTTATGCCGACACAATTGAAGTTGTAATCGAAAAAGATAATTGGATTAAGGTAACGGATAATGGCCGTGGTATACCTGTTGGCATTCAAGAAAAAATGGGACGTCCTGCAGTTGAGGTTATTCTAACTGTATTACATGCTGGTGGTAAATTCGGTGGCGGCGGTTATAAAGTTTCTGGTGGTTTACATGGTGTAGGTTCATCAGTAGTAAACGCGTTATCAGAAGATCTTGAAGTATACGTGTATAAAGACCGCAAAGTTTATCATCAAGGTTATAAAAAAGGTGTACCTCAATTTGACTTGAAAGTCATTGAAGAAACAGATGATGATAATACAGGTACAGTCATTCGTTTTAAAGCGGATTCTGAAATTTTCACAGAAACGACAACATATCATTATGAAACATTACAACAACGTACAAGAGAGCTTGCGTTCCTAAATAAAGGTATTTCAATTACTTTAAGAGATGAACGTGGTGAAGAAGTTCGTGAAGACACATATCACTATGAAGGTGGTATTAAATCTTATGTTGAAATGCTAAATGAAAACAAACAGCCTTTACATGAAGAACCTATTTACGTGCATCAAACCAAAGATGATATTGAAGTTGAAATTGCTTTACAATACAACAAAGGTTTTGCAACAAACTTGTTGACGTATGCGAATAATATTCACACATATGAAGGTGGTACACACGAAGAAGGTTTCAAACGTGCACTATCTCGTGTACTTAATAGTTACGGATTAAATAGTAAAATTATCAAAGAAGATAAAGAAAGACTTTCAGGTGAAGACACACGTGAAGGTTTGACAGCAATTGTTTCAATTAAGCACGGTGATCCACAATTTGAAGGACAAACAAAAACAAAATTAGGTAACTCTGAAGTACGTCAAATCGTTGATAAACTATTCTCTGAGTTATTTGAGCGTTTCTTATATGAACATCCTCAAGTAGGCCGTATTGTAGTTGAAAAAGGTATCATGGCTTCACACGCACGCCTTGCTGCGAAAAAAGCACGTGAAGTTACGCGCCGTAAATCAGCATTAGAAATATCAAGCTTACCTGGTAAATTGGCGGATTGCTCTAGTAAAGACCCATCACGTAGTGAAATCTTTATCGTCGAGGGTGACTCTGCCGGTGGGTCTACAAAATCCGGTCGTGATTCAGAAACACAAGCGATATTGCCATTGCGTGGTAAAATCTTGAACGTTGAAAAAGCACGTTTAGATAGAATTTTAAATAATAACGAGATTCGTTCGATGATTACGGCATTTGGTACGGGTATTGGTGGCGAATTTGATTTAAGTAAGGCACGCTATCATAAGATTGTCCTTATGACAGATGCTGATGTCGATGGTGCACATATTAGAACATTGTTATTAACATTCTTCTATCGCTTTATGAGACCATTATTAGAAGCAGGATATGTGTATATTGCACAACCACCTTTATTCAAATTGACACAAGGTAAACAAAAGTACTATGTCTTTAATGAACGTGAATTAGAAAAACTTAAAGCTGAGTTAGAACCAACGCCAAAATGGTCGATTTCACGTTACAAAGGTCTTGGTGAAATGAATGCGGATCAATTATGGGAAACTACTATGAATCCAGAAAATAGAGCCATGTTACAAGTATCATTGGATGATGCGATTGAAGCGGACCAAGTCTTCGAAATGTTAATGGGCGACGTTGTAGAGAACCGTAGACAGTTTATTGAAGATAATGCAGTCTATGCCAACTTAGATTTCTAATACGATGAACTGAATTTTTGAAGGAGGATATCTTGATGGCTGAATTACCTGAATCAAGAATTAATGAACGAAATATAACGAGTGAGATGCGCGAGTCATTCTTAGACTATGCGATGAGTGTTATTGTCTCACGTGCTTTACCTGATGTGAGAGATGGTTTGAAACCAGTACATCGACGCATATTGTATGGTTTACATGAACAAGGTATGACACCAGACAAGTCATACAAGAAATCTGCGCGTATTGTTGGGGACGTAATGGGTAAATATCACCCACATGGTGACTCATCAATTTATGAAGCAATGGTTAGAATGGCACAAGACTTCAGCTATCGATATCCTTTAGTTGATGGACAAGGTAACTTTGGTTCTATGGATGGCGACGGTGCGGCTGCGATGCGTTATACAGAAGCACGTATGTCTAAGATTACACTTGAATTACTTAGAGATTTAAATAAAGATACAATTGATTTTATCGATAACTATGATGGTAATGAAAGAGAGCCGTCAGTCTTACCTGCTAGATTCCCTAACTTATTAGTTAATGGTGCATCTGGTATCGCTGTTGGGATGGCTACAAATATTCCGCCACATAATTTAACAGAGGTCATCAACGGTATTTTAAGTTTAAGTTATAATCCCGATATTACCATTGCTGAATTGATGGAAGATATACAAGGGCCAGACTTCCCGACTGCAGGTATTATCCTTGGAAAGAGTGGGATTCGTCGTGCATTTGAAACAGGTCGAGGATCAATACAATTGCGCTCTCGTGCAGAAATAGAAGAACGTGGTGGCGGTCGTCAACGTATTGTTGTTACAGAAGTACCGTACCAAGTTAACAAAGCACGTATGATAGAAAAGATTGCTGAATTAGCGCGTGATAAGAAAATAGACGGTATCACAGACTTACGCGATGAAACAAGTTTACGTACAGGTGTCCGTGTAGTAATCGATATCCGTAAAGATGCCAACGCGAGTGTTGTCTTAAATAACTTATACAAACAAACACCATTACAAACATCATTTGGTGTAAACATGATTGCCTTAGTTAATGGCAGACCAAAACTTATTTCACTTAAAGATGCCTTAGTTGAATACTTAGAGCATCAAAAAGTCGTTGTAAGAAGACGTACCGAATATAATTTAAAAAAAGCTTTAGATCGTGCACATATATTAGAAGGTTTGAGAATTGCGCTTGATCATATTGATGAAATTATCAGAGTTATTCGTGAATCAGATAACGATAAGATTGCCATGGCAAGTTTACAAGAACAATTTAAATTATCTGAACGTCAAGCACAAGCGATTTTAGATATGCGTTTAAGACGTTTAACTGGTTTAGAAAGAGATAAGATTGAAGCTGAATATAATGAACTAATTGCTTATATTGAAGAATTGAAATCTATCCTTGCAGATGAAGAAAAATTATTACAAATTGTTCGTGATGAATTGATTGATGTCCGTGAGCGTTATGGTGATGAACGTAAGACTGAAATCCAACTTGGTGGTTTAGATGACATTGAAGATGAGGATTTAATTCCAGAAGAACAAATTGTGATTACGTTAAGTCATAATAACTACATCAAACGATTACCAGTTTCAACTTATAGAGCACAACACCGTGGTGGTCGTGGTGTTCAAGGTATGAATACGCTAGAAGAAGACTTTGTAAGTCAACTTGTGACGTTAAGTACACATGACAACGTGCTATTCTTTACGAATAAAGGTCGTGTCTATAAACTTAAAGGCTATGAAGTGCCAGAGCTTTCTCGTCAGTCTAAAGGTATTCCAGTAGTTAACGCAATTGAGTTAGACAATGACGAATCGATTAGTACGATGATTGCTGTTAAAGATTTAGAAAGTGAAGAAGATTATTTAGTCTTTGCTACTCAAAAAGGTAGAGTGAAACGTTCTGCCCTAAGTAACTTCTCACATATTAATAAAAACGGTAAAATTGCGATTAGTTTCAAACAGGATGACGAATTGATTGCAGTACGTCTAACTGATGGTGAAACTGATATTCTAATAGGTACATCGCACGCTTCATTAATTCGCTTCCCTGAAACTGCATTGCGTCCACTTGGCCGTACCGCGGCGGGTGTGAAAGGTATTACACTTAGAGAAGACGATAAAGTAGTCGGTTTAGATGTTACAAAAGCCGAAAGCGATGATGAAATACTCGTCGTGACTGAAAATGGTTACGGTAAACGTACACCAGTTGAAGATTACAGATTATCAAACCGTGGTGGTAAAGGTATTAAAACAGCGACTATCACAGAACGTAATGGTAATGTAGTTTGTATCACATCAGTGACTGGTGAAGAAGACTTGATGGTTGTTACAAACTCTGGCGTGATTATCCGTATTGATGTAGAGGATATTTCACAAAACGGCCGTGCAGCACAAGGTGTGAGATTGATTAAATTAGGTGAAAATCAATTCGTATCTACAGTAGCTAAAGTAAATGAGGAAGATGAAGCTGAAACAGAAACTGAAGCAATTGCCTCCGATTCAGAAAATACTGATGCAACTGAACAAATGGCACAAGATTCACAACAAGGTGAAGCTGTGATAGAGGACGATGCACCAGGCAACGCCATTCATACAGAAGTTGAAGATAGTGATGTATCAGATGATGATGATCGTCAAGAAGTACGACAAGACTTTATGGACCGTGTGAATGAAGATATTGATAATGCGGACAACGAAGATAACGAAGAAGAGTAATTTTATGCGATAATAGTCATTATAAAAAAGACCTACCTCAATGAGGTAGGTCTTTTTTGGCTTAATTTTCTAAAGCTTTCATAGCATGAGGTATTTCACTGATTAGTCTGGATGGTGGCACGACATACATTTTTTCTGCTAACTGTTCTCCAATATAACTATGCGTATACGTAGCACTTGTAACGGCTTCTTCTGTGTCGTTGAATTGGCCGACAAAGCTTGTAATCATACCAGATAAAGTATCACCCATACCACCTGTAGCCATTGCTGGTGTCCCTATTGGCAGTTTGTAGTCTTTACCTCTGAAATAGATTTCAGTTCCGTGCATTTTTAAGACAATGGTTGCACCAATGCGATCTGCGGCTTCACGATTACGTTCATACGTTTGTTCCTCTATAGGAATACCACTTAAACGTTCCCACTCTTTTTGGTGAGGCGTAAAGATAACCTTGCACGTAGGAATGTCTGGTTTCAATTTACTAAAAATTGTAATAGCATCCCCATCTACAATTAATTTTTGATGTGGTTGAATATTTTGTAATAGGAAAGTAATGGCATTATTGCCTTTAAAATCACAACCGAGTCCTGGTCCGATTAAGATACAATCCGTGTTCTCAATCATTTTTGTTAACATTTTAGTATCGTTAATATCAATCACCATGGCCTCTGGACAACGTGAATGTAAAGCGGCATGATTTGTTGGATGTGTAGCTACAGTGATTAATCCGCTACCACTATAAACACACGCTCGAGCTGCAAGCATGATTGCACCACCTAAGTTCGCATTGCCCCCAATTAAAAGAATTCTCCCATAATCACCTTTATGTGTTTCATCTTTACGTTTTGGAATGCTTACTTGTGATAAAGTTTCCATTTTGAAACCTCCTTTTAAACATTTAGCGTTAATTTAATACGTTGACTTGAAAAAGATAAGCATCTGCTTAAAATGATAAATGTTAAAGTTGGCTATCTTATATTCTCTATATCATAGAATGTTAAAACCATTTTCTTTTAAGTTACTTATATCTTATTTTTTTGTGCTCATTTATAAATACAATAAGAAATATTATACCTGGTTTCGAGATTAGTCAATAGGCAAAGTCGTAAAGAAAATATTAATTTTAGAAAACATAATTTTGATACGACTTTATCCCATTAAATCAGTAATTTAATACCATATTACGGATATGGTCAATCCTATTGTTCGTGTGAAAATGTAAGCGTATACTCGAATTAATTGAACAAAATAGATAAGCAAGGAGATGGGGAAATGACATTACAACTTAATGGTGAAATGCTAACAATCAATGATATTAAAACGTTCTTAAATAAGGAAGATACCGTTGAAGTAACACAAGAAGCACTGGAACGCGTAAAGAAAAGTAGACAAACGGTGGAACATATTATAGAAAACAAAGAAACAATCTATGGTATTACAACTGGATTTGGATTATTTAGTGATGTGCGAATTGATAAAGATGAATACAATCAATTACAAGTAAATTTAATTCGATCACATGCTTGTGGTGTTGGGAAACCATTTTCAGAAGAAGTTGCTTTAGTAATGATGGTCTTACGATTAAATACTTTGTTGAAAGGTCATTCTGGTACGACAGTCGCGTTAGTAGAGCAACTTGTTTATTATATCAATAACAGAATTGTACCAGTGATTCCACAGCAAGGATCTTTAGGCGCATCAGGGGACCTAGCACCATTATCTCATTTAGCATTAGCTTTAATTGGTGAAGGCAATGTATTTTTTAAAGGTGAAGAAGTAGACAGCCGGTATGTCTTAAATCAATTAAATCGTAACCCAATACAATTACAAGCTAAAGAGGGACTTGCACTCATTAATGGCACGCAAGCGATGACTGCACAAGGTGTGATTAATTATATTGAAGCGGAAGCCTTAGGTTACCAAGCAGAATGGATTGCTGCTCTAACACATCAAGCATTAAATGGTATTACAGATGCTTATAATGAAAAAGTGCATAAAGCACGTAATTTTCAAGAACAAATAGATGTTGCAGCTAGAATGTTAGACTGGTTAGATGGCTCAGAGTTAACCACTACACAAGGCGACATACGTGTACAAGATGCATACACATTACGCTGTATTCCACAAATACATGGCGCAAGTTTTCAAGTATTTAATTATGTGAAAGAAAAATTAGAATTTGAAATGAACGCTGCTAATGATAATCCATTAATATTTGATGAAGGTGATGAAACGCTTGTTATTTCTGGAGGTAATTTCCATGGGCAACCGATTGCCTTTGCATTAGATTTCTTAAAGTTAGGTGTAAGTGAATTGGCTAATGTATCAGAGCGTCGTTTAGAGCGACTCGTAAATCCTCAATTAAATAATGGATTGCCTGCCTTTTTAAGTCCACAACCAGGATTACAGAGTGGCGCGATGATTATGCAGTATGCTGCTGCGAGCTTAGTATCAGAAAATAAAACACTCGCACATCCAGCAAGTGTTGACTCAATACCATCGTCAGCTAATCAAGAGGATCACGTTTCGATGGGAACGATTGCCTCTCGTCATGGCTATCACATCATTGAAAATGCGAGACGTGTCTTAGCAATTGAAACGATTATTGCATTACAAGCCGTTGAATATAAAGATATTGATAAATTATCACCGAAAACATATGAAAAGTATCAAGAATTACGTCACATCGTACCATCAATTACAGAAGATAGACAGTTCCATAAAGATATTGAAGCGGTATCGCAATATTTACAAGATCTTGCTTATATGTAGGGACTCTAATTGACATAAACGTTGTCACCCTTGAAATAGCTGATGTTATTTGCTATATTTAAATTAACTTAATTATGCTATTGTTCGTAGGATAAGTAATATTGAATCTTGATTTCAGAGAGCTTGTGGTTAGTGTGAACAAGTAATCATATTTAATATGAATCTACCTACTATATGAGAACAATCGGTTATAGCCGTTATTTAGTGAGAGTGCAGTCTAATTTTGGACTGTTAAATAGGGTGGCAACGCGTAGACCACGTCCCTTGTACAGGGACGTGGTCTTTTTGTGTTATTATCCAATAAATTTTGAAATTTGAAAGGATGACCAGCATGTTAGATATTAAATTATTCCGTAATGATCCAGAATTCCTTAAAGAAAAAGTTGCAAAACGTGGTATGGATTCAAAAGTAGTAGATGAAGTATTAGAACTAGATGAGCAACGTCGTCAACTTATCAGTCAAGCCGAAGAAATGAAGGCAGAGCGTAATAAAGTGAGTGGAGAAATTGCTCAGAAAAAACGTAATAAAGAAGATGCAGACGATGCAATCGCAGCTATGCGTAATCTAGGTGATGAAATTAAAGTACTAGATGATACTTTAAATCAAGTAGATGTTGACCTTAATGATAAATTGTCTCGTATTCCAAATATCATTCACGACGATGTACCAGAAGGTGCTACGGATGAAGATAATATAGAAGTTAAACGTTGGGGTACACCTAGAACTTTTGAATTTGAAGATAAAGCACACTGGGATTTAGTAGAAGAGTTAGAGATGGTTGATTTTGAAAGAGCAGCTAAAGTCTCTGGTGCGAGATTCGTATTCTTGACAGGTGACGGTGCACAATTAGAGAGAGCGTTAATGAACTACATGATTACGAAACATACGACACAACATGGCTATACGGAAATGATGGTACCACAATTAGTTAATGCCGATTCTATGTATGGTACAGGTCAACTTCCAAAATTTGAAGAAGACTTATTTAAAGTAGAAAAAGAAGGTCTTTATACCATTCCAACTGCAGAAGTGCCATTAACGAATTATTACCGCAATGAAATCATTGCACCTGACGTATTACCAGCTAAATTTACAGCTCAATCAGCTTGTTATCGTAGTGAGGCTGGATCTGCTGGTCGTGATACACGAGGACTTATTCGCTTACACCAATTTGATAAAGTTGAAATGGTACGTATTGAAAAACCTGAAGATTCTTGGCAAGCACTTGAAGACATGACTCATCATGCAGAAGCGATTTTAGAAGAACTTGGTTTACCATATCGCCGTGTTATCTTGTGTACAGGAGATATTGGTTTTGGTTCAAGTAAAACATATGATTTAGAAGTTTGGTTACCAAGCTATAACGATTATAAAGAAATCAGCTCTTGTTCAAATATTACAGATTTCCAAGCACGTCGTTCAAACATTCGCTTCAAACGCGATAAAAATGCGAAACCAGAATTAGCGCATACTTTAAATGGTAGCGGGTTAGCTGTAGGTCGTACCTTTGCAGCTATCGTTGAGAACTACCAAAATGAAGATGGCTCAGTTACAATTCCAGAAGTGTTAGTTCCATTTATGGGTGGTAAAACAGTCATCCGTCCGACTAAATAAAAAACTGAAAGTAATGCTAAAAACGCGTAGCGACAATAGGTCCTATGCGTTTTTTTGTGCACTATCGAAAGGGTAGGGGAGGTGTAAAAAGTATAAAATAGCAAATATGATTAGGCGGAATTCAGATATATTTTAGAGGTATGTCTTAATTATTTCTAAAAATTCAGAGAAATATAAACAACGTGTTTTAAGCTTTTTAAGACAATCGTTAGTCTAACCTCACACAAACGGATGTCTAAAGATATTGCGCATTTAGAATCAGTTGTATTAGAATTGATATATTATTTTTGAAGTGCCATGAGAGGGTGGGTGTGTATGGAAAATGAAGCGCATGTAACATTTAAACAAGGTGTCAAAGCGTGTATTCCTACCTTGTTAGGATACGCAGGTGTGGGTTTATCATTTGGAATTGTTGCAGTTGCTTCAGGATTTAGCTTGTTGGAAATTATTTTACTGTGTTTGCTTGTATACGCAGGCGCAGCACAATTTATAATTTGCGCGCTTGTTATTGCAGGTACACCTATATCCGCAATTGTATTAACTGCGTTCATCGTCAATTCTAGGATGTTCTTATTAAGTATGACACTTGCACCAAGCTATAAAGATTATAGTTTACTAAATAGAATTGGGTTGGCAACATTGGTAACAGATGAAACATTTGGGGTTGCAGTGACACCACATCTAAAAGGCGAAAAAATTAATGATCGATGGCTACACGGTTTGAATATAACGGCTTATGTTTTTTGGACGATTGCATGTATTATTGGTGCTTTATTTGGTAAATACATCCATGACCCAGACGTATTAGGCTTAGACTTTGCAATAACGGCTATGTTTATTTTTCTTGCCGTCTCCCAATTTGAATCAATCAGGCGCTCAAAAGTTAAGATTTACTTAGTTCTGATTATTTGTGTCATTGTGATGATGTTGGGATTAAGTTTATTTATGCCATCATATTTAGCGATTATTTTAGCTTCTACAATAACGGCAGCACTTGGGGTGGTGATGGAACGATGACGACAACGATACATATGTTAACGATTATTATTTTATGCGGAATTGTGACATGGTTGACTCGAATTATACCGTTTGTGATGATTTCTAAAGTTCATTTATCTGAACGTGTAGTCAAATGGCTCTCTTTTATCCCAATTACATTGTTTACAGCGTTGATTATTGATGGTGTCTTGGTTCAACAAGAGGGCGTAATGGGATACACAATCAATATGCCATTTTTGATAACGATGATACCTACGATTGTAGTTGCCATCGTTTCAAGAAGTTTAACGATAACGATTTTAAGTGGGATTATTATTATGGCATTGTTGAGATGGGTTTTTTAAAGAATATCATTGATGAAACACAGGATATCCGTTAGAATTAGAATAATTAGAAAATTATGATATTTCCAATTTTTAGTCTGTCATACTTTCGTTTTATACAATTAAAATCAAATCTTATTTCGAGAAGCTGAGGGACTTGGCCCAGTGATGCTTCAGCAACCGGCTGTGTAGTACGGTGCTAAAACCAACGATACACTCGAATGATAAGTAATTATAACTTCTTACTTATGTTATATGAGTGAGAAGTTTTTTATTAAGTAGGAGGGAAATCATGACGAATTATACGGTAGATACTTTAGAATTAGGGCCTTTTACAACGGAATCTGGAGAACTCATATCTAATTTGAAACTACGCTATGAACATGTGGGGTTGAAAGGACAACCTTTAGTTGTTGTCTGTCACGCTTTGACAGGTAACCATTTAACATATGGGACAAATGATCAACCAGGATGGTGGAGAGGTATCATTGATGGGGGCTATATGCCCATCAATGATTATCAATTTTTAACTTTTAATGTAATTGGTAGTCCGTATGGTTCAAGTTCGGCATTAACAGATGCTGATTTCCCTCAAACGCTCACGTTAAGAGACATTGTACGTGCAATTGAAATAGGCATAGAAACGTTAGGATTTGAACACATTAATATTCTCATTGGTGGTTCTTTAGGAGGCATGCAAGCGATTGAATTATTATATAATCGCAAATTTAATGTCGATAAAGCCGTTATACTTGCTGCAACGGATAAAACATCATCCTACAGTCGAGCGTTTAACGAGATAGCGAGGCAAGCCATTCATTTAGATCCTAAAAATGGTATGAGTATCGCTAGACAATTGGGTTTCTTAACTTATCGATCATCTAAAAGTTACGATAAGCGCTTTTCACCAGATCAAGTTGTCGCCTATCAAAAACATCAAGGTGATAAGTTTATGAATCATTTTGATTACGCATGTTATTTAACACTGCTGGATGTCTTGGATAGTCATGATGTCGATAGAGGACGTGATGATGTGGATGAAGTATTCCGTAATTTAGATACGAAGGTTATGACAATGGGCTTTACCGATGACTTACTTTATCCTGATGACCTTGTTCGAGCAGTCGGCGAGCGCTTTAAATTTCATAAACATTTTTTCGTTCCTGACAATGTAGGACATGATGGATTTTTACTTAACTTCAATGATTGGGCGCCGAATCTATATCACTTTTTAAAAGTCTATAAAATCAAACGTAAATGAACTAACTAAATAGATTTAATTTTTGGGATGTGCCGGTTGTCTTCTTACTACTAAATAGAGGTGAGAAACAAGTTGGTTACATCCTATTTTTGTGTGAAATATAAATAAGTTGTTGTTAGTGAAGAAGCGATTGATATATAACAATGATTTCTAAGGATTATAGTGAAGGTGTATTTTCTGAATAGAACTTCTATATAAAATGGGTTGCCAATAATTGTATAAAAGTTTTAAAGAGGTTAAAATAAAGGGTATAGTCAAAAATAGTATGGGAGTGGCGAATTTGTTTTCTAAAATATATCCTAAAGCAACTGTGCTTAGTATTCTAACGCTAATCGTAGTCGCTTTGGCTTTGCATATATTACCACCGCTTGGTCTTGTATTGAGCGCGTTTGCGACAATTCCTGGCATTATCTTATGGCATAAATCAATTGAATCATTCGGATTGACAGCTGTCGTAACGGTTGTATTAACAACTTTACTGGGTAATATATTTGTATTAAGTATCATGGTCCTCGTGCTCATTACGAGTTTCGTTGTTGGCCAATTATTAAAAGAAAGAACATCTAAAGAACGTATACTATATATAACGACTACATATATTAGTATGATTTCATTAATTGCATTTATGGGACTGCAAACGTTTGATAAGATACCAAGCGCGACAGTTTTAATGAACCCAATAAAAGATCAAATGCATCAGGTTATTTCAGGTGCTTCAGTTGGTAACGAGTATAAACAAATGCTCGAAGAGGGATTCCGTCAATTGGCAGTTCAGTTACCAAGTATGGTAATCATTGCAGTTTTTCTACTTATTTTAATCAATTTAATTATTACTTTTCCAATTTTACGTAAATTCAAAATCGCTACACCAATATTTAAACCATTATATGCTTGGCAGATGAGCCGTTCATTATTATGGATATATATTATTGTCTTGATTTGTGTTATGTTTGCAAGCCAAGCTGGTACTTTCCAAAGTATCGTTTTAAACTTTGAAATTGTGTTATCATTATGTATGTATATTCAGGGGTTAAGTGTTATTCACTTTTTCGGCAAAGCAAAATCAATGCCACTCGTACTTACTGTGTTACTAATGGTTATAGGGACAATTTTAATGCCATTAACACATATTGTAAGTCTCCTGGGTGTAATCGATTTATGTTTTAACTTAAAAAGTATCATTAAAAAATGATTTGAGGTGGAAGAATGAACCGTCAATCCACTAAAAAAGCGTTGATTTTACCATTTGTAATTATGACGCTCACGGCAATTGCGCTGGTTGTAGTTTGGTTTGTTTTTAACCAACTCGTAGCAGGTATAGCGACGATTGTATTAGTGATTATTATTATAGGGACAGCATTTATGGTAAGACAAGCTTTACAAAAATTAGACAGCTATGTGGACAATTTAAGTGGTCATATCTCTGAAGGTAGTAATTTCGCAATTAAAAATCTACCTATCGGAATGATTATCTTAGATGAAAATGAAAACATAGAGTGGATGAATAGATTTATGTCGGAACGTTTAAATCGTAATGTAATTTCCGACCCAGTCAACGAAGTATATCCTAATATCTTAAAACAATTAGAAAAAACACAAGAAATAGAAATTAATGAAAATGAATACCACTATCGTGTGCGTTATTCAGAAAAAGAACACGTGCTTTATTTCTTCGACATTACAAAAGAAGTCTATACAAATGAATTATATGAATCATCTAAACCAATTATAGCGACATTATTCTTGGATAATTATGATGAAATTACCCAAAATATGAATGATACGCAAAAATCAGAAATTAACTCAATGGTTACGCGCGTCATCAGTAGATGGGCAACGGAACATAATATTTACTTTAAACGCTATAGTTCGGATCAATTCGTGGCATATTTAAACCAAAATATTTTAAACGAAATTGAAGCAACTAACTTTAGTATTTTAAGCCAATTACGTGAAAAGAGCGTAGGTTATCGCGCGCAATTAACATTAAGTATTGGTGTGGGTGAAGGTTCTGAAAATCTAATTGATCTTGGAGAACTTTCTCAATCTGGCCTAGATTTAGCACTCGGTCGTGGTGGCGACCAAGTTGCGATTAAACACATAAACGGTAATGTACGTTTCTATGGTGGTAAGACTGACCCCATGGAAAAACGTACACGTGTAAGAGCGCGTGTTATCTCACATGCACTTAAAGATATCTTAATGGAAGGCGACAAAGTGATTATCATGGGGCACAAACGTCCCGATTTAGACGCAATTGGTGCAGCAATCGGTGTATCCCGTTTTGCGATGATGAATAACCTAGATGCCTATATCGTTTTAAATGAATCTGATATCGATCCGACGTTACGACGTGTTATGGATGCGGTAAATGAAAAACCAGAACTTAAAGATCGTTTCATCACTTCAGATGAAGCATGGGATATTATGACTTCCAAGACAACACTTGTCGTTGTAGATACGCACAAACCAGAAATGGTCATCGATGAAAATATTTTAAATAAAGCCAATCGTAAAGTAGTCATTGACCATCATAGACGTGGTGAAAGTTTCATTTCGAGTCCATTACTTGTATATATGGAACCTTATGCAAGTTCAACAGCAGAACTCGTTACAGAATTACTCGAGTATCAACCAACAGAACAGCGTCTGACACGTTTAGAATCAACGGTCATGTTTGCCGGCATCATTGTAGATACACGTAACTTTACATTACGTACCGGCTCTAGAACATTTGATGCGGCAAGTTATTTACGTGCACATGGTGCCGATACAATCTTGACGCAACATTTCTTAAAAGATGACCTTGATACGTATATTAATCGTACTGAATTGATTCAAACAGTGAAACTACAAGATAATGGTGTTGCCATTGCACATGGTTCAGATGAGAAAATCTACCATCCTGTTACAGTTGCACAAGCTGCCGATGAACTGTTAAGTTTAGATGGTGTAGAAGCTTCTTATGTAATTGCAAGAAGAGAAGACAATGTCGTAGGTATGTCTGCGCGTTCACTTGGTGCAGTCAATGTTCAGTTAACAATGGAAGCACTTGGTGGTGGAGGTCATTTAACGAATGCAGCAACACAATTAAAAGATGTGACTGTTGATGAAGCAATTGAAAAATTACAACAAGCTATAACAGAACAAATGAGTAGGAGTGAAAATTCATGAAAGTAATATTCACACAAGATGTTAAAGGTAAAGGTAAAAAAGGCGAAGTTAAAGACGTACCAGTTGGTTACGCAAATAACTTCTTATTGAAGAAAAACATGGCAGTTGAAGCAACGCCAGGTAACTTAAGACAATTAGAACAAAAAAATAAAGCTGCTGAAGCAGAACGTCAACAAGAAATTGAAGATGCTAAAAAATTAAAAGAACAATTAAGTGAGATTGAAGTCGAAGTATCTGCTAAAACAGGTGAAGGCGGTAAATTATTTGGTTCAGTAAGTACCAAACAAATCACACAAGCATTACAACAACAACATGACATTAAGATTGATAAACGTAAAATGGACTTACCAAATGGTATCCATGCATTAGGTTACACTAACGTACCAGTTAAATTAGACAAAGAAGTTGAAGGTACAATTCGTGTACACACAGTTGAACAATAATAACGGATTGAGATATGAGGTGTAAGCGCAATGGATGGAATGGATGGAATGTACGAACAAAATCAAATGCCACACAGTAATGAGGCTGAACAGTCTGTCTTAGGTGCCATTATCATAGATCCAGAATTAATCAACACTACTCAGGAAGTATTACTTCCTGAGTCCTTTTATAGAGGGGCACACCAGCACATTTTCAGAGCAATGATGAACCTCAATGAAGATAATAAAGATATCGATGTCGTTACCATTATGGATCAGTTATCCCAAGAAGGACGATTGAATGAAGCGGGCGGTCCTCAATATCTTGCAGAATTATCAAGTAATGTGCCGACCACACGTAATATTCAATATTATACGGAAATTGTGTTTAAACACGCCACGAAGCGTAAATTAATTCAAACTGCGGATAGTATTGCGAACGATGGCTATAATGATGAACTGGAACTAGATACGATACTTAACGATGCTGAACGTCGTATATTAGAACTATCATCCACACGTGAAAGTGATGGATTTAAAGACATTCGAGATGTCTTAGGTGATGTTTATGAAAATGCAGAACTATTAGATCAGAACAGTGGTCAAACGCCAGGTATTCCAACAGGGTATCGCGATTTAGACCAAATGACAGCGGGTTTTAACCGTAACGATTTAATTATCTTAGCAGCACGTCCTTCGGTAGGTAAGACTGCCTTCGCACTTAATATTGCACAAAAAGTGGCAACACATGAAGATCATTTTTCTGTAGGGATCTTTTCTTTAGAGATGGGTGCAGACCAGTTAGCAACACGTATGATTTGTAGCTCGGGCAATGTGGATTCGAACCGCTTAAGAACAGGTATGATGACTGAGGAAGACTGGAATCGTTTCACAATTGCTGTAGGTAAATTATCACGTACAAAGATATTTATTGATGATACACCTGGGATTCGTATCACAGATATTCGTTCAAAGTGTCGTCGCTTGAAACAAGAACATGGCTTAGACATGATTGTTATTGACTACTTACAGTTAATTTCAGGTAGTGGTTCTCGTTTTTCTGACAATCGACAACAAGAAGTATCAGAAATATCACGTACTTTAAAGGCGATTGCCAGAGAATTAGAATGTCCTGTGATTGCATTGAGTCAGTTATCTCGTGGTGTAGAACAACGTCAGGATAAACGTCCGATGATGAGTGATATACGTGAGTCGGGTTCTATCGAGCAAGATGCCGATATCGTAGCCTTCTTATATCGTGATGATTATTACAATCGTGGCGAAGATGAAGACGACGATGATGATTCAAATTACGAACCACAAACGAATGACGATAATGGTGAAATTGAAATCATTATTGCGAAACAACGTAACGGCCCTACAGGCACCGTTAAGTTACACTTTATGAAACAATATAATAAATTTACAGATATAGATTATGCACATGCTGATTTTGGATAAGGTAAAAAAATAATTTTCTTGTTAATTTCCGTACAATAATACAAATACGTATTTTATTGTACGGTTTTTGTTTGTGTTTATTGCCGTGTATTCGCGGTAAGTATGTGTCCTTATAAATGTAAAAAATGGTCTTAATACTTGGTGCGACTGGATTTAAACTGTATCTCTTTCCACTTTGAACACCATCAAAATTTTCAAAATATAAATAAATTAATGTTCGATTTTTGGTTTGCAATATGGTTGGTGTATTGGTAAAATACGTAATGGTTAATCGAGAAAACTTGGAGGTGCTCATATGTCATCAATAGTAGTCGTTGGGACACAATGGGGAGACGAAGGTAAAGGTAAAATTACAGATTTCTTAGCAGAACAAGCAGATGTTATTGCACGTTTTTCAGGCGGTAACAATGCAGGCCACACAATTAAATTTGGTGGAGAAACATATAAATTACACTTAGTGCCATCTGGTATTTTCTATAAAGAAAAATTAGCAGTTATTGGTAATGGTGTCGTTGTCGATCCAGTAGCACTATTAAAAGAATTAGACGCGCTAAACGAAAGAGGTATTTCAACGGATAATTTACGCATTTCAAACCGTGCGCAAGTTATTTTACCTTATCATATTAAACAAGATGAATATGAAGAAGAACGTCGCGGAGATAATAAAATCGGTACAACGAAAAAAGGTATCGGTCCAGCTTATGTAGATAAAGCACAACGTATTGGTATCCGTGTCGCAGATTTATTAGATAAAGAAACATTTGAAAAATTATTAAAAGATAATATTGAATACAAAGGTGCATACTTCGAAGGGATGTTTGGCAAAGCATGTCCTACATTTGAAGAAATCTTTGAAACATATTATGCAGCTGGTCAACGTTTAGCACAATTCGTGACAGATACTGCAAAAGTTTTAGATGATGCCTTTGTAGCTGACGAAAAAGTATTATTCGAAGGCGCACAAGGTGTGATGTTAGATATCGACCATGGTACATATCCATTCGTTACATCAAGTAACCCAGTTGCAGGTAATGTGACTGTCGGTGGCGGTGTAGGTCCAACATTCGTCTCTAAAGTTATCGGTGTGTGTAAAGCCTATACATCACGTGTCGGCGATGGTCCATTCCCAACAGAACTATTTGACGAAGATGGGCACCACATCCGTGAAGTAGGTCGTGAATACGGTACAACAACAGGACGTCCACGTCGTGTAGGTTGGTTCGACTCAGTTGTATTACGTCATTCTCGTCGTGCAAGTGGTATTACAGATTTATCTATTAACTCAATTGATGTATTAACAGGCCTTAAAGAAGTTAAAATCTGTACTGCTTATGAGTTAGACGGTAAAGAAATTACGGAATACCCAGCTAACTTGAAAGACTTACAACGTTGTAAGCCAATTTTTGAAACATTACCAGGTTGGACAGAAGATGTGACAGGTTGTCGTTCATTAGAAGAATTACCTAATAATGCGCGTAGATACTTAGAACGTATTTCTGAATTATGTGACGTGAAGATTTCAATCTTCTCAGTAGGTCCAGACCGTAATCAAACAAACCTATTAAAATCACTATGGTAAAGATTGTAGATTAGATATTATAAAAACCTTGTAGATGTCATCACACAATGAGTGGATGGTACTTCGACAAGGTTTTTTGTTTATCTATATTAATGATTTATGTGATGATCGCGAAAAGTGAGGATTTGATCAACTGCCGTTACGTAACCAGGTTGATCCAAGGCTTGTGTTTGCTTGATTTTTTTAATCTGTGCTTGATAAGTTGCGCGATTCTGTAACATTTCCACAACTTTTGCTTTCAAATCTTCGGTTGTGACAGTTTCAGAATTCAGTTGTTGACCTACGTTGATATTTTCAATTTGTTGCGCAACGAGCGGTTGGTCCGCATTTTGTGGAAAAGCCAATAAAGGCACATCCATTAATAATGCTTCATTTGTACTATTCATTCCAGCATGTGTTAAGAAAAGTGCTGTATGCTGTAATAGTTCTGTCTGAGGTACATAGGATTTCAATAATACATTATCAGGGACTGTATCAAAGTCAGCCGCGTTATTTGCTTCACCAATCGATACGATGACAGATACATCAAGATCTTTTAACGCGGCAAAACATTGATTAAAGAAACCAATATTTTGATTAAATACCGTGCCAAGGGAAACGTAAACTATTGGTCGGCTTTGATCAACTTGACTCATAAAATCCGTTGACTGTGGTTGCATCACAGATGGTCCAACAAAACGATAATGTGCTGAATCAAATAATTCAGGATTTATTTGGAATTTTTCCAAGATATAAGCAATATTGAAATCCCCCGGATTATTCATTGTTTCATAACGTGAGTTAACCTCGACGCCATAGGTTGTTTGAATATGCTGTTGTAAATGATTAAAAGTGTCTTCTACGTCATTCATTTCTGTTTCTGATAACGCCTGTGCATTATAGTTGAGTGCCGCTTCAAACGTTTCTGCAGTATGTGCAAAAGAGGTAATCGACGAAATGGTAGGAATATGTAATTTTTGCGCAATTAAGTTACCAAAACTAAACATGGAGTCAGAAATTAAATAATCATAATGTTCATTTTTCGTATCTTCCAAAATCTTTGGAAGTATTACATCCGCAGTATTCAATAAGCCGTTGACGACGTGGAATAAATTGCCAGAGCCGTATGCTGTAAAGCGTTGTATAATCTCATCTGTTGGTAGTGTACGTATTTCCACACCCGTATCTTTTAGCTTGTCTTGATATTGATCTCCAATGTAGTAAACCACCTCTTCACCACGCGCCACAAGTTCTTTACACACGGCAATCGTAGGATTAAGATGTCCAATGGATCCTGAATTAATAAATAATACCTTAGCCAATCATAAGCCCTCCTCATATTTTATTTAACTAGTTTATCAAAAAGTGTTGAAAACAAAAAAGATTTAAATTTTAATAGTTTTTAAAAAATATCAATTTCTCATATTTTAGTGACTGAAATGATAAAAATGAATGTGCTGCCATACCAATATGACAGACTTTTTAAGCGTTTTAGCACCGTATTTGAACTTTATACAATTAATATAGAAAATTATACTAATAAAATTAAAAAAATAGCTTGTCATCCGGTATAAGAGTTGATATAATTTATTTTGTGCTTAAGACAGGCTCCTTGGTCAAGCGGTTAAGACACCGCCCTTTCACGGCGGTAACACGGGTTCGAGTCCCGTAGGAGTCACCATTTTTAGGTCTCGTAGTGTAGCGGTTAACACGCCTGCCTGTCACGCAGGAGATCGCGGGTTCGATTCCCGTCGAGACCGTATAAACCCATCCAATAGGATGGGTTTTTTTATGCGTAAATATAGAAATGTATAAGTTTTGCTAGATAATTTTTTATATCATGTTGTAATATGGTGGATGAGCAATACTTTATCGTATGTTTTGGTTGGAACCTATTTAATGAATGAATAAACTTTTTTACAATGAAATGAAATTTAAAATGAGGAGTAAATAAATGACAAATCATAAGCATATAGAAGAAACAGATTTGATTAACCTCATCAGTGATCGACACCATGACTTAAGACAAAAAGTAGAATATATGACGGCACAACAATTACCTCAGGTTCATTTTGGTAGTTCTGAATGGTATTTAATTATGATCATTAAATATGATCAGCCTACTTTTGCAGAACTCACGCATAAGATCAATTTAACGCGTCAGGCAATCCATAAAGCAGTGAAACAATTAGAACAGAAACAAGTTGTTCAAATTGAAAGTGTGCCCAATAATAAGAAAGAAAAACGTGTAACCTTAACGGAATTTGGTATCATGTGTTATGAGAAATATATTAAAAACAAACAACACATCATTGAACATATTGGTCAAGTGATCGGTGCGTCAGAAGTTGCACATTTAGAGCAATTGTTACAAGCAGACTGGCAATTAGAAAATGATAAGCCAGATGAATAATTAGAGTATATAAAACGATAAACACAACGTTACATACTCTAATTTTTTTGCAATTCATTATTGTCAACTAGGTTGACAATAATGGCGAAATTTTGCTAAAGTAAGTTGGTCAGTCTTTTCGACTACATAAATAGCTAGAGCATTTATATAGAAGATTGTCGCATAATGATGAAACAATGTTACTTAAAGATGGCTTGAATTCAGGGGTATGTGGCATAAAGTTTCTTTACAAAGGGATCTTGAGTAACATCAAACATCTTCTATATAGCATGCATCATTCTTAGCATAATAAAAATTCAATGGAAATATAGGAATAAGTCATAACTTATGTAGATGAATTAAGTAGAAGAAAGCAATCGATGATTATGGAAACAGTAGTTGATTTGTCTCATCCATACTTAACACTCTCATTTATACTTATACTTCATTTACCATCAAAAAGGAGTATATCAAATGGCAACACAAGTAAACGTAAAAAGCCCGAAAATGTTTGCACTGGTCTTAATGATTGGTGGATTTATGGGACTATTCAGTGAAACAGCACTCAATATGGCATTAACCGATATTATGGCTGACTTTAAAGTATCAGCGGCAACGGTGCAATGGTTAACGACAGGGTACTTACTCGTCATGGCTTGTTTAGTACCAGCGTCATCGTACCTTATTAAATGGTTTAGCACAAAAACACTAATTGTTTCAGGTATTTTATTATCATTATTAGGCGTAGTTATTGGCGCGCTTGCACCTAACTTCGGTTTACTATTATTGGGACGCTTGATTCAAGCGTTAGGGACAGGTATTTTATTACCTATTATGGTTACGGTTTTGATGCTTATCTTCCCAATTGAAAAACGTGGTGCGGTTATGGGCATCATGGGACTGGTTATTACAGCAGGGCCAGCACTCGGCCCCACACTTTCAGGTGTCATTATTTCCGCATCTAGTTGGCACTACATCTTCTGGATCAGTGCAGTGTTATATTTAGTCGTCTTAGGTTTAGCTTTTACAAATACTGAGAATGTAGGAGAGATTTCGAAGCCTAAAATCGATATCCTATCCATTTGTTTATCAACGATTGGATTTGCTGGATTAATCTTCGCATTAAGTTCAATGGCAGAAGCGGCCTTCACAAATGTTATCGTTTGGCTACCATTAGTCATCGGTATCCTAGCCTTAATCATCTTTGTTGTACGTCAATTTAAAATTGACTCACCAATGCTTAACTTAAATGTCTTTAAATATCCTATGTTCGTCCTTGGGGCAGCTATGGTATTTATTACGATCTTATGTATTTTATCAACAGGCATCTTATTACCCTTATATTTAAAAGGCGCCTTACTATTTAGTTCAGTGATTGCTGGTTTAACGTTATTACCTGGTAACGCAGTCAATTTAGTATTGTCTCCGGTCGTCGGTTCATTGTTTGACCGCTTTGGTGCGAGATACTTCGGCATTATCGGGTATTTATTAATGTTTATCGCTGCAATGACGTTTGCACTTATTATTTCTGCATCCACACCAGTTTGGGCCATTATTCTTACGTTTATGGTACTTTTCTTTGGTATCACAATGGTAATGATGCCAGCACAAACGAACGCTTTAAATCAACTACCACACGATTTATACGCAGATGGTTCAGCTACCATTACGACATTAATACAAGTCGGTGGTTCAGCAGGTACAGCTATCGCCATTACGCTTTATACAACAGCAATGAAATCATTTGGCGCTGCTAATCCGAATGTAAGCCAAGAAATCATACTTTCACATGGCGTACAGTTTACCTTTTTCTTTATCACTGCATTAACAGTGATTGGTTTTATACTTTCATTATTCGTTAAGAAACAGAAAAGTGTCTAAGCATCCGTTACAGTGATTAGTAAGCTATGACAATGAGGCTTTTCAACATTGAAACAAGCGTTGCGTCGACACGCACGTGATAAATAACGGAATGATACAGTTTTAGATAAATATAAAGCACCACAGAGGGAGGAGCATACGTCATCTAATGCATATTAGGTGACGCGTGCGCTCCCTTATTTGTGTTATAAGCAATAAATTAGAATGATACAGGATGCTTGTTTAAACTAGGCATACCTATGATGACCCGATGAATACCCATTTAATCGGGATAATGTTATAATTTTACAATATACAATTTTAAATTTTTATTTGGAAAAATAGAATTAGCGCGCCATAAATGGTAAATTGTATTATAGGGAAATGCGTAGAATTTAATGTAAATGTACTACAATATAGAAATGAGGTTTATAAATATGGCTAGAAAAGTTGTTGTAGTCGATGATGAAAAACCAATTGCTGATATTTTAGAATTTAATTTGAAAAAAGAAGGCTACGAAGTATTTTGTGCCTATGATGGTAACGATGCAGTCGATTTAATCTATGATGAAGAACCAGACATCGTGTTATTAGACATTATGTTACCTGGTCGCGACGGCATGGAAGTTTGTCGTGAAGTACGTAAAAAATACGAAATGCCAATTATCATGTTAACAGCGAAAGACTCAGAAATTGATAAAGTATTAGGTCTTGAGCTAGGTGCAGATGACTATGTGACGAAACCATTTAGCACACGTGAATTAATCGCGCGTGTTAAAGCCAACTTACGTCGTCATTATTCACAACCAGCACAAGAAGTTAATGATGCGTCCAATGAAATTACGATTAAAGATATCGTCATCTATCCAGATGCATACTCTATTAAAAAACGTGGCGATGATATCGAATTAACACACCGTGAATTTGAATTATTCCATTACTTATCTAAACATATGGGACAAGTAATGACACGTGAACATTTATTACAAACTGTTTGGGGTTATGACTATTTTGGTGATGTACGTACAGTAGACGTAACAATTCGTCGTTTACGTGAAAAAATCGAGGATGATCCATCTCATCCAGAATATATTGTTACACGTCGTGGTGTTGGATATTTCCTCCAACAACATGAATAGAGGCATATATTAATGAAATGGCTTAAACATTTTCAGTCCTTACACACGAAATTGGTTATTGTCTATGTATTACTCATTATAATCGGTATGCAAATTATCGGTTTATATTTTACGAATAGTCTAGAAAAAGAATTAACACAAACATTTAAAAATAATATTTCGCAATACGCGAAACAAATTGAAATTAATATAGAAAAAGTCTATGACGAAGATAATGCAATTAATGCTCAAAAAGAAGTTCAGAACTTACTTAATGAGTATGCGAATAGACAAGAAATAGAAGAAATCCGCTTTATAGATAAAGATCAGATTATCATGGCTACTTCAAAGCAGTCTACGCGTAGTCTAATTAATCAAAAAGCGAATGACAACTCCATTCAAAAGGCACTGTCACTCGGTGAAATCAATAGCCATACCGTATTAAAAGACTACGGTAATGGTAAACAACGTGTGTGGGTATACAACCTGCCTGTGAAAACATCAAACGATGGCACAATTGGTGATGTCTATATCGAAGCGGACATCAATGATGTGTATAACCAATTGAGCAATATCAATCAAATCTTTATCGTTGGTACAGGGATATCACTATTGATTACCGTGATACTCGGTTTCTTTATTGCCCGTACCATTACAAAGCCGATTACAGACATGCGGAACCAAACCGTTGAAATGTCTAAAGGTAACTATACACAACGTGTGAAAATCTACGGTAACGATGAAATCGGTGAGCTCGCACTCGCCTTTAACAATCTGTCCAAACGTGTTCAAGAAGCACAAGCGAATACCGAAAGTGAGAAACGCCGTCTCGATTCTGTTATCACACATATGAGTGACGGTATCATTGCAACCGACCGTCGTGGCCGTGTGCGCATTGTCAATGACATGGCACTCACTATGATGGGCACAATGAAAGAAGACATTATCGGTGACCACATGCTTAAAGTGCTTAAACTCGAAGAAGATTTCTCATTAGATGAAATTCAAGAAAATAATGATAGCTTCTTATTAGATATTAATGAAAATGAAGGTATTATTGCCCGGGTTAACTTTAGTACGATTGTACAAGAAACTGGTTTTGTGACAGGTTATATTGCCGTGCTACATGATGTAACAGAACAACAACAAGTAGAACGCGAACGCCGTGAATTCGTTGCGAACGTCTCACACGAATTGCGTACGCCACTGACTTCCATGAACAGTTATATCGAGGCACTCGAAAGTGGTGCTTGGAAAGATGGCGAATTAGCACCACAATTTCTATCCGTTACACGTGAAGAAACAGAACGTATGATTCGTCTTGTTAATGACCTATTACAATTATCTAAAATGGACAATGAATCAGAGCAAATTACCAAAGAAATTGTCGACTTTAATATGTTTATTAATAAAATCATTAACCGCCATGAAATGTCAGCAAAAGATACGACATTTGTGCGTGAAGTACCAACCGAAACCATCTTTACGGAAATCGATCCAGATAAGATGACCCAAGTGTTTGACAACGTCATAACGAACGCGATGAAATACTCTCGTGGCGATAAACGTGTCGAGTTTCACGTGAAACAGAATGCGTTATATAATCGTATGACCATTCGTGTGAAAGATAATGGGATTGGTATTCCAATTAATAAAGTAGATAAAATATTTGACCGCTTCTATCGTGTAGATAAAGCACGTACACGTAAAATGGGTGGTACAGGTTTAGGCTTAGCCATCTCTAAAGAAATCGTTGAAGCACACAACGGTCGTATATGGGCAAACAGCGTAGAAGGACAAGGCACGTCAATCTTTATTACACTTCCTTGTGAAGTTCTAGAAGATGGTGATTGGGATGCGGAGTAAAGAATTAATTAAATCGATTATCCTCATCCTTCTTGTCTTAATGAGCGTCGTGTTAACCTATATGACTTGGAATTTCTCACCCGATTTAGCCAATGTAGATAACCAAGGTAGCAACAGCAAAGATTATGAGCCCAATACAATTGGCAAACCGTTGAATCAAGGTATGGATCAAGTCATTACACCCTATCAAGTGGTTCACTCTAAAGGTGACCAAACTGAAGGCATGGAAGCGACAAAGCAAAATATCGAAACCATATTAAAGCCATTAAAGAACCATCGCGTATTGCATGCGGAACAAATGCACAGCAACCACAACTTAATCATTCCAGATTTAACGGATGAGTTTCTCATACTTGATTTCAGCTATGACATGCCATTAGCAACCTACTTAGGACAAGCGCTGAATATCGATGCCAAAGTTCCGAATAATTTTAAATTCGATCGACTTATCATCGACAATAACAAAGATGGCAATGTGAAACTTTATGCGATTAGTAGCGATAGACATAACGTTGTGCGTATGACCACTTCCGCAAAATTAAATAACTTAAAAAAAGTGATGCAAACACAACATAAAAAAATGCAGCCATACTCAGAAATCATAACGAATAAAGATACGATTGATAGAGCGACACATATCTTTGCACCAAAAGCACCAGAAGCGATGAAATCATATCATACGATTTACAACCGCATCAGTGTTGATACGATGAACTCTATATTATTCAATGATTCTGTCGTTGTACGTAGTACGAAGAGCGGTACCGCAACCTATAACAATAATACAGGTGTGGCGAATTATAATGATGAAACTGAAAAGTATCGTTATACTAACCTCTCAGAAGATGAAAACCGTTCAACTAACATGCAAGATAGTATACCAAGTACCTATGACTATATTAATAACCACGGTGGTTTTACTGATGATTATCGTTTATTCAATATAGATAATAAAAATGGGGAACTTACCTATCAAATGTTCTTAAACGGTCGTCCAACATTTAACGATGAATATTTAAACAATATCAAAGTATCTTGGGGAGATAAAGGCGTCTTCAGCTATGCACGTGCATTGCTTAAAGCCAATGTCACAATTGACAGTGGCGGAAATGAAACGAAATTGCCTGGTGCTGAAACGGTACGTTCAGAGTTGGCCAACAACCCAGAAATTAACTTTGAAGATGTGACGAACATGACGATTGGTTACAGAATGGAAGAAAAACCAGATAAAAGTGATATTGAAATTCAACGCAATAGCGAATTTAAACCACAATGGTATGTACAATATAACGGTGAATGGCGTGCATACGAAGATGGGAGGCTAGAATAAATGAACTGGAAACGAGCCAAAACTTTATTTATTTTCGTGTTTATTCTAGTCAATATTAGCTTAGTGATTATTTATATTGATAAGGTGAATAAATCGCATATCAATGATAGCGAAGAAGAAAATGCTGTGAATTTTAAACAAGAAGAAATTACAATTCCTGATAACCTTCCAAGTGTTAAAGGTTTGAAAATGCAATTATTGACTGCACGGTCATTTGATTTTTCATCTTATGCAAAATCACGCTCTGAGATCTCAAGTGAAGATTCCGGTGCCAGAGCAAAAGGCGATATCAATAATGCAGTCGATGTCGGAAATGATCAATATACCGCATTAAAATCTTACGTCAAAGACAATGTCTATAAAGGTAAGGATTACGAAATGAGTAATATTGATAACGACAAAGTGACCTTTGAACAAACGTATCATGACTATCCAATTATGAACAATAATAAAGCGAGACTTGAATTTAACATCAATAATGATGGTAAAGCAACGAGCTATAAGCAAACCGCAATGAAATCGATTGCGCCATCAGAAGGTGCGAATAATGATAAGAAACAAGTGAATTCAGCTAAGAGCGCCATAGAAGCACTGTATTATAATCGTTACTTGAAGCGTAATGATGAAGTAACCAATGCACGACTTGGCTACTATACCGTTGTTAAAGAGCCGAACGTACAAGTACTCGAAGCCAATTGGGAAATTAAAGTCAAACACGGTGATAAGATTAAGACCTACTATGTCGAAGCCGTATCAGACAGCCCCAAAATTATTGAAGAATAATGTGGATTATATAGGCACACCTTTTGAAGGTGTGCTTTTTTGGATTGTTTGAGTTTTGTTTGAGAATTTTTGAAAAAGATGCTTGTTAAAATAAACAATATACACAGAAGTGAAGTCAAAAGTATGTTAAAATTAAATACTGTTAATAACGTGTTATGGAAATTTTAAATAACGCGAAAAGATATTATAAAAAAGTCGAAATCATGTTGATTTATCATTGAGTAGATAATCATAAGACGGTTAATATTTTAGAAAAGTGCAGTATGCTTGTAACTTTTATAACGATATAAGGAAAAGTTATGATAGCGTTGCTAGATTGCACTTTATCAATAGAATAAATTAGACAGAGGGCATGTTGAGGGCACATAAACCGTAGTCTGCCCAGTAATAATAACGTTAAACAATGTTTATAGATTAGAAAGGGTGAATCGCTTGATACGTATGAGTGTATTAGCGAGTGGTAGTACAGGAAACGCCACTTATGTGGAAAGTGATAAAGGCAGTATCCTTGTCGACGCAGGTTTGACAGGAAAGAAAATGGAAGAACTATTTGGACAAATAGACAAACAGATTCAAAATTTGAATGGCATCTTGGTGACACATGAACACTCGGACCATATTAAAGGTCTTGGCGTGTTAGCACGTAAATATAAATTGCCAATTTACGCTAATGAAAAAACATGGACAGCAATAGAAAAGAAAGACAGCAAAATTCCAATGGATCAAAAATTTATCTTCAATCCATACGAAACAAAATCATTAGCCGGCTTTGATATCGAATCGTTTAACGTGTCACACGATGCCATCGATCCACAATTCTATATCTTCCATAACAATTATAAGAAATTTACGATTTTAACAGACACAGGTTATGTCTCAGATCGTATGAAAGGCATGATTCAAGGCAGCGATGCATTTGTCTTTGAAAGTAATCATGATGTAGATATGTTACGCATGTGCGGTTACCCTTGGAAGACCAAACAACGTATCCTCAGCGATATGGGCCATGTTTCCAACGAAGATGCAGGTCGTGCCATGACAGACGTCATCACAGGTAGTACCAAACGCATTTACCTGTCTCACTTATCACAAGACAACAATATGAAAGATCTCGCACGCATGAGCGTCGGCCAAGTACTTAACGAGAACGATATCGACACAGAAAAAGAAGTACTTCTGTGCGATACCGACAAAGCCAACGCCACACCAATATATACGTTATAGAAGCCCTTGCCCCTTTATTGAGGGGTTAGGGCTTCTTAATGCATTAGCGTAAGCGAATGTAATCATTAATATAAACAGACTTAACAGGAAAAGTTTAGCAACTACTTAAGGAACTCACATAATAGACATCATTTAAGATACATATTTAACCTATATCTCATAAGGAGATATAGGTTTTTTTGTTAGCCGTCATCATAAATCGTACATGGTTATACAACCCTATGTCTTAACACAGATTAAATATACAGTAATCGAATAAATATAACCAGGGGATAACTTAGCATTTTGTAAGGATTAGACAAGAGCTTTATGAAGAAAAGGTTAAGTTTGTGAATAAGTATGTAAGACAACCGTCAACTTATCCACTGTTTTGTCCAAAGTTATCCAGAGATGTGCACAATTCACATATAAATACCCACATTATACACAGGGTTATCCACAAATACACAGGTTATTCTTTCTTTTTTGTTGATAAAACGTAAAAATTATTAAAAAGCAGTATACATTACTGTTATAATAAGAGGGAATAGTGTGAATAAGTGTATAACTTGTGGATAAGTCTAACAACTTATACTTTTCACTAAACTCGGAGGATAAAAATGAAGATAACAATACTCACAGTAGGTAAATTAAAAGAGAAATACTGGAAACAAGCCATTGCAGAATATGAAAAACGTTTAAGTGCTTATTCAAAAATTGAAATCATCGAAGTTCCCGATGAAAAAGCACCAGAAAATATGAGCGATAAAGAAGTAGAACAAGTTAAGGAAAAAGAAGGCCAGCGTTTGCTAGCAAAAGTAAAACAGCAGTCCACGGTCATCACGTTAGAAATTAAAGGTAATATGTTAACGTCTGAAGGTTTGGCAAAAGAAATAGAAAGCCGCATGACACGTGGCCAAAGTGACTTTACATTCATTATTGGCGGGTCCAACGGTCTGCATAAAGACGTACTAGACCGCAGCGACTACGCACTATCATTCAGCAAGATGACCTTCCCACATCAAATGATGCGCGTGATATTAATAGAACAAGTTTATCGTGCGTTTAAAATCATGCGAGGGGAAGCCTATCATAAATGATGCGGTTTTTATAATTAGATTATCTATTATTAAACTGCACATATGCTTCAAGCATTATTTTATTTGTTATACTTATTACACTTAATTGTTATAACTTGTTATACTTATATATATTAAGTAAATTGGAGGAATAATATGGATTCTGGTTATCATTTACCACATAATGCAGTTGTAGTAGAAGAATTTGAATTTATGCTGTCACTTTTGGATGTAAGTAAAGAATACTATATTTATGAAGATTTAAAAGCTCTCTTTTTTGAAGAGATGGTTAAGAATGGTTTGTTTGAAAAATTCCATGGTAGAATGTATGAAAGGATTAAAAATTCTATAAACATGAAAGAAATCTACTTTAAAGTATATAATGGAAAAGCAACCTATGATGATATAAAAAAACTATATTATACTGATAGCGAAAAAAAGCCTAGTAAAAATTTCAATCAGAATTGGAATGAAATTATACGTGATTACCTTGAATTTATGGCATTTTTAGGAGTGTTACCCACATATTATAAAGGAAAAAATCGGGAAAATGATAAAAAACATTACATAAGTGATACGTTAATAAAATATAAAAATGGAACTTTATTATTATCAGACATAATATTAGGAATGAAGTTTAGAAATGCTTCTAAAGATTATAGTAATTTTGAAATGTATGATATAACTTTACGGCCATTTGTTGTTGCAATAAAAATTTTACAACTTGCAAAGGAACTTGGAGTGTTAGAAGTAGATGGAGCAGTATTATGTGGGTTAGTAAAATTACAAAATAATGAATCATTGAAAGATATGTCTAATATCGATTTTTCAAATAGAAACAATAATAATTGGACAAAAAAACAAATCAAAGAATTTGGTAGAGGCTTAACTTTTATGAAACAATGGTTGAATATAGTTTTGGAAATTCCTTTAGTAAATACTAGAAATATAAAATTTGATATAACAAATTTTGATATTAATAATTATGATTTTTATCATGAAAGTATTTTCATTGGTGAAACATATAACCATTTGGAGATTACTCCGCAAATTGCAAATATTATAATTTGTCCTGAAAAATGTAATGATGAAGAAGTTTTAAGTATTCTAAAGGATGCAAAATTAATTAATGAAAATAAACAAAATGCACATATAAACTTCGATACAGATTTACCAAGTCGTGAATTAGTTATTGAGGCAGATAGATTATTTAAATCGAAAAGTAAAATAGAATTTGAACTTGATGAAGTTCAAATTCAAGAATTTAGTATGAGCAATGAAAACTTTGATATCGGTTTTCAAATTGCAAAATCATCAGACGGTACTGCTTATGAGAATTTTATATATCAGCAATTGTTAAATACATTTGAGAATTCTAAAGTTAGACAGTTAGGAAGCCAATTTACAGGTCAACGATTATCAGATACAGTTATAGATTGTGTTGTTTATCACCATCAAATGAAGAGTAGAATTAAAATAATTGTAGAATGTAAGGCTGGAAAAGCAATAAAAAGTTTTGATGAAAGAAAAGAAATTAACAATGTACAAAATACATTAAAATTAGCAAATATTAATGACTATGATGGTGTTTGGTATATTATTACTGATAGCAACCAAATACCAACTCAAACACATGGTGGATATAGAAGCAGTAATAACAGTTATTCATTTGAAGAAAAATTACTGACTCTACAATTTGATATTCAAATGAGTACAGGGAAGCCGACAATAGTTACTGCCTTTAGTTATGAAATGTTCATGAAATTTTTATCTGACATTAAAGAAATTAATGGTATAATAACTAGTCAGAGTACAAAACATTTTTGGGTCTGGAGCAAGAAATTTGTTAATAAGGCTTATATATCTGTGCAAGCGTAAGTATAGCAGGAGGAAATAAATAGTGGCAAAATTAAATGATTTAACGGGAAAAGAATGGGTTAAAAGCACTAAATCGTGGTTTACTCTTCAATCTCGACAAAGATATAAAACAATTAAACATCCTGGAAAGTTTCCAGAAGAACTAGCTGAAAAATTTATATTATTTTTCAGTAAGAAGAATGAAGTAGTTTTTGATCCTTTTATGGGAGTGGGCTCTACAGCTGTCGCGTCAGAAGAAAATAACAGAGAATTTAAAGGTATTGAATTAGAGAGTTCTTTTATAAGTATGGCAAATAGCAGATTAGAAAATAATAATAATATTATTGAAGGTGACAGTCGTTACGCTAAATATTATAAAGATATAGAAGCAGATTTTATAATAACTTCACCACCATATTGGAATATGTTAGGTAAGTCCAGAGGTAATTCAAATTCACAGCATAAAGATAGAATACAAAAAAACTTAGATTTAGTGTATTCTGATTCCAGTAATGATTTAGGTAATATAGATGATTATTCAACATTTATGAAAAATTTACAAAAAGTATTTAAAAATTGTAATAAAGTATTAAAATCAAGAAAATATATGGTAATAGTAGTGCAAAATTTTAGAGATTCTAATGGTGAATATGTAACTTTTGCTTGGGATAGTGTTAAATATGTTGAGCGTGAGGGTTTTACATTTGTTGGTGAACAAATATGGTGTCAAGATAATAAAAAATTAGGGATATGGGGTTTCCCTAGTACATTTATTTCTAATAATCATCATCATTACTGTTTGGTTTTTAGAAAAAATGAGTAACATTTATAGTTATCATGCAAAATTTCATGAATCAATCCCAAATGAATATATTAATAAATATTCTCAAGAATTTGAAACGATTTTAGATCCGTTTTGTGGGTCTGGAACGACCCTAAAAGAATCTTTAAAACTTGGAAGAAACGCAATCGGGATAGATGTAAGCCCTATTGCAATACTTAGTAGTAAAGTTAATACTAATTTTTACGATAAAAATAAACTTAAAAGAGTTTATGATTATATTTTAAAACAATTTAATTCAAACATATCTATTAATGTTATTAAATTTCCTGATTATGAAAGGTGGTATACAGAAGAAAACCACCTGCAGTTAAGCAAATTGAAAAATATTATTGATAATATTGAAGAAAATTCGTATAGAGAATTTTTCTTACTTTGCTTTTTATCTATATCTAATAAAGTTTCAAACAGGAGAAAAACATGGAACATTGGATATCTAGCTGATAATGTGTTACCAGATTTAGATAGTAAATTTGTAGCTATAGATAGTTTTAAGCAAAAAGTAAGTAAAGAGATAGAAAATATTGATTTCGAAGAATTATATAAATTAGGAAATCGTAGCATACACATCGAAAAAAAAGATATTAACACAGCTAAACTAGATTGCAAAGTAGATATGGTTATGACGTCTCCACCATATCCATTTGCTGTAGATTTTATAAGATATCATAGATTATCTATGTACTGGCTCCAAGAAAATATTGAGCAATTAACGAGACAAGAAATAGGAGCAAGAAATAAAAGAAATAAAAAAGGAAATCTATCTTTGTTTTTTAATGAAATAGAAAAGTCTTTTATAAATATTATGAGAGTCGTTAGAACTGATGGGTATTGGGCGATGACTATAGCAGATACTACACGTAACAAAGTAAAAATACCTTTTATAGACTGGACTATAAATTTATTTTATGAACATGGTTGGATACTTGTTGAAGATAGAATAAGAGAATTACAGCAACAAACTATGGCTCAGAAAAGAATACCTGAAGAACATATTCTAGTTTTCAAAAAAATTTAAAATAATAAAAATTTTATTACTGTATAGCAACTCTACTTATAAGTAGAGTTGCTATACTAATATAATTAGCTCATTCGTAAAGTCACTAATGGCTAATATAATTAGTGCAACTATTTTTAACCTTTATAAAATTAAATTTGATTTCAGTAACTCGCTGTGGCATTTCTAATACTTTCTTGTACTCAAAGTATTGATAAAACTGATTTAATTCCTCTTTAATCATACGGAGGACGGGTTTGTCTATATCTTTCATGTGAGGATACTTTGAATTAATATCTAGAAATTCTCTAAACGCTTCTATACTAAATGTATAAGTACTTTCATCTTGATATTCTGTAAATAAGCGATATAAATGTTTAGAATATATTGATTTTAAGTTAGTGAAATCAGACATTGAAAAACAAATACTATTCTCATCAAAGTTATTTAAAAGGTATACGAAATCTGGATTTAAGGTTATAGATAACTTTTTACCTTCAAAATCAATCATAGTTTTATCATCATTAAACATACTTAACTGCTTACTTTCAAATTCACTATAAACACTGAAATTTAATGATTTTTGCCTTTTTAATAGTATTTGTAAAGTCCGGTTCAAAACGCTTTTTATTACGACTTGTATAATTAGCTATTTTCTTTATTTCACTAATTTCTAATATCATACGCTCGGATCCGCAATGTTTTAACAAGCTACATATAGCAAAAAATAAATTAAGTTCTACTGCTTTAAAATTTTTGAAAACTACATCATTTAAATCTGTATGATATTGAACAACTGCATTTTGATTAGTTAATGTCATATATATAACTCCCGTTCAATACATTTTTTAAATAAAAACATGTATCTTTTAATCATATTATAGACTAAAAGATACACTTATATAAGTTCAATATTTACACTATTAATAAATATACATTCTAGTTTAATATCCATTTTTGGCGTGCTTTAGGGTTAAGTGGATGCATGATTTCATTTGTTGCTGGATTAATAAGTTTCTTTATTTTTTTCTTATGTGGTTTCAACATTTCTAATACTTCATTAACACGTGCTTCAACAACGGGCTTTTTAGCGTAAGCACCCCATGCTAATATCACTTCATCTGATTCTTTCACTGCTTTCATAATTTGAATATTTGTATGATTATCATAAGCATTTTCTTCTAAATGTTTGAGATTGATAGGTGTTGTAATATTAGAGTATAGATTCACAAAATAGATGGACCCAAATGCATCCATTTCTGAAACTTTGTTCATAATGAGTTGGGTTGTTAGGTCAATATTGAGAATGCCATCATAGTGCGGATACATCGTGATGATTGTAAGTGTTTGTTTTTCACTGTCCCATGTCTTTGTTAGTAAGTAGCGGTGAGTTCTCTTTTCGTCAAAAATTGCAGTAGTGACAAGTGTATTTGTGATATTTTCCATTGATTTTATCTCCTTAATATTCATTTGGTAATAACATAATGTAATAAGAAAGGTCTACATCATCTTCACGGATAATGTAGACCTTATTGATATTGATAGGTTGATTGATATTTGCCTTTTGAGTTTTCACATACGCTGGTCGTTCTTGTTTGTGTTTGATATATAATTGATTGCGATGTGTATTGAACTGGAATATATGAAAATAATCTACTAAGGTATTATCTTTGGTTTGTTCTTGTTCTCGCTCAGATACGAGTTGCCATAATTGGTGTTGTAAGATATTAGGTAAGTTGTTGGCGATACCCCGGGTGATATATCTATTCATAAGAGACTTCCTTTCGTTCTGACTCTTTCATCCAAATGATGATTTCACTTAGTATTGTAATGACTAATTGTGTAATTTTGATGTATTTATGCATATTATTGTCCTCCTGTTAGTAAGTATCGTTGATCCAAAAGAGGCATGATAGTGTTGTGTAGGTATAAGAAATCCATATCGTGATTTTCGTCGATATAACCGATGGCTATGAGTTGTTTCTGATAGTATAGAATGAAAGGATAGATATTACTTTCGTGAAGTGTGTCAGAGTAGTAGGTATTAGTCTGAAGTATTTTATTACTGAGTGGGCCAAGTCTTACATATTGATTGGGTAAGATATCATCAGCGATTTCCTCGATAGATTCGCAGTGCCACACTTCGTCCTTTGGCAGATTGAATAAGTTGGTTATATAGTGCTTGAGTTGTTGTTCTAGTGTCATTGTTATGACCTCCTAATGTATTGGATTGACGTATGCATGTGATACATCATTTTGATAATATAAGTTTGAAATACCATTTGTTTCGCCTAGAAATCCCACTGAAATACAGAAAAGATCCCAATCGAAAGTCGTGATAATTGTTGATATGACAAGGAAATCCCGTTATCCCGCTCATTTCTCGGGAAATATAGCTATATATTTATATATCATTTGGATTAATAGGTGTGGTTATGATTTACTTTTTTCTTTTTATATTATTTATTTATAAATAATAATGGGATTTTGGGATTACGCTTGCGTAATCCTTCTCTTACATGAAGTTAGCCAATCCCGTTACTATCCCACTTATATTTTGTTTTGGGATGTTCTTTCGTCATATCAATATAAGCTTCACATTGAGCCATGATTTGTTAGCGTGTTGAATATATTTGTTAGATGAGTGTTATTGAATGACGAAAGGACAGTACATTTGTATTAGATTTGAAGAAAGAGTGTTTGAGGCAAAAATAAAGACGAAGTGCTGAGGAGCACTTCGTCGAGTGGGGTATCATTGAAAAGTTGTTTAATAATTTCATTATTGAGTTTGAGTGTAACGTAGAACTGTTTTTTATGATTACCGTCTTTACGAATATCGATACGATCAATGACCGTAAGGTATAATGCTTTGAGTTGTACTTTATCCATTGATTCTACGTTTTGAAATATTTGTTGTAATAGGGCAGCGATTTGTTTCGTATCATAAGATGGTTTCTCTTGATTTTGTTGTTGCTTAAGTTGATTGATTTGAGTTGTGATGTCATTGAGTTGTTTTTCATACTGATGAATCGTATTTTTAAGCACAGATGTTAAGTCTGGATTATCTTCAAGCGTTTTTATCAAGTTATCTAATTTGATTTGGACCTCATCATATTGTTGTTGCTTATATGCGATATCATGATTGAGTGCAGCCATATCAATTTGATGTTCTTGATTGACACGCTCAACGACTTGCTTGATAACCTTGTCGCTTTTAACAATTTCGAGTATTTGATCCATAACATATTTTTCAATTACATCGGCTCTGACACTATTCGCAGAACATACTTTTGACCCTTTATTACGAAAGTTACTACACGAATAGTAGCGAATGCGTTTTTTAGTACCATCTTTAAGTGTATTAACTGTTGTGCTCGCAGACATTGAAGCAGAACATTGGGGACACGAAATTAATCCAGTTAAAATATTGGTTCCTTTACCATGAACTTGTGGTTTTTCACTTACTTGTTTTTTACGTGCTTGGACTTTATCCCATAAGTCTTTGCCAATAATAGGGGCGTGCTTACCTTCAGCGATTACTGGCTTATCATTCAAGCCTTTACGACGTTTATCATTCCAATCTTTGTATTTAGCGAATTGAATTTTACCAATATAGAATGGGTTTGAGAGAATATAAGTAACAGCTGAAATACTAAATGGATTACCTTTCTTAGTGACATAACCTTTATGATTGAGTGCGTTGGCAATTTTACGATAACCATGACCTTTGGCGTAAGATTCAAAAATATATTTCACAATATTAGCTTCATGCTGATTAATCATCAAATCTTTTTTATTATCTGGTATGTTATTATATCCTAAAGGAAGATTACCTTGGTAATAGCCTTCTAAGGCTCTTTGATGTTGTCCGGTGTAAATATTCTCTAAAATGGTATTTCTTTCAAATTCGGAAAAACTTGCAAGTATTTGTAACATGAGTTTACCAGAAGAAGTGTTGACTTCCATACGCTCAGACAAACTGAAAAATTCGACATTTTGTTTATGCAAATCTTCGACAATTTTGAGTAAGTCTGATGTATTACGTGCGAGTCGATTTGTTTTATACACCATAACACAATCAATATGACCTTTATTCGCATCATGTAACATACGTTGAAGTGCAGGGCGGTTCATAGACTTTCCTGAAATACCACGATCAGCGTATATATCTTTGACTTCGAAATGATGGAAGTTACAATATTCTTTGATTTGATTGATTTGACCGTCGATACTATAACCCTCTGCACTTTGCATTTCTGTTGATACGCGGACATAGATACCGACACGTTTTTGTTTGAGTTGTTGCATGATTTTTTCATCCTTTCTGATTAAGCAATCGTTGATTGCGTCGTTTGATTGACGATGTTTAAGGGTTCATTTTTGAAATAGATACCCGTAAGTGTTTTATTTTTGTTAATATGAATTTCATCAATGTAAGGGTACAACATGTTTAACGTGAAACGTTGTTGAATGATATTTTGAAAAGCCTTTTGAATTTGATACGCATTGATTGATAATATAGGTTTTGAATGTTGTCGCGATGATTGTGTTTGTTTTCTGAAAGATTCTGCATCAATTTTACCTTGTGCTAATTTTTCTATCAGTTGTTCTTGCGTGAGTGTATTTTTAGCTTCTATGTCTTTTTGTTTTTTGAGTCGTTGTTGAATTGTATGGTTGATTTTTGAATAGAGCTGTTGATTTTGAAAGAAGTCCTGACAAGTCGCTAAAACACTTGTTTCTAATTCTTGTGCGTTGATTCCTTTAAATTCACAAACAAAGCGAGCGTTATTCATATTTTGCGGACAGACATAGTAACGCAATGAATGATCTGGTTTTCGGACAGTCATGTTTGTGAGTGTCGAATGACAATAGGGACATTTGATTTTTTGTTTGAGTTGATTTTCTGACGGCTTACGTTTTACTTGTTTCTGAGTTCGGGTAACTTGAGCTTCTTCGTATATCGTTGTACTGACAATAGCTGGGAACATGTTTTCATATTGTCCGTATTGATTGATAACACGGCCACAGTAATTAGGGTTAAGGATAATATTACGCACTTGATAGGGCTTGCGATTAATGAATTTATTATCAGCTTCTAAGTATTGCGCAATTTTTTTATAACCATAACCTTGAAGGTAATAATTGAACACAGCTTTTACTGTTGGTGATTTTACTGTGTCTATCGTGAAAGTACCGTTATGATAGTGATAACCAAAGGGTGCATGAGTCGTAATCAGTTTACCTTGTTTTGCTTTTTCTCGAAGGCCATTTTTGACTTGTTCACCAATATTATCTGATTCGAGTTCAGCCAAACTGATGAAAATATTGAGCTTCAACCGATCGAAAGCTTTATTCATGTCGAAGTAGCCATCACGAACACTTAAGATATGAACATGATACGTTTGACACAATTTCATGAGTTTTAATGCATTTTTTAGGTTACGATGAAGTCTATTCAGACGATAGCAACATAATACGTCACATTGTCCCTGTTGAATCAGTTCAGTAATTTGTTGATAACCATTCCGCTTATCAGTACGTCCTGATTGTTTATCGCTATAAAAGGTAATGTGTTGAATATTATGTTTTTCGGCTAATACCTTGATGGTTTGTTTTTGTGCTGCTAAGGATTGTTGCTTTGTAGTGCTCTGTCGTAAGTAACCCATTGCTTGTTTCATCGTGTTTCCTCCTTCCAAAGTGATAATATATATTTATGAACGAATTGATAGATGAGCCCAACACCTGCCTGGTGTTGGGCGTTATTATTAGTCATCAGCATGATTAATTTCTTCAATCACTAAATCAGCGAGTAATGTGATTAATTCGTCCATATGGTTCAACCTCCAAATATCAAATTATATTGAATTGATAACATGTTGCATTGTTATTCGTTCTAGCCGTGTACTTGGGATAAAATGTTCAGTTATCTCTTTTTCATTCATGAATTCAGGGTACAAGTGATAAAATTTTAGTAGCTTCTGTTCTGTTTCATTTAACACATATTGTTGAATATGGTAGTATCTGTCGATATAATTAACGATAATAGATTTTTGATGATCATCGACTTCTACCGAATCAATTGTGTAATTTAATAAGTTGACGTTTGTTTTCATTTTTATGCCTCCGATTGATTTAATGAGCTACAACGCACATAGCGCGTTGTAGCGATATTCATATTTAGAGTTCTAAATCGCCCTTTTCTTCCCATTCTCTACCGTCTTTAACAAATTTGTTGAGTAATCCCTTATTTGTTGTATTATTATCAAATTGCGGTGGTGTGTATGGTTCAGAATCTGAGCTTAAACCGAGAACAGGTGCAAACTCACTAGGCAATACAAGATGGTAGAACAAGATCGTTTTTGTTTTGCCTTGAGTATCTTTGACATTACGTTTGATAGCTATCCGATCGGAATCCATCTGGATATATCCTTCTGCTCTTAAACTATCTATTACATTTTTTACATCTTGGTATTGGTTTTCTTCTAACATATGTTTAAAAACATCTTTAAGCATCTTGACTTGAATGTGATCGTCTTTCAGCTCAATAAGGCCATAATTTTCAGTCATTATGGAGAGTTTTTTACTTTCCGCAAACTTACTTCGATTGCGTGCCACGAACTGAACCACACTATCAATCGCTTTGGCCGCCAAACTGCGTTCACTTACGGAATCTACATGATAACTAACTAGGTACTCTCTAACTGCGACCAAATCGATAGGGGTTGCGATTACACGTTCTAATATTCGTGCTGAAGTCGTAATGGTGGCATAGCGCTTGAACATACGTATACCTACATTGTTTGTTTCATTGTTAAGCTGTGCTTTGAACCAATCGTGTTCTTTATGAAACCACTTGATTACTTCAGATTCACGATTTAGAAGGTATTCAGCTACTAACGGCATTACGTGTCCATAGTTTTTTGATGTTCCTTTTTTAATGGCGTCTGCATTGTCAGCGCTTGTTGTAAAGACATCAGAAATTTCTATGCATCTTGCTCTCAGACCATCATTTGCACTAGCATCTTTGAATATTGTGTGTTCTGCTGTACTAATCACACTAGATCCAAAGTGGTGAGGATTTTTTACATTTCCTTCTCGATTAGCACGTAGACGACCTTGCCCCTCTGCTAGGGAATAAAGTAGACCATTTGTATCTTTAAAGGTAGCTGCTGATAATTCATCTAAGGCAATAGGAACACCAAAGTTATTACTTAAGTATCCTTCAATTGCATTACGGGTGCCGTTCCAACCTCTGAATAATGTTTGGTCACCTTTAGATGGATTACCTGCTATTGAAACTGCTAATGCCGCTGCAGTCGATTTACCCGTACTAGAGTTCCCCATAAATGAAAATATCGTGCCAAAATATTCGACTTCATGCTTTGTTTTTAAGAACGCAGTCACTAATGAAGAAACACCAAATATCACAGCAAGCTCCAGTAACAAGTTTCCTTTTACTTCATCAAGATACATTTGCCACCAGCCTTCAAATGTACCTTTAGGTTGTAAGTCATACTTTGTTTCACAAATGATTTCATCAGCCTGAGACTGCTTGATGTCTTTTGAAAGATATGGTTCATCTAATGAAATGACAGTACCTTCATCAGTACTTAAGACACCTACACCTGTATACAATGTAGAAATGGGCAGTGATTGACGCATTAATTGTAGTGCATTACCTAGCGATTTAATGTACTTTTCATTGATGCTGAACCCAAACATAACCAGTCTAGGTAACTTTTGTGTCGTTAGAATATCTGACGTTTCAATACGTTCAATATTTTTGCCATCCGTGATAGTCAATTTCTCAACCCCTGTAGTAGGGTCGAGAAATTTGTTTTCTATGATGATTGGACTAGATAAACGAATTATCTTATCTTCGTCATTTTTGTTTTTTGCTCGAATAAGTTCATACCATCCAGTTGAATCTAACCAGTATGGATATTGCTTGAATATGTTGTTACTCATAATAAATCTCTCCTTTGCTATATAAGCATTAAATTTGTGTTGCTAAATACATATTAAAGGAGAATTAAACGCAAAAAAGGAGGTCGTCCATAAACAAAAAAAATGGACGACCTCCTTTGGTAGTGCTATTCAAATTTTAAATTGTCTAAGGTTTCACTTAGAGTTTTTGCGATAGACCAACTAGATAAATCATTGACTTGTTTACTGACGATTTCGTCTTTAATTTGAGTAGATTTTATTTCTTCAAATAAGTGGAAAGCGTTCGTTAATTCGGTAATGTTTGTTTTTGAAAGTGGCTCAATATCTTCATTAAATGAATATTTATCTAATAAAAGATGAATTCGATACAAGTCATTTAAGAAGCTCTCTACTTGATTTGGACTCATACCATCATCAATATAAGATTGGCGATTAGTATAAAATAGGTTAGAAAATTTAGATAATGACAAATAAAATTCTTTATAAATATTGAGAAACTTATCGTTTGATATTAATGGCTTGGAGCTATTTATTATATTGTCTAGACGTGATTCAAAATTTTGTAAATCAAAAGTACTGTTTTTATATTGATTTATAGTATTAATAATTCTTTGATAGTTAGAAAATAAGTCGTTTTCAATACTGAGAAAGTATCCATTAACGTTGAATGGGTATTTTACAATTTCTTTTTTTCTTAATTTTTCACGGATTTTCGATTCATCATTTTGTATATCATCAGTCACAATTTTATGATTGATTCTTTTATTCAAACTTGGAAGGTAGAGTTTGTTTAATATATCAATAATGAAAAAATCTAATAATTTGTTATCAGTACGTTCACTATACTCATCTATAGTTGGCTCATTTGATATATATCTAGCTACTTCATGATTTACATTTGAATACTTGGAATCATCAGGTTCTACTTGGTTGTATATAATAAAATTTTCGGGATTGTTTTCTTTATTATATTGATGAGCTTTATATAATTGCTTGAAATTGAAGTCATTATCAAATGTCATATTATCTTCCATTAATGTTTCAAACAGTAACTCGTCAATTCTATGTGCTAATTTTCTATATAATTTTGAACTCTTATCTAAATCTAGAGAATTTGTATAATTAAAAAATGAAGACAATGCATCATTACACTTTGACTGAGCACTAAGCCATTCTAAAGTAAAAGAATAGTTTTCAGATGCATAAATTTGCGCTTTTAATGCATCATTTTTAATATTATCAATTGAATCGCTGATATTAGTAATATAGCTAATAAATTGACTATTATTTTTCTTTAATGCTTCCTCTCTTAAATCTATGTCATCAAATTTTTTAGCAGATGTTGGAACAGGAAAGTCCTCAATATTATTTAGCAAAATTTTAAATAATTCTAATTCAAATAAGTTAAAACTGTAACCGCTATTGGTTGCTGATGGATTGGATTTGTATCTAGTGATATCTAACTTATAAACTCGTTCGAGCTTATCCATACTATTCTTAAACATTTTTTCACTTAAGTTACATTCTTTCATTAAATCTTTTCCTGTAAAATATTTATAATTTTCAAAATTCAAAATGATAGTCCTTTCAAACCGTCTTTACTGGTTATGTTTACTTTAATTATATTATAAAGTAAAATTTCAATTAGTTATAAGAAAATGGGTATTCTTTTAAGATCTAGGCTACTGTAGAATCATTTTTGAAGATTTTACAAGAGAATTACGTTATGTGGATAATCTTTATTCAGAAATTACTAATAGAAGTTTTTCTAATAAAAAATGATGATACTTAAAAAATTCTAAAAGCAAAGTACTAGAAAGAAATCGTATGACAAAATATTATAAAAAGATTTGCGATGATGTGAGTTATAAACAACGCTTATTAAATATTAAAGAAACATTAGCCAAATAAGGTATACTTTGAACGATTAATATAGACATATAAGTATTTAGATTTAATAGACAAAATTAATTATTATTGTGTTAGAGGGTGGACTTCAGGTGGATAATGATGAAAAATTATTAGTTGAGTTTTTAAAAGATGTAGATATATTAAATGAAATTGAAGCAAATGTAGATAATTTTAATGTGTTTGAAATATTAGGCACAATCAATACAGAAATTAGACATAGTAATATGCTTGCTTGGTTGTTCAATCCAAATGAGGTACATGGCTTGAACGATTTATTCATTAAAAAATTTATTGAAATTTATTTGAATAAATCATCAGTAGAAATGGATGATAGTTTTGTTCTGAAAATGTTATTGAAAGATTTTGATGATGTTATAGTGCGTAGAGAATGGAATCATATCGACATATTGCTTATCTCAGAAGTGAATAAAGTTATTTTTGCTATTGAAAATAAAATTTGGAGCAAAGAGAGTAAAGGACAGTTGAATAGGTATCAACATGTATTAGAGTCAGAGTTTTTCGATTATGAAAAAAATTATATCTTTTTAACACCAGAGGCAGAGGATTCAAGTGATATAGATACTTGGATAAGCATGTCTTATATAGACGTTATTACTTGTTTAGAAAATATCGTATCCATGAAAAAAGAGATTATAAATCCAAAAGTAACAAGTTTTATTAACCAATATATAGATATATTAAGGAGGTATATAGTGAAAGATGAAAATTTAGAAAAATTATGTACTGAAATTTATTTCAAGCATAAACGGGCATTAGATTTAATATTTGAATATAAACCTGATATACATAGTGATATTTCTAACAAGCTTCAAAGTATAGTAAAAGAAACAGAGTCTTTAATTCTAGATGACAGTAGCAAAAGTTTAGTTCGATTTACTTCTCAAAAATTAGATGAAAAAATGGGGAGAAATAACTATGAATCGAAATGGACTTCATCCAATAGATATTTATTATTTGAAGTTAGAAATAATAATAATCGTAAAAGTCTACATTTAGTGATTGGCCCTAGCGATGAAGAAACTCGAAAAAATTTACATGAAAAAGCATTAGCACATCCAAATGTATTTAAAAAGGTTAAAAAAAAGTTGTCTCCAGTTTATAATAACATTTATACAAAAGAACTTTATTCTAGTAATAAGCAGTTTGAATACGAAGATATTATAACTGAAGTGGAGAAAAATTTCGAGCAATTTTTGACTCATGAATTACATAAAATAGAAGAGATTTTATTGAATGAGGAAATAAGCTACAATACAAAATAAATAGCATCGTAGTGAGTTTTTAATTTTTTTACTCAACTAATAAAAAGTGTTTGTTTATAGTGTGATCTTAACTATACATAAATGAATAACTTCTTTTCAATTACGTCCTATAACAATTAATATGAAAAAGTAAAATGTAGTAACATAATGTATTCCCAGTCTATATTAATAGTCTGGGACTTCTGTATTTTAGGGTATAAAAACCTCATTACTACCCGATAAGCAGAAGCGTATCACAAATAAAACTAAAAAATAGGTTGCGAAAAATATAATTTGAGGTGATTTGAGATGGAAATGAATAGTTATATGATAGAGAACTTTGCTACTGATGCTGTTAAAAATTATTGCCTTCATACTTCTAAAATTAAAAGCTATATTGCTAATGAAGATAAGGAACCAGGTTATGATGGACATCTAAAAATTTATGATTCAATCAGTCAGACTAAAGATGATTATTTAGGTAATATACCTGTTCAAATAAAAGGGAAGAAAGCAAAAAAGAAGCACCCTAGTTTATTTAAACAAAATAAAGTTAATAAGAGAGATTTGGAAATGTATTTAAAAGATGGAGGATGCTACTATTTTGTAGTTTTAATTAATGAAAATGGTGAGAGTCAAGTTTATGGTCGTCAATTACTTCCTATGTATCTAAAATATAAACTAAAATCGAAATCAAAATCAGTGACAATTGAAATGTATGAAATTACTTCTTATAAAGATTTTTATGATAATTGTATTCAATATTTAAAACAAAGCAAGAAGCAAGCTAACCCTATTGAGTTTTCTATTAATAAAAAAAGAAATCAAAAAATGACAATTACATCACCCGAAAATATAGTGACAGATAAAAATGGATTTCCTTTAAATGACTTTTATAGTTTTATCCATATTAATGATTCAGATATTAAAGTTACAGTACCGGATGAGATATTACGGCCAGAGAAATTTTCTAAATTACAAAAAGGAAGTATTTATTCAGAGGGAAAAGTGATATATGAAGGTAATATAAGATTTGATGTTACGTCAACATATACATCAATAATTATAGATGAAAGCTTCTATTTGACTAAATACAATGAAAGTAAAAAGGCAAAATACTCTTTATTACCAATAAAAAATATTGACAGATATTTAGAGGTTTTAAATTTAGTCAAGTCACTTAGTAATGGAGGAGAATTTATATTTGAAGATGTTCAAGTTATATTAGATAAGTTTAAATTAGATAAAAGTATTGATAGGCTCACAAGTATATTAACACAATTTAAGCAAGTAACAGTGGAAACTGATAATCTAATTAAAAAAAGCACAATCATTAATGATGATAATATTGAAAAACAACTCGGGGAAATGGTTGGAATTATAAAAATTATTAAAAACAAAGAATTCAATGCATATAATATGAAAAAAGATAAATTCTACAAAATTTTATTTGGTAATAACAATTTTATTTTATGGAAATATAATAATGTAATATATAATGTCTTCTCTGATAATTTTCTTAAACGAGTAGAATTAGTCGTTGATAATGAAACAATGTTAGCAATTTATTCTTTTAATACGAGTTTTATGATTAATACAATAAATTTTGATTTTCAATTAATTGAGAAATATTTAAAAACTGAAGATTTTTCAAATATTTCAATTCAAAAATGGAATTATATCAATAATTTTTGTTTAGAGTTAATAAAATCATATGATATAACGAAAGAACTAGGTTTTTTAAATATTGCAGAATTTATATTAAGTAATATTGATATAAAAGATATTGATAGCACATTTATAACAAAGATAAACTTAGCACAAGTAAAAATAAGAAAAGACGAAAGGTTAGAAAGTGATCTTAAAAAATTGCTTGTAGAGTTAAAGTCAAAATTAAAATCAATAAACAGTGATGACGCTTCACTACATTTAAGTATAATATTTGGCAGTAAAACAGAAGCAATGATATATTTTGAAAATCTAAGTGAAGAAGAACTAGGAGTTTTTAAAAACTATCCAATTTATTATCTGTATCAAAAATTATTATAATTAAAAAATAAATATTGATTAAAGAAAGGAGATTTCTTTTAATGTTATCGGATAATATTATAAAAGAATTATATTCAAAAGAAGATATTCGCATAGAATTAGAGCTCACTCCACATATGTTTAATAAAAGAATGGAAACCATTGCTAAGCTTTTTAAAATTGATATGAAAAACTTTCACAATTACAAAGGCCAAGATAAAAATAATCAATATACATTTAATGGCGTCGCAAAAGAATTAATAAAGGTGCTACTCAAAAGTGTAGACTATTACCCAGTGGATATAAATTCCAAAGATTTTAAACAGAATGGGCAACCTAAAAAAGAGATGATTGAAAATATAAGTGCTTCTAGTTACATGGAATATACTTATCAGTTAATGAAAGCTATCAATGAAATTCAATATAAAAGATTAATTGCAGACATACATATGAAAGATGTATATCAAAATACCAAAGCATGGTTAGGCATTGGTGAATCAATTAATAAAAAGGAACAAGAATTATACCAATATATGAAACCTTTACCCTTACATAAAAGAATTGAGCTACAAAATGAAGTATTAAAATCTATAGATGAAACGATTTTTCAATTTATGGCAAAAGAACATAGAAACACCCAAATCAAAGAAAATAATGAATTAGAAGAGTACACAAATGCAATAAAAGAAGGTAAGTATCCCAAAAAGGATTACGAATTAAACCACCTATTATACAAGAAAAATGAAATACCATTAGATAGCTTAATTAAAGATGTATGGGACTATGATGAAACAGAGTATATAGAGCTTGATTGGTTAATTGCAGATATGCTAAAACGTTCACAAAGAGCTGATAGTAATTTTATCGAAAGTTTAGAGAAGAAAAATAAATTGAGAAAAAATATTCATAAAGATTCCATTAAAAGTATATCTAGGTTGATTGATCATGAATTGGTTAAAAATAATAGAAAGTGGGACGTAGCAGAATTTTATAAAAATCAACAATTTTGGAATAGTAGTTCATTAAGGCGTAACTCTCAAAAATTTGGAATTTTATATTACAAAAAAAATAGGTTACATACAATGAATCAAAGTAATATTATTAAAAAAATAAAAATTATCGAGGCTAATTTAGAGAGTGCAAATAAACAGCCGAGCTATTTAGATTTCTTTTTACAAGCTAAGTTTGATTTAGAGAGGTTAGAAAGTGAATTAATGAAATATAGCATTAATCCGAAATACTATAATAAAATAAATAGTGATTACGTAAGATATGCTATTGAAGATGTACATAATGCAATTATTAAAATTGACAGATATATAAGTAACGATAAAGTGAAGGTAAACTATTCAAATGCCCAAATGGTAGTGAGAAACGAAATAACAGAACAAGGAAGCTACTTTGTAACCCAGGCATTGAATATGGTGTCAAAGGTAGAAGAGTCTGGCTACTACTTTGATAATTTCATGGTAGGACCTTTCGTAGAAGACTTTAAAAAAGCAATTAAAAATCGAAGATTTGGTTCTAAAACAGATTAAGATTGTTTTTTAGAGTTAAACATAAGAATAAATTTAAATAAAAAAAATAAACCCAACAAACCTTGTTATATCAATGTTTGTTGGGTTTATTTTTTTTGGTAATTTTTAATAACTCAATTACATCTTAGGATAATATTGCTAAATTATACATTGTCGAGGCCAAGACAAATAAAAAATTAAAGCAAAAGTTAGCGCGCAACTTTCAACCATAAAGGAGAAGATTTACATGGAGACAAGAGACAAACTGATGTCGTTGACTCAAAGTAACAAAACACAGCAGTGGTTAATGGACAAATCATCTAACCAAGATTATGTTCAGCAACTGCAACAACAATTCAGTCAGCAGCTAGATCAACAATATAATGCACTTTTAGCTGATGAAAAAGCTAAGTTAGACCAATATGTGGAAGTACATCATAATTTAGAAGTATTAAAGAAAGAGATTGAATCGGAACCCATTATGCTTAATATCGATAAATTACCCGATATAAAATCAACAATGCTTGAAAAGGCTAAGAACGATGAACATTCTGATAGGATCGAAAAGCTATTTGATAGGTTAGAACAGGCATTAAATGGTACGAATCGATTATATACGCAATTATCGTTGATTGGTACACGGACACATCGAATCACAACTAAAAATTTTAATCTTCAGGGCTTACCTAAAGCAGTCCAACGCACAATTTTACCTTCAAAATATAAGAAGGTGTATACAGTTGACTTTAAATCATTTGAGCCATCAGTTGTAGCATACATGACCCAAGATTCAAAACTGATTGACTTTTTGAATCAGAAAGACGGACTGTATGACGCATTACTAAGTGAATTAGAATTACAAGATGAGCAACGAGTACTTGTTAAACGTGCATTTATTGGTTCGTTTCTATTTGGCGGCAACTTCGATAGCCCTAAATTCAAGTTGAAACAATATGTAAGTGAAGTGCAATGGTTGGATGCGGTCAGCCAATTTACAAAAGTCATTGAACTTAAGAAACAAATCGAAGAGCATAAAACCATACCTATGCCCTACGGCATTGAACATGATATGAGCGCATTTCAAGGTAGCAGTATTATGGCATTTTATGTACAAACTGTAGCGAGTTATATTTTCAAACACATTCTATTGGAAGTTTATAAAGCGCAGTGTACACAAAAGAGCTTTCAAATCATTTTGCCAATTCATGATGCCATTATGATTGAGTGCGACGATGAAGAAACAGCACAAAGTGTAGCCCAACTAATGAAAAGTAAAGCTAATAAATTGTTTAATGGTGAGTTTGCGCACGTGACAGTGGAAGCATTAGGAGGTGTAAGCAATGAATAATGATAGAGGTCAAAGTTTACAAATTCCAAAATGCACCCCACTAACAGAAGGCTATATATACGTTGCTTCATTATATTCTGTAACCCAAACAGATTTCAATGGTGATGTTAAACACCAGTTTACGTATGAAATAAAGATAGATCAGAAAGTTATTTATGTGAATCGTAGTATTTCGAAAGATGCTACCGATAAGCAGTTATCAATTACTGATTGGCTTAAACGTCATAGTAATTATAGTTCCACTCATGAGAATTATGACCCTTACATTGATAGAAAGCATTTAATCTATGTGGGTCAATATAACGGAAACTATTATGTTCAAGATGTAGCACCATTAGATGGATTTGGAGGGGTATTGTAATGAATCATATTTTAGAAACGTTAATAAAATTATTAAAAGTGGGTATGGAGGCAATCGACCGTAAAGGTCTGATTGCCATCCTAACAAGTAGTATTGGAAATGATGAAATGGATGATTCTGAACAAGCTGTAATGGTGTATAACGAGCTTATCGATAAACTACAGCTTAACATTCCTAAAGATGTCGACTATAGACCTAACATATACAGTTATTTTGGTATTCAAAAAAAGCCAAATGACACAATATTAGTGGAAATGATGATAAGTATTTTTCATATCAAGCGTTTTGATTCAGAGTTGTTTGTTTTCAAAGATAAAGGTTGGCAAAAGGTAAATGAAGATGAATTGCAAGGGCTGATATCTAAAATGATACAAGTGTTGCTAGTTGATTATAAGCCCTCGTTAAGTATTCTAAAGAATGTAGTGGTTGGCTTACAAAATTCAATAGATGTAGAAGAACTAGTTGAGAATAAACAGTACATTGGATGCGGTCATAACATGTTTAATCTAGACGCATTTGAAGTGGTTGGAAATTCTATAAAGATTTTCCCCGCAACACGGTTGAATTTAGAGTTGGTTAAAAGTGATGTCATAACTGAAAAAACACCTCCACATTTTAATCGATACATGTTAGAGTTTGCTAATTTTGATTCTGATTTACAGTACTTTCTTTTTCAACATATAGCGGTGCTTCTTACAGCTAACACAAAGTATCGCAGAGCCTTACTATTATATGGTGGAGCTAAGAATGGGAAATCCGTATTTATTAATTTAGTTAGGTCATTTTTCTACAGCGAAGACATTGTGTCTAAAGCACTTAACGAGCTTCAAGGCCGTTTTGACAAAGAGAGCTTGGTGGGTAAAAAACTTATGGCAAGTGACGAAATTGGGGAATCAAGGATTCAAGAAAAGATTGTAAATGACTTAAAAAAGTTAGTATCTGTTGAACCAGTGCACGTTGATCGTAAAGGTAAAACACAAGTTGAAACTACTTTGGATTTAAAACTTGCTTTTGGTACAAATGCAAGACTTAATTTTCCATCTGCTCATGCGAAGGCACTAGAGCGTCGAATTGCTGTTATTCCATGTGAATATTATGTTGAAAAAGCTGATCCTGACTTAATTGAAAAGCTACAAGATGAAAAGAAAGAAATCTTTCTTTACTTGATGTATGTGTATAAGCAAATTGTAAAAAATGATATCGAGTACCTCCAAAATGATCGTGTTACTGAAATTTCTCATGATTGGTTAAATTTTGGATATGAATTTGTTTCTAGTAAATCAGCAAGTATTGCAAATCAGAAAGCGTGTATTAATTTACTCAGAAAACTTATAGAAATCAAACCAGGATCACGAATCAAAGTATCCGAGTTAAATAAAGTTATTAATGAAGAAATAAAGGTGAGTTCTCAGGTTATTAAACAGTTAATTCAAGCAAACTTTGATACTCAAACCAAACTATACAATGGATACGATTATTGGATTGATTTAGGTTGGAAAGAAGCCGATAAAAAAGAGATTCATGATATTTCGAAAAAAGATAATATTATTTCATTAGATAAAAATGAAAATATAACAGACGATGAGACATTAGATGAAGAGAATTTGGACTTTGATTGGGAGGACTTTGACGATGAATAATGAACAAATTGAAGCATTTGTAGAAGTGCTTGTGCCTATCATAGAAGAACGTATCAATAAAGGTAAGTAATCTAATTACGTACTACAGGCAGTTGCCTGTAGTACTCATATGATTAAGTGGTAAAAGTGATAAAAATGAAACGAAGTTATAAATATATATTATCCATATGATGTTACAAGTCCGATGGTCTGTAACAATATTCTAATAAAAGGAGTGGTGTGTTATGAGTGGTAAAATTGCACTTTATTCACGCGTTAGTACGTCTGAGCAGTCAGAACATGGTTATTCTGTAAAGGAGCAGGAACAAGTACTCATCAAAGAAGTTGTGAAAAATTTCCCGGGTTATGACTATGAAACTTATATCGATTCTGGTATATCAGGTAAAAATATTGAAGGTCGACCAGCAATGAAACGTCTATTACAAGATGTTAAGGATAATAAAATCGAAATGGTATTAAGTTGGAAATTAAATCGTATTTCTCGCTCAATGAGAGACGTGTTTAATATTATCCATGAATTCAAAGAGCATGGCGTAGGTTATAAATCGATTTCTGAGAATATTGATACATCCAATGCTTCTGGAGAAGTACTCGTTACAATGTTTGGGTTAATAGGATCAATAGAACGTTCAACACTGATCAGTAATGTCAAGATGTCGATGAATGCTAAAGCGCGCAGTGGAGAGGCTATCACAGGCAGGTTGCAGGGATATAGGTTATCACTTAACCCACTTACCCAGAAAAATGATTTGGTTATCGATGAAAATGAAGCTAACATTGTTCGAGAAATATTCGATTTGTACTTAAATCATAATAAAGGACTTAAGGCAATTACAACCGTACTTAATCAAAAGGGGTATCGTACTATTAATCAAAAGCCATTTTCAGTGTATGGTGTTAAATACATTTTGAATAATCCAGTCTATAAAGGTTATGTCAGATTCAATAACCATCAAAACTGGGCTGTACAGCGAAGAAGTGGCAAAAGTGATAAAAATGATGTGATATTGGTCAAAGGAAAACATGAAGCCATTATAAGTGAAGAAGTATTTGATCAAGTTCATGAGAAATTAGCATCTAAAAGTTTTAAACCAGGCAGACCTATTGGTGGAGATTTTTACCTTCGTAGCCTTATTAAATGTCCAGAATGCGGTAATAATATGGTATGTCGACGGACTTATTATAAAACCAAAAAGTCAAAAGAACGGACAATCAAGCGTTATTACATTTGTTCCTTATTCAATCGTTCAGGGAGTTCTGCATGTCACAGTAATGCCATCAATGCTGAAGTCGTCGAGCGTGTAATTAATGTTCATTTGAATCGTATTCTGTCTCAACCAGATATTATCAAGCAGATTGCGTCAAATGTGATAGAAGAACTGAAACAAAAGCATAGTAACCAAACAGAAATTAAATATGACATTGATAGTTTAGAAAAACAAAAAGCTAAGCTTAAAACACAACAAGAACGATTGTTAGAATTGTTCTTAGATGATCAAATGGATAGCGAAATGTTAAAAGCAAAACAAAGTCAGATGAATGGACAACTAAAGATGCTAGATAAGCAAATTAAAGAAGCGCAACAAGCTACTGAATCACAAGATGAAGTACCAAATTTTGATAAACTGAAAAGCCGTTTAACCATGATGATTAGCCGATTTAGTGTCTACTTAAGGGAAGCTACACCAGAAGCAAAAAATCAACTTATGAAGATGTTGATTGATTCTATTGAAATTACTACAGATAAAAAAGTGAAACTCGTACGGTATAAAATTGACGAAAGTCTTATCCCTCAATCTTTGAAAAAAGATTGGGGGTCTTTTTTTATGCCCAAAATTCACTTTATTATTTATGGTACACAGAAATATTCTATCGACAAAATTACCACTTTTGCCACTTTGTCATAAGTGATAAAAGTGAATGAAATGAACAGAAAATTAAATTTATATTATAAAAATGATGTAGCAAGTAATTACATCATTACACATTACAGGAGGTCATAACAATGACATTAGAACTACAACTCAAGCACTATATAACCAACTTATTCAATCTGCCAAGGGATGAAAAATGGGAATGTGAATCTATCGAGGAAGTCGCTGATGATATCCTACCAGACCAATATGTAAGGCTTGGGCCACTCAGTAATAAAATACTACAGACTAATACCTACTACTCTGATACACTTCACAAAAGCAATATATATCCGTTCATTCTCTATTATCAGAAACAACTCATAGCTATCGGCTTTATCGATGAAAATCACGATATGGATTTCTTATATCTACACAACACAGTCATGCCCCTTTTGGATCAACGATACTTACTAACAGGAGGACAATAATATGCATAAATATATCAAAATTACACAATTAGTCATTACAATTCTTAGTGAAGTTATTATTTGGATGAAAGAATCAGAACGAAAGGAAGTCTCTTATGAATAGATATATTACTCGAGGTATTGACAATAACTTACCTATCATCTTACAACAACAATTATGGAAACTAGTAGCACAACGTGAAAACGAACAGTCCAAGGAACTAGAAGCAATAGATTACTTTCATATCTTCCAGTTCAACATGCATAATGATCAATTATGTATCAAACACAAACAAGAACGTCCTGAGTACATCAAAACACATAAAGCTAATTATTCAAAAGCTATCAATATAAAAAAGGTCTATATTATCCGAGAAGATGATGTAGACCTTTCTTATTACGTCATGTTACTACCTGAAGAATATTAATAGGAGGCATCAATCATGCAGAATATACAATGTATATTAGAAACTGAAGCAATATTTAGTGACGATAATCAACATCGTTATTTACTCAAAAAAACGTGGGACAAAGATAAAAAGATAATTTCAGTTATAACTTGTTATCCAAATTTTGAAGGAACCAAAAAATTAGATTTAACGACTCAATTAATTCTAAATAAAGTATCTGAGATGAAAGACTTCGGATCAATTAATTTTGTGAACCTATATTCAAACATGATAACAACCACAAATATAAAGCATATGGCAAATAGTCATGATAAGCATACTGATATTCATATTATGAAAGTAGTGAAAGAATCGGATGAAGTGATATTAGCATGGGGTGCTTACGCTAAAAAACCGATTGTTGAAATGCGTGTCAATGAAATATTAGAGATGTTGAAACCACATAAAAAGAAAGTGAAACAACTCATCAACCCAGAAACGAATGAAATTATGCATCCACTCAACCCTAAGGCACGTCAAAAATGGATTTTGAAATCATAGCAAATACATGGAGGTCAATATGGAAACAAAACAAATCAACATCGTTTCACTGCAAATGATTAAAATAGATACTTTGAGTTATCTTAAAAGACGAATTACGAGTCCCCACCAAATTGTAAAGTATTCAAATAGAGTTTTTTTAATAATGCATAGATGATACATTTATTTTACTTTAATTATAATTAGCTGGAAAATTATATACAAGAAAGGTTCAGTCACTAACTCATTTATAGTGTATGATGATGGAAAATTAATTAAGAATAAAACATTGACCAATATTGACCTTTAGTTTAGAATAAGCTTAATTATATGGCGAAGGGTGATAAAATGATTGTTGGTAATTACCATTACAATGAGGTTTATGATGAATATACTAGTTTGAAAGTTTGGAGGTACATGGAAAGCGAGGATGTTGATTTAGAAACAGCATTAAATCATCTAGGACTAGATTATATAGATGCATTACCAGATGAAGAAGATATTCCTGAACTTGAGAAGGAAAAACAAAAATTAATTGAACGAGGATACTAATAAATGCGGTTAGAGAAATGTTTCTCTAACCGCATTATGATTTGTTTTTTTATTGATGACTGGTATTTATTTATGGATGTTATTTGATTTTTCTACATAGTTTACATAATAGGTCTTTATCAGAACTACACAAACATTTTCTGTAATAATCCTTCTTTACGTTCTTTTAATAATTCAACTTTACTGGATTGAGTTTCAATTAATTCATCAACATTACCTAAAAACTTACTTGTTTTTATAATTTCGTTTTTACTTGGTACTTTTACAGTTATATTTTTCATAATTGAAGCAGATAAATTACTTTGAGTACCTGTTCCCATTAATTTTTCAAGTACTCCCTTATCTCTAATATAATTCAAATAGTAATATAAATATTCAACTAAATTATAATCCTCAAACACCATATTAAAAATAGCTTGACTTGTGGCAACTTCAATTTTATTAATACTTAAATATCCTACTGAAGCATACATAGCATAGTTTATAGAATTAACTGGGACTAACCAAGCTGTACTATTATCAAGACCTTCTTGGGTTATTTTTTTTTCAGTGGTATTTAAAAATTTACCTTGTTTAGTTATATCACTGATTGATAAAAAAGGAACTTTACCATTATAATACTTACTTTCTGTTGACTTAGGTGTACCCCCAGCTTTTCCCTTTTTATAAAGGCTCCCCAAATTGATTTCTTCCCATTCTGGATAATCATTACCATTCTCATCTTTAAATCTTAATTCTTGTGAAAAAATCTTTTGCATATATCCCTTTTTTTGTTCTTCTAATTTAGCCAGTTTTTTTTCTTCAAGTTCAATTTGTTGGTCGAGTTTGCTGAAGAAGTCACCTATTTTTTTTTGTTCATTATTAACTGGAATATTTAAACTCATATTATAGAAATCATAATCACTTATATTTAATAAGCCATCCATTCTAGCAGTGGAAGTAATAACTCTTCTTAATTGTCTATCTAAAATTTTAGTATGAAAATACTTCTCTAAAAAATCAGATACATTATTAGGTTTTGGTCTGAAACTTTTATAAACATTAGGTACTAGTGCATTATCAAAGCCTAATTTATAAACAATACCATACAAAGCTACCTTTGAATTTCCTTTATTATAGGATAAATCACCTTTTTTCAACTCATTATATTTACTTAAACTATTACCGGCTATAACTTGAGAAAATCGCTCTTTTTGGTTTAACCACCCCTTTTTAGCAGATATAGTTAAAACTGGTAAATTTTTATTTTCGCCAGAATTACCTTTCAAAGGTTCAACGATATCTTTTAATCGCTTCTTTTTCCACTCATCTTCAAACCTTTGAAATCTTAACTTAGGCACATTCTTTACTTCATTAGTCATGTTTATACACTCCTAATTCTTTTAAATATCCATCGATTTCTTTTTCTACTTGTGCGATTTCATCATCAATTTGGTTTAAGTCTTGCTGTACCTTGTCTAAATCAACAGGTTCTTCTTCTTCAAATGTATCGACATATCTTGGAATATTAAGATTATAATCATTTTCATCAATTTCTTTTAGATTTGCCGCATAACTATACTTATCTACGGCTTCTCTATTCTTATATGTTGCTATGATTTTTTCTACTTGTTCGTCTGTTAAATGATTTTGGTTTTTACCTTTTTCAAATTCATTTGAAGCATCAATAAATAAGACATCTTGATCTGCTTCACGACATTTCTTAAATACGAGGACACATGTTGGAATGCTTGTGCCATAGAAGATATTAGCTGGCAAACCAATTACCGCGTCTAAATAGTTTTTCTCTTCAATTAAATATTTACGTATTACTCCTTCAGCTGCGCCACGGAATAAGACACCATGCGGTAAGACTACCGCCATCGTACCTTCATCATCTAAATAATGCACCATATGTTGGATAAAGGCAAAGTCTGCTTTAGATTTAGGTGCTAATTTCCCATAATTACTGAAACGCTCGTCATCATTAAATTTACTATCCGCAGACCATTTCGCACTGTATGGTGGGTTGGCTACAACAGCATCAAATTTTTCACCTTCGAATGCTGGATTTTCTAGCGTGTCATCATTTTGAATATCAAAGTTTTCAAAACGCACATCATGTAACAACATATTCATTCGAGCCAAGTTATATGTTGTATTGTTACGCTCTTGACCGTTATAGCGATATACTGTTGTTTCTTTACCTACACGTAATAATAATGAACCTGAACCACACGTTGGGTCATAAACATTTCTTAATTTATCTTTACCTAATGTTACTATTTGAGCTAAGATTTTTGACACTTGTTGTGGTGTATAGAATTCTCCTGCTTTTTTACCGGCATTTGCCGCGAAACGCCCAATTAAGAACTCATAGGCATCACCTAACATATCTATTTCCATATCACTATGCACAAATGGTAAATCACCTAGGTTAACCATTACTTTACTGATGAGCGCTGTACGCTCTTTGACTGTGTTACCAAGACGTGTGGAACTTAAATCCATATCACTGAACAAACCGATAAAGTCTTCTTCACTGTTTTGCCCTAACGTAGATGTTTCAACTTTTCTAATCGCTTGCACTAAATGTTCGATGTCGAAACGTTGGTTTTCAATTTCTGTAACCATACTGCTGAATAAATCTTGTGGTTCTATATAGTAACCAACATTCTCAATTAATTCATCTTTCAAATCTTCACGATACTCTTCGTCTTCCCAAGCTTCTTCATATGTTAAATCTTCACCTGATAATGCTTCTGCAACTTCTGTTTCGGCTTTTTCTGATAAAAAGCGATAGAAGATAAGTCCTAAAATATAATTACGGAACTCACTCGCATCCATATTACCTCTTAAATCATTGGCGATGGACCATAAACGTTTATGTAATTCAGCTTGTTGTTGACGTTGTTTCTCTGTAATTGACATGTTATTTCCTCCAGTTATCAAAATGCTTTATGCTATATTTAATTAGCCTCTGTATTAGCAACGCATATCAAAACCTCTGCAATATACATTATCACAAAGGTTTGATATAGTTTCTAGCTACTGTATTTTTCTGACACTTCTTCGACAAATGATGTTACTGCTTTTTTCGTTTGACGTTTTTCTCGTAATTTTTTATCACCCACAAGCTCTTTAAGATGATCTTGGTTAACAATACCGCTATATTCATACTCACCTGTGATATCTTTAAGTACCTGTTCGTCAACCGCCTGTTGTTGCGCAAATTGATTGAATTCTGATTCACGTTTCGCATTTTCAAATAGGATATAAGCTTCATCAATATTGTCTTCTTCAGACAATTCAGGTATAACGTCATCGATAAACTCACGAAGCAAATCACGTTTCAAACGTAAAGTTGGATCATCCGCGTTGTCTAACATACGTCTAATTTGGTCACGATTACGTTGTTGCTCTGCCTTATCTTTTAAATCAATTTGTCTGACGAGATCCATGATATAGGAAACATTAATTCGATCATTACGTAAGATTTCTATTTCAAAATCAATATCGTTCAGAATAGAGACTTTTTCAACTTCACCACGTTTTGGTTTCACTTCGTCATATATTGCAAAGTATTTACTCTTATAGTCTTCAAATTCTTGTTCATTCATACCGATATTTGCTTTTGTAAAGTCAAACTCATCGAAAGCTTTCAATCTCAGCACGAGTTTTGAAACTAAACGGAAAGCCTCCACAAATGCTTTTTTCTCATTTTCATCTTGAACTTGATCCATATCTTGAGGCTTTAATGCGACAGCTTTCAATTCAGCTAAGGCGTCCACGAATTCTGCCTTATATTCATCATAATCTCTCATTAACACACGATCTGTGTCTTCAGTTTGAGAGAACAGTTTTAAGGCGTTATCTGTATTTTGTTTTAAATCACGATAATTCACGATTTTACCAAATGGTTTAGTTTCTTTTTCCACGCGGTTCGTACGTGAATAGGCTTGAATTAAGTCATGATATTTTAAGTTTTTATCGACATATAATGTGTTCAATACCTTACTATCAAAGCCCGTTAAGAACATGTTAACGACAATTAAAACATCAATTTTGTTGTCTTTGACACCTTTTTTGACATTTTTAGAGATATGATTAAAGTATTCTTGGAAGGTATCCGTTGAGAAGTTTGTACCAAAGTTCAAATTATAATCTTGTATAACCTCTTCCAATTTTCCTCTAGAATGTGCCTCATCAACTTCTCCTTCATTACGCTCTTCATTGGCGGCATAAGAGAACACGCCTGCGACTTTTAAAGGATGTTCATAGTCCTTACTGATCTTTTTAAAGGCATCATAATATTTCACAAGTGCTGGAATACTCTGAACAGTAAATATCGCTGAGTATTGTCTATTTCTTGTATATTTATCGTGATTTTCTGTAATATGACGCGCAATAAGTTCAACGCGTTGATCAGATAACCAGACCTCATCAGTATTTATACCTTCAACCAATTCGTCTGTCTCTGTATCTATATTCTGAGCTTTAATTGTGTTGATATAGTCCACGGAAAAGCCCAATACATTGCCATCATGAATCGCGTCTTTAATTAAATAAGTGTGTAAACAGCGACCAAAGATGTCCGCAGTACTCCGACCATCCTGGCTTTGGTTTTCTTCAAAACGCGGTGTACCTGTAAAACCAAAATATTGTGCATTATTAAAATGTTGACGGACAATGCGATGCATATCTCCAAACTGACTACGATGACATTCATCAATAATGAATACCACTTTATCTGTCTTATATTGATCTAATGCTTCAGCATTATTCTGAATCGCTTTAGACATTTTTTGAATCGTGGTAACGATTAGTGGTAAGCTCTTATCCTTTAATTGCTTAACGAGCTGTGCCGTATTATTCGTCTTATCCACGGAACCTTTGGAGAATTTATTAAACTCCTCTTCGGTCTGGCTGTCTAAGTCCTTACGGTCGACAAGGAAAATGACTTTTTTAATGTCATCTTGTTCTGACAATACTTGACTCGCTTTAAAGGAAGTTAATGTTTTACCACTGCCTGTGGTATGCCAAATATAACCATTATTACTCGTTTCCGTTGCTTGATGTATCAAGGCTTCAACTGCATGGACTTGATATGGACGCATGGCCATAAGGATATTGTCTGTTTCATTTAAAATCATATAGCGTGAAATCATTTTAGCGATATGACACGGTCTTAAAAATGTCTCAGTAAATTCATTTAATGTATTAATACGATTATTTTCTTTATCACTCCAATAAAACATATGACTTTTATATATTTCACCATCATTATTAGAGATATAACGCGTATCGATACCATTACTAATAATAAATAATTGTATGTAGCGGAAAAGACCTGTGTAGTTTTGTTTACGATAGCGCATCACTTGATTAAATGCTTCATTGATATCAATGCCACGACGTTTAAGTTCAATTTGAACTAAAGGCAACCCGTTAATTAAAATTGTGACATCATATCTCGCTTTATATGTGTCATCTACAGATACTTGGTTGGTAATTTGAAATTTATTTTGACACCAATGTCTCGTATCCAAAAATGATAAATACACTTCAGATTCATCATCTCGTTTCAAAGGCATTTTATCACGTAATATACGCGCACTTTCAAAAATCCCTTTACCATTAATCATAGTTAACAAGCGTTGAAACTCTTTATCTGTTAAAGGGTCCCCATTTAATTTATCGGCGTGACGTTCATTTAAAATCGAACGGAAATTATCTAATAGTTGTTGTTCATTTCTAATCGTTACAGTTTCATAGCCATTAGATTTTAACTGTTCCATCATTTCAGTTTCTAACGCAAATTCACTTTGGTATACCATAACATCCCCCTAGACTTACTTATTCCTATGATAATTAATAATCATATCGTGTGATTTTATTTATATTTCAACAGTTGCCTCATAAACAATTATAACATTTAAATTGTTATGGAAATACAAACAGATGAATCATCTGTTATTGCAATGTTTTTATATTGATATTATTAAGTATAGTATATTTTTGTTTTATTGTATTTGATAACGCTTTATTTTTTGATAGCATGGAAAGTGAGTTTTATATAAGGGAGATGTATTAATGAAATTTAGAAAATTAGGGATGTTAGGTTTGTCTTCTTTTATTATTTTAAGTGCTTGTGGTCAAAATACAGACAATAATAATAAAAAAGACAATGATCAAACACAAGAAAGGGATAAAAAATCAGATGAAACTGAAAAGCAATCAAATGATGAAGTAGCAGAAAACAATCAAAATACAAAGAATCAATCTCAAGGTGAGTCTAATGCTGCAGAAGCAACAAATGAAGCAAATAGCCAAAATAGCAGAACTATAACAATTGATGAAGCAAAATCTATCGCTTTTAACTCCGAAGACATACTCAATTTCACTCAAAATAAAGATGAACTGATTTACAATAAAGATAAAAGTAATAATGATGAAATTTTTATTGAAACACCTTTTGGTGGGATAAACGAATCCGTCAAGCACCACGCAATTATAGATAAAAATACAGGGAAAATTATCAAAACGGGTGGTGCTATTACCTCTCCAGATGGACCTATAAAAGCTGAAAATGGTTATATAGACAAAGATATCTATAATTCAACTACTGATTTTTACAATACTTACGTATACAAAAAAGGAATGCCTGAGTTTGAAACTGCTACTTCTGATGTTCCAGAACAAAAATATAAAGAACTTTCAAACATCGTAGGTAATTATTGGCAAAAAGAACAAGGATATGACAATGAGTCAAATCAATCAACATCAAATAACAACCAGTCTCAAAATGAAAAAGAGAATAATCAAACAAGTGATAATAGTAAACAATCAACGAAAAAAGATGCAAAAGTTGACCAAAACCGAGAGAACATTGAAACAAATAATGATGAATCCAATCAAAAACAAAATAATGAAGAACAGCAAGAAAATAGTAACGAGGAAGCTTCGCAAAATGAGGAACGTGAGGATCCAAATCAACAAATAGAACAACCATCTAGCGAAGATAAGCAAAATCCAGATGCAGCACAAGAAAATAATAACCAAAACAATGATGAAAATACTGATGGTAACAACTATGAAAATGAACAATCTCAAGATGTAGAATCAAAAAGCTCAGAAAATGACAAAGAAACTTCAAACGCTTCATAAATATAAAAATATTATTATCAAAAGGAGTCTTTAATTGGTTAGTGTTACACAAAGAATTTCACAAATTAAACAACCCCGTGGTGGGTATTTAAACAGAAAATCATTTGAAGTTAAGCAACTAGAACCAGAAACACTTATAGATACAAAATATGAAAATATAGCACCTCAAACAATTGGTTTAGTCGTAGACTACCTTACTCGTATGGTTATAAATCAAGACAAAGAAAAATCATTTGCCATATCGTTAACTGGCGCAAAATTAGCTGGGGAATTACAAACAGCCGAATCATTGTTAAAAGATATTAATGATAATGATGATCTATCTATTATTAAAGCATGTCAATTGGTAAATTACGATATGGTATATAGAGCAGGAAGCATGCCTAAAGAATTTAAAATTCCAGATCAAGACACAATTAATAATATAAAATCACTTATAAACAGAAGTCTTTCATTTTTTAATCAAATTGGTGAAGTTAAAATGGATGGTTTCACATTTGAGGGTGGTTATACAAGCATTATTGATACTGGAGATGGCGACTTTCTAACTGAAGATACTTTGTGGGATTTTAAAGTTTCAAAACAACTACCACAGAAAAACAGTACGCTTCAATTAGTGATATATTATTTAATGGGTAAGGCATCTCAAAATCCTACCTTTGAGAATATACGTTACATTGGTATTTATAATCCAAGATTCAACCAAATTTATAAATATGATATGACACAGGCTGATTCAGAAATGATTGAAACAATCCAAAAATGTGTTATTGGATACGATTAATATAAATATATGAAACATTTTAAGGGATGGTGTATTTGAAAATGAAAAAAACAATAACTAGTTTAGCAGTAGCTACATTGTTGTTATCAGCTTCAGGTGTTGTTAAAGCAGCTGAAAATAAAGAAGATTGGGATGAACCTGTTTTTATTAAAGGCGCTGACTTAGAAGGGCAAGATTTACAACAAACTGAGAATGATCTAGGCGTTGATGATAACTATGAAACTTATAATGTTAACGTCAATGATGTGAGTAATTATATCCCAAACAGCAGTAATCTAAGTTATATTTATTCAAGTGCAACAATTGAACATAAAAAATGGGGTAAGGGTGTTGATGTGAAAATTGATACACCAGATAACATTACAAAAGTGACATCTGAACAATATCAAAATGCTGCAATTACGGCAGGAATTAAAAATGCAGAAATACATATAGCTTCTGTAGAACCAGTAACGGGTGAAGGTGCTTTAGCAGGTATTTATAAAGCTTATGAAGAAAAAGGTAACGATCTAATACTGAAGATATTCAAAATTCAAACCAAGAAATGAATGATTTAGGTACAATTTCGGAAGAAAATAAAGGTAAAGATGGGTATTCAGATGAAGCTTTAAATGCTTCTATAGCAGATATTAAAGAACAACTTGCAGATATTAAACAAAATCAAGATAAACAAATTACACAACAACAAGTTGAAGACACTGTTAATAAAGTCCTCGATGAACGTGGTTTATCAGAAATATTATCAAATAATCAAATTCAAATGATTAATAATAATATGGTGAATGTGGCAAACTCTAATGCCTTAACTTCCGATCCTAAAGCATTTAAACAAAATGCTAAAGATGTATTAAAAAATATTGAAAAAAACTCAGATGATTTATTGAATAAAGGGAAGGATAAAGCCAAAGATTTGAATACAGAAGAAAATAGAAATCTTCTTCAACGCCTATGGGACGGTATTGTGGAAATTATTCAATCTATCATTCAATTTTTCTCTAATCTGTTAAATAAGTTATAAACAGAGAAATCTTAATTTGGATATTTTAAAGATGTAATCTCGATACAAAGATTCATGTAAATAGAGTTCATTTTTATATTATTTTATTATTAAAAGAAATTCAAAATGTATTAAATGTCACTATATGTTTTCTATTAAATTTTGTTATACTAAAAAAGATGTCTTTTTATTCAAGTATAATATTTAAGAAAGTTTTTATTGATTATTAAGCATAAGATCTATTTATAAAAATTTGAGGCTTTTTATAAGTGATTTTAAATGATAAAGGGAGGAAATAAATTATGAAAATTAAAAAGGCAATAATACCAGCGGCGGGGCTAGGTACAAGATTTTTACCAGCAACTAAGGCGATGCCTAAAGAAATGTTACCTATTTTAGATAAACCTACTATCCAATATATAGTAGAAGAAGCAGTAGCAGCGGGAATTGAAGATATTATTATAGTTACAGGCAAGCATAAAAGAGCAATCGAAGATCATTTTGACAATCAAAAAGAATTGGAAATGATTCTGGAAGAAAAAGGTAAATCTGATTTACTTCAATCAGTAAAATACTCAAGCAACTTAGCAAATATGTTTTATGTAAGACAAAAAGAACAAAAAGGTTTAGGTCATGCTATATGGACCGCTAGACAATTTATAGGGAATGAACCTTTTGCTGTTTTATTAGGAGATGACATTGTACAAGCAGATACTCCAGCCATAAAACAATTGATGAACCAGTATGAAACGACAGGTAAATCAATTATAGGAGTACAACAAGTAAATGAAATTGAAACACATAGATACGGTATTGTTGATCCTGAAGAATCGTACAATGAGTTGTTTAGTGTAAATAAATTTGTAGAAAAACCAGAAATTGGGACTGCCCCTTCCAATTTAGCTATAATGGGACGCTACGTACTAAAACCAGATATATTTGATTATTTAGAGCGTCAAGAAATTGGCAGAGGTGGCGAAATACAATTAACAGATGCAATTGAACATTTAAATTCTGAAGATTGTGTATACGCTTATAATTTTGAAGGTGAACGTTATGATGTAGGTGAAAAAATAGGTTTTGTTAAAACCACAATACAATTTGCTTTAAAAGATGATTATATGAAAAAAGAAATTACAGAATTTATTAAATCCATAAATAAATAAAAAAGTATAGGGAGACATAAAATGGATACAGTTTTAATATATGGGACTTTTTCTTCTGCTAAGAAGCTAGAACAAATATCGAGTATGTTAGGAAAAAAATGATAGAAAGATTATCATCACTAATAATATAAATTCGAAATATAAAATTGAGTGGGCATTTACCAAATGAAATAGTGCTTATTCAAACATTATCCCTTAAATCTATTAATAAATTTCTACCTTAAATAAGGGGCTTCTATTATTCCATATTTAAAAAATTTATTGATTTTTTAAACGTAATTAATAATTTTTATTTTGTAAGTTCATTTGAAAACTTACAAAAAAGGGGTATAATCAAAATTGTGCATAAGTAAAATTTCGGAGGTTATTATGGAAGAAACAATTGATTTAAATAAACTATTTGCAATATTAAAGAAAAACATGAAGTATTTAATAATTTTACCGATAGTGTTTCTTGTTTTAAGTATGATGATGACATTCTTATTTATCACACCTAAATATTCTTCTTCTACACAAGTACTTGTTAACCAAAAAGAAACAGACAGCCAAATGATGGCTCAACAAGTGCAATCAGACTTACAACTAGTCAATACATACTCAGAAATTATTAAGAGTCCAAGAATATTAGACAAAGTATCTAAAAATTTAAAAGGTAAGTATTCTAGTGAAGAAATTGCAGGCATGCTTACAGTTAGCAATCAAGCAGAATCACAAATTTTAAACATAGCTGTTGAAAATGAAAGTCGTGAAGCAGCAGGTAAAGTTGCTAATGAAATAGCAAACGTCTTTAGTAAAGATGTTAATAAAATTATGAATGTAGATAATGTTTCTATTCTTTCTAAAGCAGATTATTATGGAAGTAAAGATTCACCTAAACCACTTATTAACGCAGTAGTCGGTGTTTTTTTAGGCTTAATTGTCGCACTTATTATAATATTCTTGAAAGAAATCTTAGATAAGAGAATAAAAACAGAAGAAGATGTAGAAGAATTATTGGATTTACCAGTATTAGGAGTTATACAAAGATTTGATTATTAAAAGGGGATTAATTATATGGCTAAGAAAATAGATACAGAAATAACGACATTAATTACTCATAAAAAACCTAAAGCAGTCGTAAGTGAAAAATTCAGAGGAATTAGATCGAATATTTTATTTTCCACTGCAGATGCTGAGATACAGACATTATTAATTGCATCTGATAAACCATCTTCAGGTAAATCAACAGTATCAGCAAATATAGCAGTAACTTATGCGCAAGCAGGTTTTAAAACATTGTTAATTGATGGAGATATGAGAAAGCCAACCCAACATTATATATTTAATAAAAATAATATTAAAGGGTTGTCCAATGTAATCATCAATAAAAGTACTTTTGAAGATGCTGTTTATAGTACTGAGGTTTTAAATTTAGATGTTTTAACTTCAGGACCAATACCACCAAACCCATCTGAATTAATTGGTTCGTCTAATATGATGGATTTATTTGAAGAACTTAAACAACGATATGATTTCATTCTTATTGATACACCACCAGTTAATACAGTAACGGATGCACAATTATTTGGTGAATTAACTAAAAATGCAGTCTATATTATAGATGTTGAAACCAATAACAAAGAATCAGTTAAAAAAGGTAAAAATTTATTAGAGAAATCTGGGACTAAAATTCTAGGTGCTGTATTAAACAAAGCTCAATTAGATAAATCGTCAAGTTCTTATTATTACTATGGAGAAGAATCGTAATGATAGATGTTCATAATCATTTATTAATTGGTGTAGATGATGGTCCGCAATCAGTAGAAGAAACAATTAGTTTATTAGAACAAGCTAAAAAGCAAGGTATAACAGGAATCGTTGTTACACCGCATCATTTACACCCTAAATATGACAATATATTTGCTGATGTAGAATGGGGAATTAATAAGTTACAACATAATCAACAAATCAAAGACTTAGAAATCCAATTATATGCTGGTCAAGAAATCAGGATAACTGACCAAATATTGGATGATTTAGAGCAACATAAAGTTAAAGGCATTAACGGATCTAAATATCTTCTAATAGAATTACCTTCTAATTCAGTACCTCACTACACCAAGAATCTTCTTTATGAAATTCAAACTAAAGGTTTTGTTCCGATAATAGCGCATCCAGAGCGTAATAAAGCAATTGCCAAAAATATTAATTTACTTTATGAATTAATAAACAATGGTGCGTTAAGTCAAATCACTGCTTCATCTTTAACAGGTGAGCTTGGTAAAAATATACAAAAATTATCTATACAAATTTTAGAACACAATTTAGTGCATTTTGTTGCATCAGATGCACATCATTCAGAAAGTAGACCATTTAGTTTGGATGCTTTGTTTAGTACGCCTAAATTAAAAAATATTGAATCTGTTATAAGCATGTTACTAGATAATAATGAGGCAATGATTCAAGACAAGAGTGTGGTTACGGGAAGACCCATTGAATTTAAGAGGAATAAATTTTTTGGTCTATTTTAATTAAAGAAATCGGGGAATGAGAATTGAAATATATATCAATTAAGCAAAGATTTATGATGTTGTTGTTCATAGACTCAATAATTGTAACTTTTTCAGTGTTTTTAGGATATTACATCTTAGAACCCTTTTTTAAAGGCTACTCAATTAACGTGTTGATTTTATCATCACTCATCTTGCTTATATCGCATCATGTATTCGCTCAAATCTTTGATTTGTATCATAGAGCTTGGGAATATGCGAGTGTTAGTGAATTAATATTAATCGTTAAATCGGTTACAAGTTCCATCGTTGCTACAGGGATAATTGTTCCAATATTTACACAACAAGCACCTTTTTTACGACTGTATTTTATAACTTGGATGATGCACTTATTGTTAATCGGTGGATCCAGGTTGTCTTGGAGAATATATAGAAAGACATTTATTAGTAAAGAAGGTAAAAAGAAACCAACTCTTATAGTAGGTGGTGGTAGAGGTGGTTCATTGCTTATTCGTCAAATGATGAATACACCATATATGGGAATGGAACCAGTTCTAGTAGTAGATGATGATTCTAATAAACAAAAAATGTCTATCGCATCTGGCGTTAAAGTTCAAGGTTGCATTAAAGATATACCAGAATTAGTAAAGAAATTTAATATTAAAAAAATCATCATTGCCATTCCGACACTTTCACAACAGAGATTAAGAGAAATCAATAAGTTGTGTGAAGGTACGAATGTAGAAGTATTTAAAATGCCTAACATAGAAAATGTTATGTCAGGCGAAATTGAAGTTAATAAATTGAAAAAAGTAGAGGTTGAAGATTTACTAGGAAGGGATCCAGTAGAGCTAGATATGGCATCCATTTCAAAAGAATTAACACACAAAACGATACTTGTAACAGGAGCAGGTGGATCAATCGGTTCTGAAATATGTAGACAAGTATGTAAGTTCACACCAGATAGAATCATGCTACTTGGTCATGGAGAGAATAGTATATATCACATTCATCAAGAACTTATTGGACTATATAAAGAAGAAATAGAAGTCATACCCATTATTGCAGACGTTCAAGATAAAGAGCGTATGAAAAAAGTCATGCAAGCTTATAAACCATACGTTGTTTATCATGCAGCAGCACATAAACACGTACCACTAATGGAGTACAATCCACAAGAAGCAATTAAGAATAATGTTTTAGGAACAAGAAATACAGCAGAAGCAGCTAAATTAGCAGAAGTAAGTAAATTTGTAATGGTATCAACAGATAAAGCAGTAAACCCACCAAACGTCATGGGCGCTTCTAAACGAGTAGCAGAAATGGTCATACAAAGTATGAACAATGAAACAAGTAAGACAGACTTCGTAGCAGTACGATTCGGAAACGTGCTTGGTTCAAGAGGGTCTGTAATACCGCTATTCAAAAAGCAAATAGAAGCGGGCGGTCCGGTAACAGTGACTCACCCAGGTATGACAAGGTACTTTATGACGATACCAGAAGCATCAAGACTGGTCTTACAAGCGGGCGCATTAGCAACAGGTGGGGAAATATTTGTATTAGATATGGGTAAACCTGTGAAAATAGTTGACTTAGCCAAAAATCTTATTAGATTAAGTGGTTATAAAGAAGAAGATATCGGGATAGAGTTCAGTGGCATTAGATCTGGTGAAAAATTGTTTGAAGAACTATTAAATAAGGATGAAATTCATCCAGAACAAGTGTACGAAAAGATTTATAGAGGGAAAGTTCAAAAGATAGAAAAAGAAGAATTATATAATAAAATCGATGATTTTCTTATAAACGAGAGTGTTCGAGATGAAATAATCTTTTTTGTCAATAATAATAAAACGGGAGAAGAAAAATGCAAAATGGATTAGTAAGTGTGATAATGCCGCTTTACAATAATGAAGATTATATTGAAAAATCTATTTTATCAGTGATAAATCAAACTTATGAAAATTGGGAAATTCTAATTATTAATGATAAATCAGTAGACTCCTCAAAGGAAATTGCAACAAAATATTCTGATATCTATAGTAATATTAAATTAATAAATTTAAAAATCAATAATGGTGTGGCCAATGCTAGAAATATTGGAATTAACAATGCACGTGGAGAATATATGGCATTTTTAGATAGTGATGATGAATGGTTACCTCAAAAACTTGAGAAGCAAATTAACTTTATGAATAAAAATGATTATAATTTCACATGTACTTATTACGGAAAAATGGATAGTGAAAATAGTGTTTTACCCACAGTAATTAAACCAAAATATTCATTGAATTATAATCAAATTTTAAAAAATAATATAGGTAATTCAACTGCAATCATTAACGTAAAAAAACTAGGGAAATTCACGGTGCCCTTAATAAAAAAAAGAAATGATTATGCACTATGGTTAAAGGTAATTAAAAAAGCAAAGAAAGTACATACCTTAGAAGAAGTTTTATCTTATCATAGGCTGCATTCAAATAGTTTGTCATCCAAAAAATTAGATTTGATAAAATATCATTATTTAGTTTATAGAAATTATGAAAACTTATCTATAGTTAAAACGATTTCTTTAATTATATATTGGAGTGTAAAAACAATTTATAAAATGATTAGGAGTAAAATTCTATGAAAACCTTACATTTATGTTCAATATTTGGTGATGCATTTTTTCAAAATTTCATAAAATCAATCAATGAAAATAATGAATCTGAAGTATTTTATCCACGCAAGAACGGATATACTTACAATAATAATCAAGCATTTGTTCATAGCCTAGAATTATATAATGGAATTGATAGATATTTATACTATACTAAACAAAAAAAATGTATAAATGAAATAGAAAGATATTATAAACTAAATGAATTTTCAATTATCCATGCCCACACATTATATACAGATGGTTATCAAGCATATATATTGAATAAAAAATACAACATTCCTTATATTGTTACTGTTAGATCAACAGATATTAATTATTTTTATAAATATAGAAAGGATTTATATTTTATAGCGAGAAATATAATAAAAAATTCTAAAGGAATTGTTTTTTTATCTAAGAGTTATTTAACAAGGACTGAAAAACTGTTTAATATTAACCTGAAGAGTAAAAGTAATATAATCACTAATGGAATTGATGATTTTTTCATTTCAAACATATATAACAAACCAAAATATAATGATAATACAAAAACTATTTTAACTGTGGGATATATTTCAAAAAGAAAAAATCAACTAAAAATATGCAAAGCAATAAATAAATTAAATAAAAGAGGATATAGTATTAAATATGTAATTATAGGTAAATCTTTAGATAAAAAGATTTTAAGAAAGATTCTAAAATATTCATTCGTTGAATATAAAGAATTTATGGATAAAAATACCTTGATCAAAGAATATCGTAAAGCAGATATTTTTGCCATGGCTTCATTACATGAGACTTTTGGGCTAACATATTTAGAAGCATTAAGCCAAAATACCCCAGTACTATATACTAAGTCAGAAGGATTTGATCAGTTATTTAATGATGGAGAAGTTGGATACTCTGTAAATCCATTATCGACATTAGATATTTCTGAAAAGATAGAAAAAATTCTTCAGGAAAAATATAGATATGATCAGGTATATTTAAAAGTTCAACAATTTGAATGGCAGGATATAGGTAGAAAATATAAGCTGCTTTATCAAAATTTAGGACAAGCCCATGACAGGTAAAATTAAATCCAAAAATTACATTAAATTTTTACAAGATGTATTAATAAATGTTTTATCGAGTACTTTACTAGCAATGTCACTTCAATTAATAATATTTCCATTTCTTTCTAGTGGTATCAGTACTACAGAATTCGGGACTTTAATTGCAATTTATGGAGTGAATAATCTTATAGTTAATTTTTTGGGAAATTCGTTAAATAATATTAGATTAATAAATAGACAAAGTGTAGAGGGATATAATTTAATTATATATATAATAAACACGCTTTCAGTTATTTTAGTACTAATAAGCATAAATATACTAAGTATAAATATAGGTGCGATAAATTTAATTTTATTCTGTATATTTACATTTTTAGCTAACAATAGAAATTACTTTATGGTCAATTATAGATTGAAGTTACAATATAATAAAATATTAAAATTAAACATTCTGATAATATTAGGTTATTTTCTGGGATTATTATTATATATGCACACAGACTTGTGGAGTATTATATTTTTAAGTGGTGAAATTTTCGCTGTTATATATATGTTTATAACAAATGCATTAATAATAAATGTATCAAAAGATGAGTTTAAATTTAATAAAGCAATAACTTTGGATTTTATAAAATTAAGTTTTTCCAACTTTATTAATAATTTTTTGAATTACCTTGATAGATTCTTAATTATTCCTATTTTAGGAGCAGCAAGTATGGGGATTTATTTTGCTGCTAGTGCAATCTCTAAAATAATAATTATGATCTTGACACCTATTAATAATGTATTGTTATCGCATATCACTAACTTAGATATGAATATAAAGAGAAGGCGGTTAATTTTATTATATCTAATAACATTATTATTTATTTTTCCATTATATTTTATAATAAATTCTTTTTCCAATTTTTTAGTAGATATACTTTATATAAATTTGGCAGATGAAGCAAAAAAGCTGATTCCCATTATTACAATTGGTATTTTATTTAATATAGTAACAAATTTATTGAATAATTTTCTATTAAAAAAATATCCAATAACATATCAAACGATAATTCAATTTGTATATGGAACTGTATATTTAATGCTAGCAATATTATTAAGTACCAATTTTGGATTAAAAGGATTTGCTTATAGTTTGGTAATAGCCAATATAACAAAATATTTGATGCATGTTCTAATTGTTTTATTTGTAAAACAAAATAAGGAGAAAAATTAATGAAAAAAGTATTATTTGTTTCTAAGACAAGAGGTTTTTTCAATCATCTTTTTAACACAAAATTTAATGGATGGATGATTAGTTCATTAAATAATAGTTATGAAAAATTCACTATGAAAAAGAAGATATTATCTTTAGTGGGAAGAAGTACAATTTTAGATATTATAGGTTATATTCATACAATAAAAACGGTAACCAATAAGGCAGATATATATGCTACATATAACAGATTCTTAGAAGCAAATGTACCATATATAATATATTTAGAAAATCCAACCGCATTATTTCACTATAAGCTAAAAAGATACTCAACTAAAATGGGAAAAAGAAATTTAACAAAGTTAATAAATGATAAGAACTTAAAAGCAGTTATTTGTATGTCCGAAGCATGTAGGGAAGGGTTTATTAAATTATATGGACCAATAATAGAGAGAGATGATCTGATTATTGAACAAATATATCCATTAATAACTGAAGAAAAATTGCAAATAGACACACGGCATAATGATAATAAAAAATTCAGTTTGCTTTTTATAGCTCAAGGAAAAGGGTTTATATCAAAAGGTGGAATTGAAGTTGTAAATACATTTATTCAATTAGAAAAAAAGATAAAAAATATAGAGTTAAATATTATCACTTCAAGCAATGACATTCCACCAAAGATATTGTTGAAGATTAATAATTCTGAAAACATTAATCTTATTGAGTTTGGTATTAGTTATGATGAATTAAAGAAATACTATATAGAATCTAATGTACTTATTCACTTAACTAGACAAGATAGTTTTGGATTAACAATATTAGAAGCAATGAAATATGGGACGCCTGTTATCACTACAAAACTATATTCTATCCCAGAATTAATTAAAGAGAATAAGAATGGTTATTTAACGGAACCAAGTTATTGGTTTTTTAATCAGGAAAATTTACCGAACCCAGCTGTATGGAATAATAGGAGAAATACTATATTTTCAAAAAAAAGTGATAAAAGTAAAGAGAAATTTTTATATGATAAAATAATTTATTTGTACGAAAATCGGGAAGATTATAATCAACTTAAAGATACTGCTTATAGGAATTCTAAAGAAAAGCCATTTTCAGAAGAATTTATAATAAATAAATGGGAAAATCTTTTAAATAAAATAGAGATGAGGAAAGAAAAATGAACATCACTGTAATAGGAATGGGTTATGTAGGATTAGCGAACGCTTTATTATTATCTCAACATGAAAATGTTGTAGCTTATGATATATTAGGAGATAAAATAAATCTATTGAAAAAAATATATCACCAATTGAAGATGATAAAATAGAAGAGTTTTTGAATTATAACAGTTTGAATATTAGATTTAGTAATAATTTAGAAAGCTCTTTGGAAGATGCAGAATATATTATTATTGCTACGCCGACCGATTATGATGAAAATAATAATTATTTTGATACTTCAACTGTTGAAGAAGTTATAGAAAAGTGTATTAAAATGAATGATAATGCAACTATAATAATAAAATCTACTGTCCCAGTTGAGTATACTAAGAAGATAAAAGAAAAATATAATAAGAAAAATATAATTTTTTCTCCAGAATTTTTAAGGGAAGGAAATGCACTATATGATAATTTATATCCTACAAGAATAATTGTAGGTGAAAAAAGTGATAAAGGTAAAGAAATTGCAGAATTATTTCGTAAAGGAGCATTGAATAATAATGCGAAAATTCTTCTTACTAATTCTACTGAAGCAGAGGCAATTAAATTATTCTCTAATACCTATTTAGCAATGAGAGTCTCCTTTTTTAATGAGCTCGATATGTATGCAGAAATTAATGATTTGAATTCAAAAGATATTATAGAAGGTGTTAGTTTAGATTCTAGAATTGGGGAACATTATAATAATCCGTCCTTTGGATATGGTGGTTATTGCTTACCAAAAGATACGAAGCAATTAAAAGCAAATTATAAAAATATTCCGAACAATATTATATCCGCAGTAGTAGACTCTAATAATACAAGGAAAAAATTTATAACTAATCAAATTATGTCTAAGAACCCAAAAACTGTAGGAATATATAGATTAACTATGAAAACCAACTCTGATAATTTTAGATATTCATCTATACAAGACATTATGCACAATTTAAATGAGAAGACAGAATTAATTATATATGAACCTACCTATAAAGAAGATACATTTGAAAATATAAAAGTTGAACATGATTTAAAAAAATTTAAAAATACATCTGATATTATACTTTCTAATCGATATGAAAAGGATCTCGAAGATGTATTAAATAAAGTTTATACACGAGATATATTTAAAAGAGATTAAAATTAAAATAATCTAATTCAAGTAGATAACTATTGAATTAGATTATTATTATATTAATTTTTATTTATTGATAAATTATGTCTATATATATTTGAAAATGCTATCATAAAACCTAAAGAAGCAAATAATATTTTATTGCCTATTATATCACCTGATATATTAGCATTTAATAAAGTATAAATAAATATAAGTAAAATCTTCCAATATAGTAGTTTGTTTTGTTTATCTTTTTGAAAATTCAAGTGCAAATTATACAATGAATAAATTAATATTATTGAAAAGATTAATATACCGATGATACCTAGTTCAGCTGCAATTTCTAGAAAGATATTATGAGGATAATCATTTGCCATCCCGTAATACTTTGAAAAACTATCAATTCCTTTTCCATATATTGGACTATCTTTAAACATATCGAAAGCTATTTTAAAACGATCAATTCTTCCACTTGCTGAGGCGCCACCTCCTGATTGGGTAGTTAGGAAAAGCAAGCGAGTCTTAAAAGTTTCGAAAATCGCTAAATTTGATTTGAAAAAGATTAAAACAACTGTAATTAAAAATACAATAAATGAAGGTAAAAGCTTGTTATATTTTAATGTTTTATTATTCAAATTCACTTGGAATAATAAAAATATTAAAATAGTGATTATTAAAAATAACAAGGGTGCTCTACCGCCTGATACTATTAGGATCAATAATAGAAATAAGGTTGTCATTGAAGTGAATATTTTATTAGTAATACTTTGTTTGATTAATAAAATATTTGCTAATAATATGAGAATACTTATACCTAATAGTCTACCTAATGCTAAATAATCAGAACCGAATACATTCAGTTGAGTATGAATAGTATTATTGAAATATTCCTTAAGACCAAAAATTGAAGATATTAATGCTAAAATTATGATTCCTTTAAAAACTTTATTAAAGGAATTATTAGATTTTATTATCAAAAAAGAACCAATAAATGCCCATCCAGATGTTAGTGAAAAATGAAGTGATTTTGTTAAAGAATCAGCCGAAGGACTATAAAAATAACTTATAAAAATATAAACTATAAAAAATATAAATATTATTATGGAAACAAGTGATTGTTTATAAAGATATCCATCTTTTATTGTGTCATATAAAGTTATCGAAATTGAAGCAAATAATAAAGCAATAGTTATATCTATAGCACCACTAAAAGGCACCACTGATTTATAAAAGCCCGCGTATAAAAAAAGTACAAATAAAATTTCTTTACTGAATATTAATTTCGTATATGTTTTCATGGTTTAATTCCTACCTATATGTTAATTAAGTACAATATAACTATATCACATTTGATAAATGAATAATGTATTTTGTTAAAGTTTATGAATTTTTATAAAATGAATTATTATTTTATATTTATGATGGTTAGTTGTTAATTATCTAGAAAAATTAAAAGGAGAGTAAGTGTATGAAAAGAGTTTTTGATTTGTTTACTTCCATAGTAGTTTTAGGATTTTTATCGCCATTCCTATTTTTAGTTTCTATAGCTATTAAATTAGAATCTAAAGGTCCAATTGTTTTTAAACAAAAACGACCTGGTATAAATAATAAAATTTTTAATATTTATAAATTTAGATCTATGAAAGTTGAAACACCAGATGTGGCAACTGATAAAATTGATGCTAATATATACATTACTAAATCAGGACGTTTTATTAGAAAAACTTCAATTGATGAATTACCTCAATTATTTAATGTTATTAAAGGTGATATGTCTGTAGTTGGTCCTAGACCAGCTTTATATAATCAATATGATTTGATTGCTAAAAGAACGAATGAAAGTGTGCATACGGTAAAACCTGGACTAACGGGCTTAGCACAAGTAATGGGTAGAGATGATATTACAGATGATCAAAAAGTTCAATATGATAAATATTACGTTGAAAACCAAACTTTCATTTTAGATATGTTTATTATATACAAAACGATTAGAAACACGATAACATCCGAAGGTGTGAAACATTAATGGGAAAAACAATTTTAATCACTGGTAAGAATGGATATATTAGAAATCGTTTAAATGATTGTTTAAAGGTACAAGGTCATGTTGTTGACTAAATTAATGTTAGAGGAAATCAGTGGAAAGAATTAGATTTTAGTAAATATAACGTCATTATACATTTAGCCGCAATTGTACATAATAATAACCCAAATGCTACTATGGTAAATTATATGAATGTAAATTACTATCTAACAAAAGAAATAGCTGAAAAAGCTAAAAGCGAAGGCGTAAATCAGTTTATATTCTTTAGTATTATGTCAGTATTTGGTCTTGATGGCGAAGTAGGTAAACAAGTTATTATAAGTAAAAAAACTTTAACTAAACCAAAAACTTCATATGGACTATCAAAAATACGTGCAGAAGAAATGTTAGATGAAATTCAATCAAATGAATTTAAGGTAGCTCTTTTAAGATCATCAATGATTTATGGTGAATCAGCACCAGGTAATTTTAGTAAGTTGATTAAACTATCTAAACATTTCACCTCTATATCCTCGAATTGATAATCAAAGAAGTAGTATATATATTGAAAATCTTGAGATTTATATTAATGAACTTATTGAGAATGAAAGTTCAGGTATATTTAATCCACAAAATAATGATTACTTAAATACTAATCATGCAATTTTTAAAATGAGAGAATTGCAAAATAAAAAAAGTATTAGTATTAAATTACCGAACAAGCTATTAAAATTATTTGGTAAATTATCGATCTTCAATAAATTATATGGAAACTTAGTATATTCAAAGGATATAGATGAAGTGAATTATAATGATGATTTTATTACAGAAACGGAAGCGTATATTAAAACTTTGAAACATAAATCTAGGTTTTAAAAATGAAAAGTAGATTTTACATTGAAGCACTTTGTAACTTTTCTATAATAAAAGGTTATTTTTCTTAATCATGCATTCTGTCTATTTTATGAATTTATGGAAGCTCAATAATAAAAATCAACGTATGCACAAGGATATGTTGATTTTTTATTATTGTTTTATTGTTTTATTGTTTATTTAGAATTATAATTTATTTCTATATAATTATAATTAATTATATAGAATATATATTGATTCATATCTTTCAAATAGGGTTATTTCTCTTATATTCTATGCATATATACTTCAATATGGTGATGTTGAAGTGAATTAATCTTGTTATTGGAAAAACACAAAATACTTAAGACATTATCGCTATCAAAGTCATAAGAGGTTTTGTTGCTACTGTATCAACATAAGGTAATGTAAGACAATAATATGATTTAATATTTATTTAGCTTTCTGACATTTCATGCTAAAATATTTTAGCAATATCACTGGTAGGGGGAAGCGTATCACAAATAATTTAGCTGAAGTTTTTACCATGTTTAAAAAGATATAGTAGTAGATTTATCAGTTCAAAAAACATGACTTAGTTGCTATTCAAGCGAATTTTATAATGATAAAATTGTTGAATCAGAGATAAAAATTGTACATTATTTATCTTAAAACTAAAGTTTTGAATGGAAATAACTATTGATTTTAGTTATTTCCATTTTTTTATATGAAAAAGGAAACTAATAATAATTTGACAATATGGTAATGTTACAGTAATAGATATAGATAAAGGTGGAAAATATTATGAGCGAATTATTAAAGAGAAAAGATTTAATGCAATTGTTGAAAATAAATGATGGCACCTTTCGAAATTGGAAGAAAGCCGGAATGCCAATAGTTAAAGCGCAGAATGAAGAGTTCTTTGATCTAGAACAAGTAAAGCGTTGGCATAAAAAGGTAACAGAAGGAATTGATAATCTCATAATTGATAAAAAGTATGACAATAATACGATTAGTGATGTATTCAAATGTTCGCAGCAGGGAGGAATGCGACGTTCTCATTTAACTAATACACTAGTCTTATTCTCGAACCATAAAAATGATGTTTATAGAGATCATACAGTAATAGATGATGAAGGAAATGAAACATTGCATTATACAGGTATGGGTCAAAAAGGTGATCAAGATATTGAGCATGGTCAAAATAAGACTTTAAACCATTCTGAAGATTTAAGTATTAAAGTATATCTGTTTGAATCATTTATTTCGGGCGAACATATATTTCGTGGAGAAGTGAGGTTGTATGATAAACCATATACTACAGAGCAAAATGATAGAATGGTTTGGGTCTTCCCGCTAACTTTTAATAACAGTGAATATTATATCCCAGGAAATATTTCGGATGAAAAGTATAGAGAACAGGCGAATCTAATAAATAAACTCAGTGACAATGATATCTATGAACGTGCTATAAAGGTGAAACAAGTGGGAAGAAAAGAAGCGGTTACTAAAGTATATGCCAGAAATATCCATGTGGCTGCACATGTTAAAAATAGGTCTAATGGCTATTGTGATTTATGTAATAAACCAGCTCCGTTTAAGGATCGAAATGGGAGAGCATATCTTGAATGTCATCATGTAGATTGGCTAGCCAACGGTGGGAAAGATAGCATCGATAATGCTGTTGCTTTAGACCCTAATTGTCACAGGAAAATGCATGAATTAGATTTAAAATCTGATGTGAAATTTCTGAAAGATAGACTAAATTATTATCAAAGTAAGAATTTATAGAAATTTTAATTGTTTGATTAACTTAATAGAATATTATTAATATTTATAGTCATTATGAATTTTTTCAGAATATTGCTAAAATAAGGTGATGAACTTAATTAAATAAGGGTGAGATAAAATGGCGAATTTAGTTAATGATACTTTATCAGCATGGTTACTTGTAGAATCTTTACAACCTGGTGAAGTTAAATACGACAAGGGAAGCACTTTACCTAAAAGTAATTTTCAAAATAATGAACAACAAAAGCAATTACAAAGCTTTGATGATTATTATGATATATGGAATGACGAACGATATACAATTGCAGAGCAATCTCAAAAATACGGTAAAAGAATATTTCGTTTATATAGAAATTGCTTTTACTATAAAGAAATTGATAAAGAAATTCAAAATATTTTTAACGATAACACAGAAGTTTTCAACCCAAATGAAAAGCGTTGTTATGGCTATACATTCCAAACTGATGAAAATGGAAAAGTAATAACAGACAGTCTACATATTCCCATGATTATGAGTGCACTTAAAGAAATCAGAAATAATAAGAGCGCAAATATAGAACAAATATTTAATGACTCTAAACGTAAATTTCAACAAAGATTTAACGAAATTATTGCAGATGAGCCTATTAACAAAGATAAACTTAAGCGATTGGATGCAACATATCGTGACTTTTTTGCTGTACTTATTTCTGAAACAAATGGCATATTCAAACATTATTTTGTGATTGAATATGTTAAAAATAGTGAATCTCCAGACCCTAATTTTAATAGTTTCTTTATTGGTGATATAGAAAGAGCTCGTAAAGACCCTAATCAAACTTTGAAAGCTTATATTGAAGGTATAAATGGTGAAAAGCGTATTGAAGTAGATGAGAATAAAGAAATATTCGATGAGTTTTTACACCCGGCAAACTTACCAGACGGTCGTTGGCCATCTCAAATTGAACATAAATTATATTTAATGCAACAATTAGCTGTAAACCAAATAACAAGTAGTAAAGAACATATTAGTACAGTAAATGGCCCTCCAGGAACAGGGAAAACGACTTTATTAAAGGATATCTTTGCACACTTGGTTGTTGAGCGTGCTAAAGCCTTTGCAGCTTTGGATGAACCACGAGATGCATTTGAAAATTTTAAAATACATGAAACAGATACTTCTCCTATTAAAGTGTTAAAAGAGGAATTTTCTAAATTTAAAATGGTAGTTGCATCAAGTAATAATGGTGCTGTAGAAAACATATCTAAAGATTTACCAAAAATGGAAGAAGTAGCTCGCGATCATGAAGGTAAAGTGTTTCCAGATTATGAACTATCTTATAATAAAGCGATCGATGAATTGAAAAGCTTTAGCACGATTGCATCTCGATTAATAGGAGAGCCAGCGTGGGGATTATTTTCAGGTGTGTTTGGAAAAGGTGACAATATTAATAAAGTAATGAATCAAATTTTTAATAATGGTTCAAATAATAGTGATTCAAAATTTGACGATCCGCACGCTTCATTTGTGAAGTTGTTGCAAAATGAAAAAAATAGTCTTAGTTATAAACAACTTATGAAAAAATGGAGAGATTGTACGAAAGATTTTGGTAAAGAACTCAAAAAAGTGAAAGAATTAAAAGAACTATCAGTTGAAGCATATAATAAATACAAAGAAAATGAAAAATTATTAAATAAAGAAAAAGAATTAGAATCAGAAATAGAAATGTTGAAAGAAAGTTTAAATCAAAACCGTAATGATTTATCAAGCAAAAACAGTGAATTAGAGGATGTAAAAAATAATTTTCAATATATAGAGCAACAAATTGAAACAATTGATGAAATGATTCAAACATATAACCCCAATAATATATTTAAGAAAATGAAGTCTTGGTTAAACCAAACTACTACTAATAATCTAGATAAGTGTAAAGAAGATAAAATAAAATTATTAGAAGAAAAAAAGTCTTACCATACGAAAATAAATGATTTACAAAAATGTATAAAAGAGATAAGTAATAATAATAAAGATTTTGAGCAAAAGATAAAGAATAACGAAGAAAAAATAAATGAGTGTAATATTAAATTGACAGAGTATAATCAATATAAAAGTGATTCTAATGTGACATTTCCTGATTCTGATTTTTGGAACAAAAATAAATATGAAAAACGTCAGGTAGAAAACCTGTGGAATTCTAATGAATTACAATATCATCGTGGATTATTATTTTTAAAAGCAATGGAACTCCAAAAACTGATATTAATTGCCAATAATGGTCCAGTTTATTATGCTATGCAAGACTTTAAAGCTCGTAATTCATATCTTGATTCAGCGCCGATTCGAGTGACTAATGCATGGAATGTGATGCATCTTATTTTTCCTGTAGTGAGTACAACATTTGCAAGTTTTGCATCAATGTATAGAGGTTTGCCTAAAGATTTTATTGATTACTTGTTTATAGATGAAGCCGGACAAGCCCTACCACAAGCAGCAGTCGGTGCATTATATCGTTCTAAGAGAGTGATTGCAGTTGGAGATCCTATTCAAATAGAGCCAGTAGTAACAATGGAAGATAATTTAATAGCTAATATTAGAAAAGGCTATAATATTCATGAACGCTTACTTTCAAAAGAATCTTCTGTTCAAACCGTAGCTGACTTTGCAAATAAATATGGATATTGGAAAACCCAGACGGATGATGATGCTAAAAAACACTGGATTGGAATTCCATTATGGGTACATAGAAGATGTTTAAAGCCAATGTTTACTATCGCCAATCAAATTGCCTATGATAATAAAATGGTCTTACCTAAAACTATTACCGATATAGGTAAAACTGGATGGTATGATGTTAAAGGTAATTCTGTACAGAGGCAATTCGTAAAAGAACAAGGGGATAAAGTCATAGCACTACTTAAAAACGATTGGAAACAAAGTATAGAAAATGGAGAGAATGAACCAAGCGTTTATGTCATTTCACCATTTACTGAAGTAAAAAAACAAATTCAATTATTAGCAAGAAGAGAATTGATTCAAACTGTAAGCGATGATACTAAAAAAGTAAGTGACTGGATCAAAAATTCAATTGGAACTGTACATACATTCCAGGGTAAAGAAGCAAAGAAAGTTTATTTTGTAATAGGTACTGACAATAATCAAGATGGTGCAGTCAATTGGTCATGTGCAAAACCAAATTTATTAAACGTTGCTGTAACAAGAGCTAAAAAAGAATTTTATATTATTGGTGATAAAGAGCGTATTAAATCTAAACCATACTACAGCGTTATTAACTTAGAATCTAATATAGAATATCTCGACGAAGCAATAGAAGGTGGTCGAGATACAAATAAAAAGTTCAATTAGTTAAATCTAATATTTTTATATAGTTGAATATAAGTCATAACAATAAAAAACACTTTCGTTGAATTCAAATGATATGCACTCCCTAAAGTCGGACTAAAATTCCAACTTTAAGGGGTGCAATTTTTATGTTTTTTTACTTCGGGTTTTTCGTGCTTTCTAAAGCGTGATATTAAAATATATAAGTGTGAAAAGATATTAATATTGTATGGGTACGGTATGCTAACATTGAGCGTTTTTTCAATCGTACTTATTTGGTGATAAACAAAATTTTATCTTTTTCTTCTATATTTTGGGTATACTATCTGATTTTTCAATATCTAAAAATATAGTATCCATACTTTGCATTAATGCACTTCTGATATCAGATTCTTCTCCAGAAATTACCAAGGTACGATCTTTGCGAATCAGTTTTAGGTTAAATGGCTGGATCGTTTCTATAATCATTTTTTCATCTACGGATAACATACTTTCACTAATATAGAATTTATTAATAATTTGGTACACAGTCGTTGGTTTTGGGGAGCTTATTAATAGATCTTTTAAAATTTCATTTATTAAACGATAAAAACTTTTAGAAGAGAGCAATAATAAATCAGTAAATTCAGTTGCTTTGGTATATCCATAGTTGTTTAGTAAAAAAATTTTTAATCTTATTAATTATTACATAATATGCTAAACCAAACATCTTTGGTTAGAATAAAATAGTTATATTATCTATTAATCGGCAGTATAAATATTAAAATTAATACATGAGTTATTGACATTTATAGAATAGTATGATTAGCGGAGATCACAAGAAGTACATTTTATAGATATTATGATGATAAATATAATTTTGCTATCAGAGATAGAAGAGATTTTGACGCATTTATACGAAGAACGTCAAAAGATAGATCAACAATTTGCGAAAGAAGATATGTTGAATGTTGAAGTATTTCAACAATTGTTTGAAGTATTAGAGCCATATTCAGAAACAATACGACTTTTATTAGGGCATAATGGAGACTCAAGTTTTGAAATGAAAATAAAGAATGAAATAGGCAAAAGGTTTATCAATTTAGGTGAGCTTCATCATGTATCCAAAGTACGTGAAGATTTAGTGAAAGAATATTTGTATGTTATTTTAATTAAAACATTTCAGTATTGGTCCGCTAATAAAGATAGCATTGACGTAAGAGAAGTGGCATCGACGATGAGAGATATTCAATTAAAAGGTATCAGAAAGACAATTGGGTTGTAAATTCAAGGAAAAGCAAATAGTAGAAAAGAGGGAAATAATATGAAAATTCAAATCTTGTTATTTGATCATATTATAAATAAAGGCGAATCCTAGTGGGTTCGCCTTTTTGCATCTATAAGTATTTTATTTGTTACTGGCTATGTGTTATGACATCGCTTCAACTACAGGTTATAACTGTCGTTTTTAAATTTTACTGATTGATTTATTTTGATAGTTAGGACGTATCATTAAATCTATAATAAGGAGGATAAAAGTATCATTTCTTAATATAACCGAGATTTCCGTTAACAGTCTCATAAAAATCGAATTGCATACCTGATTTAATAGCAGCTCCATTTAAATCTTTATCAAGTACTGTCAGTGCTAATTTACCTTTTGAAAGTTCATTTGCTTTGAATTGAACTGTGTATTCTCCAGTTTTGAAAAGATGTTTTTTAATCTCTAGAACTGTATAGTTGGTTGGATCTTTTCTATTTTTTATTTCAAGATATTTTAATTCTGAGTTTTTAGAGTAGAGTTTTAAAAATATGTTTTCATCTTTTTTGATTATTTTTTGCAATATGATATGCATTCTTTTTTTATATTTATTTTCTTTATAGACGTAATAGTATTTATCGTTTGAAAGGTAAAGTGGCTTCTCGTCTTTCTTTAAATAAAAGTTAACAAAGTCTATAATCTCTTCTTTGTCACCATTTTTAATGAGCGTTAAGGCATGTTGATTCAATGTGTCATCTGCATAGTCCAAAGAATTAAAATCATTATCTATCGTATTTAAAATATCTTGAAAGACAGGAAGTAATGTATCAATTTCTTTAATGAATCCTTTTTTATAAAATTTACCTTCTAAAATATCTTTGTTTATAATTCGGTATAATAAGTTAGCAAAAATTTTATTGTTTTTGTATTTTTTTGTTAAGTAACGGTAGGCTTCATTTTGCCATTTTATACGATTAAGCACGGTAGATGCTTCAGATTTTACTAAAGAAATATTTTCGTCATAACGATTAGCACAATAAACAACGTCTTGTGTGGTACTGATATTTTTAGTGTTAAAAAACACTTCAGCGAAAAATTGTAAATCTTCTCCAAATATCATTTCTGGGAAACGAATATTATTTTTTTTGATAACACTAGATTTCATCATCCTACCAGCAGGCGCTAAATGATAAAATGATTTTCTAAAATTTTTCAAACCAATTTTATTATATGCAATTTTAGATAAGGCAACACCACTACGTGCAATACGATCACTATATACATATTTTGTAAGACCTGTAGCATAGTCAGTTTTATTTGATTTTAAAAGCGTATATAAATTTTCCAAGGCATCTGAAGGTAACCAATCATCGCCATCTACAAACATAATGTATTTACCTTTGCTTAAATCGATTGATAGATTACGAGGTTTGGCAGGTGTTCCTGAATTTTCATCTAATTGAACAAATTGATAATTAGAAAAACTTTCAATCTTTTTAGATATAATATCAAGCGTATTATCTGTGGAACAATCATCTACAATGATTAATTCAAAATCATTTTTATTCATTGTCTGTGCCAATATATTATTTAACGTATTTTCAATAAACTTCTCTTTATTGTATGTACTTATAAGTATACTTACTTTAAATTTATTTGTTACTTTATTACTTTTTATAACTTTCATTTCATATCCCTTTCTATGTTCATAAGATTTATAATTTGATGAAATTTTGTAATTAGCCTCTAGTTGTGTAAATATAAATAGTTGCTTTTTGTGTTTTGTGACAACAATTAACTTTTGTTATTTATTATACGATTAAAACCAGTAATTATGGAATAGTTTTTAAAAGTTGTATAAATTGTGCAATTTTTTTTGGGGGTGATTTTAAAAAGTAGCTTGTGAATAGTAGTTATTTTTATAGTAGTGGGGGCATAGCGCAACTTAATGTATTTTTCAGTAAATACGTCTTTTATGCGGTTTTCGTTCTCCTACAAAGTCAAAATATAGCTTCCTTGACGTGTGGTGTCAAGGAAGCTATATTGCTTTTCGCTATATTAATAGTGAAATGAATTTGATTAGATGGAAAACAGTAAATTTATGATGATGGTTTACTTCTGAAATATTGAGTGAGATTATTTTTAAGTTTTGGTTTTCTAGGGACAGGTACGATATAGTTTCCATTTGGAATTTTAATAAGTAAATGAATAACTAGTACAGATAAACCGACGATAATGATGTATGAAAGACCATATAACAGTATGCTATCTCTATTATCAAAAATTGAAATTTTTAATACAAGCCATTTTACTAAAGGATGTACTAAGTATATCCCCATAGAGTAATTACCAATTAAAGTTAATGTTTTCATAAGTAATTTATTTTTTCTAATTAAAAAATAAAAATAAATCAAAAGAAAATACTGTTACAATGTTGGCACGAGGGAAAACTTTAGAACAATTGAATCAAAAAGGACTAAAACTTAAACATTTATTACAAAGAAAGACGACAATTGAATATATACCAACGATCAACACACTTTCAGAACAGGATATATATGACGTGATTTTTGTAACGATGAAGTATTCAGATTTTTATAATGTGGTTCCAACATTAGCTGAAAATAAAAGTCAAAATATTATCTTTGTTGGAAATAACATGTGCCATTAATAATGATATAAAGTGGTAAACATATTTATATAAACTTTTGTTCACTTAATCTGTCCCCTTACTGTTATTTGTGTAAAAAGTTAACGCTAACGTATTTATTCAATATTATATACATGTGCTATTTAGTATAGCAATATATTTTTCAAGTAAAAATAAAGAAAATTTTTAAAGTTTTAGATTCACGGTATTTTTTAATAATAAAAATAATGATATATCAGAGATTAGGAGGATGAAATATGCAAAAGAGAAATGATTTTATAGTTAAATTATTAGAAAAAGCATCGATCCAAAACGGAATGCGCGTACTGGACGTAGGTTGCGCTACGGGCGAGGTTACTCAAATTGTTGCAAATAAAGTTGGTGACCAAGGTGAAGTAATTGGTGTGGATATGAACCAAGATATGCTTCATATGGCTGAAGAAAATAATCAATTTGAGAATGTAAAATATATTAAAGGTGATATTTATAATTTGCCTAAAGACATTGGCAAGTTTGATGCAATTGTGGGTAGAAGAGTTTTGATGTATTTACCAGGTGCATATGAAGCTTTAAATGTATTGAAAGGTCATTTGAAACCTAATGGCATATTCTGTTTTCAAGAAAGTGATGCTATTAATGGCGGTGTAGGCGCAGATAATTTACCAATGCATCAAAAAGCGATTCAACTAGTATGGAAAACTGTAGAAAGTGAAGGTGGCGATATTCATATTGGCCAAAAACTTTATATATTATTTCAAAAAGTAGGCGTAGTGCCTGTAGAATTTATCTCAGAAGCAGTGATTCAAACCTCAGACGATAATGATTTGAAGTGGCTTATAGATATCATGGCTACCAGAATGAAAGAACGTCAGGTAGTTAAATCATCTTTTTCTATTGAACAATTTTTAAATGATCTAACAAATGAATCTGAAAAGCATCACAGTGCTTTTATAAGAGATATGGCATTTGGCATTTGCGGTAAAATTTAATGAATCAGCACTTTAAATGATAAATAATAGGAAAAGTTTCTAAGAAAAATTAATAGCAACAGTGAATATATTTGAAAAGTCTTTACAATAGATGAATGATAATAAGGAGCGGATCATTCACTGTAACTATAGACTTATACAAGCGTTAGGTAAGTATACGGTTTGTCTGAAGTTAGACTGAACGTAGGATAATGTACAATAAAAAAGCTAATTTCATACAAGGTGAAATTAGCATGTAAGTTATCATTCCATAAAGTTGATCAAACAATTTTTCGACATTAATTTCTTGTTGCGAGTAAGATACAATGTTATAAATATCTTTCTTTTCAATTAGGTGATTTTTCATGCGATGAAATCCTTTCATGATGTCCAATTTTAAGCAAAAAGAGTAATACAATTAATAAAATAAATGATGGTAACCAAACAAAGTTTAAATTTAATATGCTTAAATAAATACATAGCGCGAGAATAGGGAGACCTAAAGCATTTCCCAGGGAATAAATGTGTTTTACAGTATGGCTCGCATAGGTTGTAACAATCATTTTTCTGAAAATAATTCTAGCACCACCAAAAGTTAAACCGAATAGTAACATTAAAACTAATTTAAATAAGAGTATATCTTCTAATACATACCATGAGATAGTGATTACAATACTGAGGATGAATAATAAATGCATCCACTTACTTGAAATAAATTTACTAAATAGTACACCAATGATAGCCATGCCTATACCTAAAACACTGTCTAATAGCGCGACTTCATGAACTTCACCGCCTTTATAAGTTGTAAGCGTAGGTAGCATAAAGTTAATTGTTCCCAATATTGGCCACATCAGCATGCTCATAAAATAATGTATTAATTTTACAGATGACTTGGGTGGAGATGATTCGTTTATAGAGGTAAGATGCATCATCTTATTTCTACTTCTAATTGCTAAGCAAAGAATTAGGTAGGCTAAACAGATAAAACGGTATAATGCAGTGATTATTAAATAATTAGTCATGATGCGCATCACTACAATCAAAAATTTTAGATGCCAGTTCATTGGCTTTATGAATATGTTTGAAAGTTTTTGTAGTCGATAATTCAGGCCAGCTAAACTACACAAGTCCTTCACGACTGCTCCAATTTTCAGGATCGGTTACATTGTCTCCAATACCCTTTAATAAATTTACTTTTTTTATTTCAGAATCATTGGCTATATCAGGATAGTTAATATTTTGTATCTTACCTTTTTTAGCTTTCATAAAAGCGATAGCAGACGTACGTTTTGGTGTGAATATATCTGCTGATTTAACTTTATTATTAATGTACATAGAAATATGGAGTTGATAAGGGTTCATATCATAAGCATTTTCAACTAAGTCCATTATAGCGTCACCACCAGGTCTAGCAGCAGCTTCTATGACATAGAGTTGGTCGCCTTTGATTTTTATTTCCACATGAGCAACGCCTCGCGTAATACCTAAAGTCTGACACGTGCGGATTGCAAGGTTTTTAATATCTTCATTTTTATATCTGTGACTTGGGACTAAATGACCCATTTCAGTAAACCATGGTCTGGGAGATAAATATTTTTCGGTAACTGTAATGACCTCATAAAAATGATGACCACACAACACTTCAACTGAAACTTCGTCATGACTATCAATAAATGTTTCAATCAGAAATTTATTTTTAGATACATGAAAGGTATCAGCATAAGTCTCCATAATTTGTTTCGATTTTCTATAGGCATCCATGCATTCTTTTTCGTTATTTGCTAAGTAAACCCCATCACTGCCTCCAAAATCCATTGGTTTTATAATTACTGGGAAAGTAAATTCTTTGATACATTCTTTCAATTCTGTTGCATCATTAAATTGTATCGACTTTGCTGTAGGAATGTTTGCTTTTTCAAATAAGGATTTCATGATGTGCTTGTTTCTGCAAGCTTTAATAACCTTTGGTTCAAGGTAAGGCAAACCGTAGTCTCGATTTAATTGATTAGCTACTTCTAATGTCCAATCATTTAAGGGGACGATGCTTTTTGGTTCGTACCCCTGAATTTGATAATATGCTATCTCTTTCTTTATCTCTTCATAGCTTAAAGGATTGGCATCAATGCAAAAATCAAAATACGCATTGTACTTATATTTTGCATTTTGAATTGCTGTCCATATTTGAAAATCACCGATTGCTTTGCCACCAGCGTAAGCATGTTCTCTTAAAAACTGATCTGCACCTAATAACAATAGATATTCTGTCATATGAGCTTCCTAATTTTTATGAAATGATTAATATATAAAAATAATACTATATAAAATTATATTTGGAATATAGTTGGAATGAATTTTGGGAAATATGAATTTTATTAATTTGAGTATTTTGAATTGGTTTGAGAGAAGTGTAATGAAATTCGAAGCATGATTAAGAAGATTGGAAATATAAAAAAAGACTAATTCGCTCAAGCGAATTAGTCTTTTTACAATTAAGAGTGGGGGTCGTTCTAAACTCTCAATTGAAGCCCTACAATTGTTAGTTGTTTTTAATATTCGATATTCGGTGCTTTATTCACGTGTTTTTGATAACGTTTTAAAGCGCAAAAACCGATAGCGCCGATTACTGAAACTACTAATAGTTTTTTCATTTTTTTCACAATCCTTTAAAATTATTATGCATTAAACTACTATTTACTATAATAGTTTAGGTTTAAGCTTTTAGAAGTTTGTTGACGTGTACGTCTCATTAAATCAGGATCTTCAATTAATGATTGACCATAAGATGGAATCATTTTTTTGATTTTTGGTGTCCATTCTGATTTATATTCAGGGAAGTTTTTCTCTAATACTTCTAATGCAACTGATACTGAAGTAGAAGCCCCTGGAGATTCACCTAATAATGCAATTACAGTATGATCTTCAGAATTAACCACTTCTGTACCGAATTGGATAAAGCCTTTACCGTTTTCAGGTGTATCTTTGATTACTTGAACACGTTTACCAGCATTGTATAATTGCCAGTCTTCGTCACGTGCTTCTGGGTAGAATGTACGAAGATGGTTCATAGTACCTTCTTTAGTCATCAAGATTTGATCAATTGAATATTTAATTAATGGTAAGTTTTTAACTGCTGATGCTAATAAAGTTGTGATGTTATATGGTTTAACAGATTTAAATAAATCTAAATTAGAACCTTGTTTAAGGAATTTAGGTCCAATACTAGCGAATGGTCCAAATAGTAATGTACGTTCACCATCAATATAACGTGTATCTAAGTGAGGTACAGTCATTGGTGGTGTACCTTGAGGTTCTTTACCGTATACTTTAGCATCATGTGCTTGTATAACATCTGGATTTGTACAGATTAAGAATTGACCAGTGATTGGGAATCCACCTAAGTGTTTACTTTCAGGAATTCCTGTTTTTTGTAATAGTGGAATTGCGCCACCACCTGCACCAATAAATACATAATCAGCTAGTTGTGTTTTTACACTACCACTGTTACGTTGACGTACTTTAACTTCCCATTTACCGTCTTTACGTTGGTTAAAGTCCATTACTTCGTGGTTGTATTGAACATCTACATTAGGTTGTTTTTCTAAGTTTTTGGCCATTTTACGAGTAAGTTCACCAAAGTTTACGTCAGAACCTTCATCAATTTTACTAGCTGCCATAATGTCACCTGCACTATGACCTTGCATCATTAATGGAATCCATTTTCTCATTTCTTCAATATCTTCTGTATATTCGATATTGTCGAACATTGGGAATTCTTTCATAGCTTCATAACGATCTTTTAAAAATTGAACGTTATTTTTACCTCTTACAAAACTAATGTGTGGTAACGGACGAATAAATTCTTCAGGGTTACTGATTGTTTTGTTTTGAACTAAATGACTCCAAAATTGTTTTGATAATTCAAATTGTTCATTGATTTCTTTCGCTTGCTCAATGTTAATTGAACCATCTGGTTGTCTAACTGTATAATTCAATTCACATAAAGCAGCGTGTCCTGTACCAGCGTTATGACGCTCGTGAGAACTTTCATCACCTGGACGATCTAAACGCTCGTATAATTTAATATCCCATTCTGGTGCTAATTCTTTAATCATTGTACCGAATGTAGTACTTAATACCCCAGCGCCGATTATTACAACGCTTTTTGACTCTTTGTTAGTAGCCATTATCTAATCACCTTTCCTTATCTCAACTTGCAACTATAGTATAATACTAAATCACCTATCATTAAAATACATATTTTTTATAGGTGCCATTCTAATATGGAATCTTTTTTATTTCTACTATTAAAACATAGAGAGAAATAAATTTTTTAAATATCTTTTTTGTTATCCAATTGATGTATAACTTCATTTAAACAGAAAATTTACAAACATTCCATAATATAGCATTGATAATTAAATATAGAAAAATTATAGTTCTATGTAATTTTACCCCGATCAATCTTCAACAAACACGACTATCAAAATATTTGTACATTTATTTATTCACGCACGTGCGTATGTACACGTGCGTACATATTAAAGTAGGAAAGTTTAATTTTCTAATATCAACATTGAGCAACTGGAAAGATAACAGCTATTTTAAAAACTTCCTATATAATAGTTATCCATATACACGCAAATTATCCAACTTTCACATGTTCTAACCATTACTTTTTTCTATGGGTTAGATAGATAATATGTATTTTATATATATGTTGCAGCGTTTTATAATAAGTATGTAATCAATTTACAGCGCAAATCATTCGTTATGACATGCCATGGTATAGGACTAAATGTGAACGGCGCTAATTTAGAGTATTAAATATGAATTTTTCATAATAATGTAATGAGATTAAATTTTTAATACATTGTTAAGTGAATAATTTAAATTGCTTGCAATGATTAATGATTTTTTGCATTAAATGTTGAAAGGAAATGAATGTAAAATGGCTGACAAAAATTATACAGCAGCAAATATGGTAATAAATACTTTGAAAAATAATGGTGTGGAATATGTATTCGGTATCCCAGGTGCTAAAATCGATTATTTATTCAATGCACTTGAAGATGATGGCCCAGAACTTATTGTAACGCGTCATGAGCAAAACGCGGCAATGATGGCACAAGGTATTGGACGCTTAACAGGTAAACCAGGTGTTGCCTTAGTAACAAGTGGCCCAGGGGTAAGTAATTTAACGACTGGACTTTTAACAGCGACATCAGAAGGAGACCCTGTATTAGCATTAGGTGGCCAAGTTAAACGTAACGATTTATTACGTCTAACACACCAAAGTATTGATAATGCAGCATTATTAAAATCTTCAACAAAATATAGTGAAGAAGTTCAAGATCCAGAGTCATTATCAGAAGTTATGACAAATGCGATGAGAACTGCAACTTCAGGTAAAAATGGCGCAAGTTTCATAAGCATACCGCAAGATGTTATTTCTGCACCGGTTGAATCACAAGCGATTGCACTTTGCCAAAAACCTAGCTTAGGTGTGCCAAGTGAACAAAATGTTAATGAAGTAATTGAAGCGATTAAAAACGCGAAATTCCCTGTATTATTAGCAGGTATGAGAAGTTCAAGTTCAGACGAAACGAATGCAATCCGTAAATTAGTTGAAAAAACAAATTTACCAGTTGTAGAAACATTCCAAGGTGCGGGTGTGATTAGTCGTGAACTAGAATCCCATTTCTTTGGTCGTGTTGGTTTATTCCGTAACCAAGTCGGTGACGAATTATTAAGAAAAAGTGACCTCGTTGTTACGATTGGTTATGATCCAATTGAATATGAAGCGAGCAATTGGAATAAAGAATTAGATACTAAAATTATTAATATAGATGAAATTCAAGCGGAAATTACAAATCATATGCAACCAGCAAAAGAATTGGTTGGTAATATTGCTGGCACAATCGAACTTATTTCTGACAAAGTCGATGAACCTTTTATCAGTCAAAAACATTTAGACGAATTAGAAACTTTAAGAGCGCATATACTTGAATCAACTGGTATCAAACCAACACATGAAGATGGCGTGTTACACCCAGTTGAAGTCATTAAGTCAATGCAAAAAGTATTATCAGATGATACAACAGTAACTGTAGACGTAGGTAGTCACTATATTTGGATGGCACGTAAATTTAGAAGTTACAATCCAAGACACTTGCTATTCAGTAATGGTATGCAAACGTTAGGTGTTGCGTTACCATGGGCTATTTCAGCTGCTTTAGTACGTCCTAATACACAAGTTGTATCCGTTGCTGGTGATGGTGGTTTCTTATTCTCAGCACAAGACTTAGAAACTGCTGTACGTAAAAATCTTAATATCATTCAATTAATTTGGAATGACGGTAAATATAACATGGTTGAATTCCAAGAAGAAATGAAATATGAACGTAGTTCAGGCGTAGACTTTGGTTCAGTAGACTTCGTTAAATATGCTGAATCATTTGGCGCTAAAGGCTTACGTGTAACAAATCAAGAAGAATTAGAAGCGGCAATTAAAGAGGGATACGAAACTGAAGGACCAGTATTAATTGATATCCCAGTGAATTACAAAGATAATGTCAAACTTTCAACAAATATGTTACCTGACGCTTTTAACTAATATCGAATCAAACGGCGAAAATGATTAATTATTTATCAAAATAGGAGTGAATAAAGTTATGACTAACGTACTATATCAACACGGCACACTAGGTACATTGATGGCAGGCCTTTTACAAGGTACTGCTTCAATCAATAATTTATTAGAACATGGAGACATTGGTATTGCGACTTTAACAGGTTCAGATGGTGAAGTGATTATCGTTGATGGTAAAGCTTATCATGCCAATGAACATAAAGAATTTGTAGAATTGAAAGGTGACGAATTATCACCATATGCAACCGTATCAAGATTTACACCTGATAAAACGTATAGCACGAGCAATAAATCTTCAGCAGAAGTTTATGATGAAGTTAAAGAAAAAATGTTAAGTGAAAATTTATTCTCTGCTGTTAAAATTTCAGGAACATTTAAAAAAATGCATGTACGTATGATGCCAGGACAAGAACCACCATATACAAGATTGATTAACTCAGCGAATAGACAACCTGAACAAATTGAAGAAAATATCAAAGGTTCTATTGTAGGCTTCTTTACACCAGAATTATTCCATGGTATTGGTTCAGCAGGTTTCCATGTTCATTTCGCTAATGATGACCGTAATTTTGGCGGACACGTATTGGATTTTGAAGTTTCAGATGTTACGGTAGAAATTCAAAACTTTGAAACATTTGAACAACATTTTGCAGTCGATGATGAAGCATTTACAAATACGGATATTGACTACAAAGATATTGCAAAAGAAATAAGACAAGCAGAATAAAGGAGTAGCGAGCAAATATGTTAGTTGAAAGTTTTAACCCTTTTAATAATCTGCTACTTTCAAGTATTGTAGCCGCAATACCAATTATATTATTTTTATTATGTTTGACTGTATTTAAAATGAAAGGTGTTTATGCAGCAATTACAACGTTAATCGTTACAATTATTGTTGCTATGGCTTTCTTTAAATTACCAGGAAGTATTGCAGGCGGCGCTACTTTAGAGGGCTTTTATCAAGGGATTATCCCAATAGGCTTTATTGTAATCATGGCAGTTTGGTTATATAAAATTGCTACAAAAAGCGGCCAATTTGCTATTGTTCAAGATAGTATCGCGAGTGTCTCACGAGACCAACGTGTTCAATTATTATTGATTGGCTTTGTATTTAATGGATTTTTAGAAGGTGCTGCAGGCTTTGGCGTACCTATTGCCATTTGTGCGGTACTATTAACACAATTAGGTTTTAAACCTTTGCAAGCTGCGATGTATTGTTTAGTAAGTAATGCAGCAGCAGGTGCTTATGGTGCGGTAGGTATACCGATTGCTATCGTGGATACTTTGAATTTGCCAGGTGGTGTAACAACATCTCAAGTAGCGTTAATTGGTAATTTAACGTTAGGCTTTATTAGTTTCGTTGTGCCATTTTTATTAATGTATATTATGGATGGCTTTAAAGGTGTGAAAGAAACTTTCCCAGCCACTTTAGTTGTGGCAGTTACTTTCACAGTTTTACAAGTGCTTATTGCAGCTTTTGCTGGACCAGAGTTGGCTGATATTATCCCTGGCCTTGTAGCAATGATTGCATTAGCATTGTTCTCAAAAAAATGGCAACCTAAAAATATTTTCAGAATTAATAAAGATGAAAAAGCAGATGCCGTGCCTAAACATTCTATTGGACACATCACTTATGCATGGAGCCCGTTTATCATTTTAACGATTGTTGTGATGATCTGGAGCTTACCAGCATTTAAAGGTTTATTTGAAAAAGGTGGTGCCCTAAGTGCACTTGTTGTGAACTTTAATGTGCCGGGTACGATGAATGCTGTGACTAATAAACCGAATGAACTGACATTCAATTTCTTTGCTCAAACAGGTACAGCGATTTTAATTACAGCGATCATTACAATTATTATTGCGAAAAATATGAGCTTTAAAACGGCTGGTCATTTACTGGGTCTCACAGTTAAAGAATTATGGATTTCAGTGTTAACCATTTGTTTCATTTTAGCAGTATCTAAAATTACAACATATGGTGGATTAAGTAATGCTATGGGACAAGGCATATCTAAAACAGGCGCTGCCTTCCCATTATTGTCACCACTACTTGGTTGGATTGGTGTATTTATGACGGGATCCGTCGTAAACAATAATTCATTGTTTGCGCCAATTCAAGCCTCTGTTGCTGAACAAATTGGTACAAAAGGTTCATTACTTGTTGCAGCTAATGTCGCTGGTGGTGTAACTGCTAAGATTGTATCACCACAATCTATAGCTATCGCTACAGCAGCAGTTAATAAAGTAGGTAAAGAATCAGAACTGATGAAAATGGCAATGCGTTTCAGTATCGGATTGTTAATTCTCGTTTGTATTTGGACATTTATTTGTAGTTTATTTATTTCATAAAATGAATTTGAAAAGACCGAAATTAAAGCATATCATGCTCGCTACTTAGCTATATGAGCATGTATGATAAGTTAAAAAGTTAGTGGAAATACCGCATAGATTATTTCCTGGAAAATATTTATTATAAAACCAATTAAAAAACACTAAAGTCGATGGCGTTTTGTCATACGACTTTAGTGTTTTTTGTGTTCCTCAAAGTTTTGCTGTATATAAAGTATTATTTATGCTAAAGATTCCCCAATCAATTCTATACACATTTTCAATTTTATTTGGACAAAAATGCTAACTGCGATACACCAACTCTAACTATAAAAATTGTGTTAGTTATCGCTTTTTAAAATTAAATATAGGTGTGGCTAGCAGTGGTTTAGTTAAATTGTTTAAGTGTTAAGTCAATGAATTGATCACTTGCTTTTGTTAAATTTTCTAATTTGTTATAACCAATCACTACTGTGTTTGTAAATGATTGATTTAATTCAACGTAAATGGCGTCACTATTATGTTCAGTAGAACTACTTGGTATAAATGTGAGGACGCCTGTAGAAATTGCAAGGCGATCGGCATTGTCTACGTTTGAAGTTTCTAAAATAATATTAGGGTAAATGTTGTATGTTTCTAGAACTTTATTGATGATCTGTTTAAGTCCGTATCTATCTTTTAGAATGATAAAGTGATCGTGAGATATGAGTGACATGATTTCATTGGAATTTAATTCATTTTGTTGGATTCTTTTATATAAATGGTGCTGAGGTGGCACAACTAAATATATCGGTTCCGTATAGATTTGAGTGTATTGAATATTTTTATTCCATAATGGTAGTGTATTTAGACATAAATCGACTTTACCCTCTAGTACTTGTTTTTCAATGTCTTGGGAATTACCTTCGATTAAGTTAATTTTAATATTAGGAAAAAGATTCATAAATTTAGGCAGAATTTTATGTAGTATATGGAACGCTAATGTAGGTGTAACACCTATGTTTAAAAAACCGGAATTCAAGTTTGAAATATTAGTGATTTTTCGCGTTACATCGTGATAAAGTCGCTCTTGTTCTTGTAGATATTTATAATAAAGTTGACCTTCGGGCGTAAAGGTAATGGAATGTTTTTTACGATTAAAAATAATGATGTTCCACTCAGTTTCAATATTTTTGATAAAACTACTGAGATAGGGCTGGGAAACATAGAGTTTATTGGCTGCCTTGGTTATTGTTCCTTCATTGATGATCGTTTCAATATATTTATAGTTACGGTTAATAAGGCTCCCTACTTAATGACATAAGTAATTACTTATATGTTATATATACTAAAAACTATTTTACATTTAGTCAATATGAGCAGACAATATATATGTTGCGTTTAATTCTTAAGGGGAAGGCACTGTAACTAGAAAGGAAGTCAATTTTTTATGGAAAATAGTACAATGTATATGGAATGAATTTGGACAAAAAATTTCACGATGAATTTTGTAGTTAACTTTTTGGTTAATTTGAATATGTATTTACTGATTGTTTTAATTGCAGGCTATGCGCAGTCTCAATTTAATGCCTCAGATAGTTCGGCTGGGCTGGTAGCAGGTTTATTTATAGTCGGATCACTGATGGGTAGATTTGTTATGGGGAAATATATCAATAGTTTAGGACCTAGAAAGGTACTCTTAATTGGAACTGTATTATTTACAATTACGAGTGTTTTTTATTTTGTAGAATCTTCATTATTATTTTTAATTATTGTTAGAATCATTAATGGATTTTCATTTGGGCTTTGTACAACTTCAACTGGATCAATAGCAGGGTATATAACACCGGAAACTAAAAAAGGTGAAGGTATCAGCTTTTTAGTTTGAGTATGGTGCTTGGTGTAGCCATTGGCCCATTTTTAGGTTTATTGTTAATGCAACAATATTCAATAGAAGTCATCTTTGGACTTAATCTTGTATTGAGTTTTATTTCATTGATTTTGGCAATATTTATGAAAGTACCTTTTGAAACAATTGCTAGAACAGCAGAGGATAAAGGGTTTAAGGTTTCAGATTTTATCGCGAAAGAAGCCATTCCAATTGCCATTATCGTATTTATAGCTGGTCTTTCTTATTCTTCTATTCTTAATTATATTAAAGTTTTTGCGCAAGAGAGAGACTTAATTACAGCTTCAAGTTATTTTTTCGTTGTCTATGCAATCGTCTCAATTTTTTCAAGACCAGTTTGTGGTAGATTAATGGATGCAAAAAATGAAAATATAGTTATATACACTAGTATTATATTTCAGGCTATCTGTTTCTTAGTTACTGCATTTTCACATTCAGCATGGATGTTATTAATTGGTGGTGCTTTATTAGGATTAGGTTATGGTAATATCACGTCTACATCTCAATCGGTATCTGTCGAAGTCGTACCAAAAGAAAAAATTGCGCGAGCAACCTCAACATTCTTTATCGGTTTAGATTTAGGCTTAGGATTTGGGCCCTATATACTAGGTTTGTTTACTAATCAGATCGGGTTAGGCAATATGTATATAGTAATGGCTGTATTATTAATTGTCACTTTCTTTATCTATCACTTCATACATGGTAGAAAAAGAGTGTGTCAAAAGCATAATCATGCCCCTCGTGAAATATTGAATCCATTTTCAAGAATTTGAATTATTTAATTAACATATGCCCCTTTCAATGATGGCACATATAAGTGCAAACTTGAGAGGGGATTTTTATATATTTTAAATGGTTACACATAATACAGCTGCTAACAAATTGATTAAAGCCTGAGCATCTATTTATGTTATACAAGCGCAATCAGTTTACGATATGTACAAAGCTGTAATTTTAGTTGTTTAGTTGGTAAACTGAATATACCGTAGTTGTTAATACAAATACATAAAAATTATAAGATAAATGAAAGGAGGTTGTTTATGTTTTTAGCATGGAATGAAATAAAGCGTAACAAATTGAAATTTAGTCTGATTATCGGTGTCTTAATTATGATTAGTTATTTGCTGTTCCTATTATCAGGTTTGGCAAGTGGTTTAATGAATATGAATAGAGAAGGTATTGATAAATGGCAAGCAGACGCTATCATTTTAAACAAAGATGCGAATCAAACGGTTGAACAATCAATGTTTGATAAAAAGGATGTTGCAGATACATATAAAAAACAAACAACGCTAAAGCAATCCGGTGTCATTGTATCTAATGGAGATAATGAAGAAAATGCATTGCTATTTGGCGTAACAGATGATTCTTTTCTCGTGCCGAATATGATTGATGGAAAGAAATTTAATGCTGATAATGAAGTCGTTGTTGATGAAACGTTAAAAGAAAAGGGATTCAAACTAGGTGATACATTATCGCTATCACAATCCGACGAAAAGTTAAAAATAGTTGGGTTTAGTGAAAGTGCTAAATATAATGCTTCTCCGGTACTTTTTTCAAATAACAAAACCATTGAAAATATTAATCCGTCATTAACTGAAGATAAGACGAATGCGGTTGTTGTAAAAGATAAAGATTGGCAGTCTAAAGATTTAAATCATAATTTAGAAGCGATTGGTATCGAAAGTTTCGTTAAAAACTTACCAGGTTATACAGCGCAAAACTTAACGTTAAACTTTATGATTTCATTTTTATTTATCATCTCTGCTACAGTTATTGGCATCTTTTTATATGTCATTACATTACAAAAAACGAATTTATTTGGTGTATTAAAAGCACAAGGCTTTTCAAATGGTTATTTAGCCAAAGTAGTGTTGTCGCAAACGTTTATCATTGCCTTGATTGGTACGGTCATTGGACTGGTATTGACCATAATTACAGGAGCGTTCTTGCCGAGTGCGGTACCGATTAAATTTAGCGCCACAACATTATTAATTTATGGGGTTGTCCTTATCGCTGTTTCATTAATAGGTAGTCTATTCTCCATATTAACGATAAGAAAAGTTGATCCACTGAAAGCGATAGGGTAAATGAGGAGTGTATAATAAATGCTAGAATTTAAAAATGTCACGAAATATTTCCAAGATGGAAACCAAAAAATAGAAGCTGTGAAACCTACCTCACTAAAATTTAATCAAACTGAACTCATTGCAATTATAGGACCTTCAGGATCTGGGAAAAGTACTTTCCTAACTATGGCGGGCGCACTTCAAACACCGACGTCTGGAGAGATTCTCATTAATGGTAAGGAAGTCTCCCAGATGTCTCAGAAAGCATTAGCAAACACGCGGATGCAGGAGATTGGCTTTATACTTCAAGCAACTAACTTGGTGCCTTTTTTAACGGTGAAACAGCAGTTTAAATTATTGGCTAAACAAAAGAAAGATGTATTAAGTCAAACTGAATATAAGCAGTTGATGTCACAACTCAATCTCGAAGCAATTGAAAATAAACTGCCGAGTGAAATTTCTGGTGGGCAAAAGCAGCGTGTAGCCATTGCTAAAGCGCTATATACACAACCTTCGATTATTTTAGCGGATGAACCAACGGCTTCGCTTGATACACAAAATGCGATGGAAGTCATGGAAATTTTAAAAGCACAAACATCAGAAAAAAATAAAACGTGTATTGTGGTTACACATGATGAACGACTTACATCCTATTGTGACAAGGTTTATCATATGGAAGATGGCGTGTTAACACATACTTAAATAACGGTTTAATATGGGTACGGTGATATTAAATTATTGTGAAAGTTAAAGTTATAATCTCTAAATAAGGGGATGAGCATAATCAAACATAGGCATGAAATGGAATTGTTATGGAAAGCATATAAATATGAGGTCATGTGGCATAGTCAACAAAGCTATAATGAGATTAGAGAAATGCTTAAAGGGCAATGTGAATATAGAGATGTTGAAGAAGCAATTGATCATGCACTGTCCATACAGCCTAGCAAAGGTTCGGTAATCAATACATTTAGCCATATATGGGGTTATTTTAAAAAGTTTTGTAGCGCCTCAGAGAAAGCATTATTTAAAAAGCTGAAGGCACAATACTTACTAGATCGAATCGATACACATACGCTCATTTTCTTTATCTATTGTATGACAAGATATTATGATGTTACGTATCTCAAGGAATCCACATTAATCAAAAATTTTTCAATCGCAAATAAATCATTTAAATAGGATGATTTGCTAACGCGATGGTTGATTCAAGTTTATGATATACGCTGTGTGATTTAGTCGATGGTATGGGCGATAATTTTAATGTCATTACAATATAAAGTTTCTTAATCATAACGGTTGGTGCATATGAAGCATCAATCGTTATTTTTGTTTTAAATTTAAAAAAAGTTGTTTCATATACTGTTTATATAACTAATTGACTCTATAATAATGGAATGGTAATATTATCCCTATTAATCCAATCGGAATAATAAGTGTGTGGAGGGATAAAGATGAAAAGAATGAAATTAGGATATTTTTTAACTGGTTTTGGTCACCATGTTGCGAGTAGTAGACACCCAGATGCATTAGAACGTGGGGGTATGAATTTAACGAAAACCATTGAACAAGCAAAAACGTTAGAGCAAGCTAAATTTGATTTTCTATTTGTGTCTGATAGTTTATATCTTGATAACAAGACGCATCCAGATATGTTTACGATGTTTGAGCCAATTTCTTTAATGTCTATTGTAGCTAGAGAAACTCAAAATCTTGGATTGATTGTGACAGGATCTACTTCATTTTCAGAACCATTTAGCCTTGCGAGAATCTTTTCGTCTTTAGATCATTACAGCAATGGCAGAGCGGGTTGGAATATTGTTACATCAGGTATTAATCATACAGCGAAGAATTTTAATGGCACTACGAATGCAAATCATGATTTACGCTATGATCAAGCCGAAGAATTTGTGAATATTTCTAAGCAATTATGGGATTCTTGGCGTGGCGTTAATACGGAACATCTTCATGCTGCAGGAGGCTTTTTTAGTGAAAAAGAGCCAGAACCAATTAATTATCAGGGGGAATTTTACAGTGTAAAAGGCCCATTAAATATTGAAGCATCACCTCAAGGTTATCCATTACTTGTACAAGCAGGTTCTTCAGAAAAGGGTACAGAATTTGCGTCGAAACATGCAGAAGTTGTATTTACAGCGCAAAATGATATCAACGATGCAATCACGTTTGCACATAATTTGAAAAATAAAGTTGAACAAAAGCACGGAAATGCACATGAAATTGTTATTATGCCAGGTATTTTTCCATTTATTGGAGAAACACGCGAGGCAGCGGAAGCGCAATTCCAAGAATTACAAGATCTCATTGTGCCAGAGATGGGAATAGAGTTATTATCTTCTTATTTAGGTGATACAGATTTAAGTCATTACGATTTAAATACACCGTTTGAAAATATTGAAGTAGAAAAAGGAAACAATATACAAAGTCGTGTAGACTTAATCAAAGATACAGCGAAGAAGAATGAATATACTTTAGAAGATGTAATGAAGCACGTTGCTGGTGCAAGAGGGCATCATATCGTCGTTGGTACTGCTGAAGATGTAGCGGATAGAATGGAAGCATGGTTTACAAGTGGTGCAGCAGATGGATTCAATATTATGCCACCGCTCAATCCGACGCAGTTTGATTTATTTGTCGATAAAGTGATTCCGATTTTAAAAGAAAGAGGTTTGATTCAAGCGGCTTATAGTGAAGGGACTTTACGTGAAAAGTTGGGATTAAATCAAAAAATACATAGTTAATATGGATAGATAAAAAGCTAGAAAAAGTGACGACATCGCATCCATTTCGATATTAATTAGAAGGTATTTGCATATAAAAAATAAACAAAAAGAGAACGCACCGTTTAAAAGCGCGTTCTCTTTTTTATATGTGCAAACGCAACATATAACCTTTAGTCAACTTCATTAATCACGAATCGCGTTAACTACATCAACCATGTCATCGTGAATAACAACATCTGCATCTCGATCATAGGGCGTTGCATCCTTATTAATGATAATAAGGTGTTGACCTTCAAAATAAGAAATGAGACCTGCTGCAGGTTGAACTACAAGAGAGGAACCTAAGACGACTAAGGTGTCAGCTTCTTGAATTTTTTGAATCGCATTAGAAATAGTCTGTTGATCTAACATTTCACCGTAAAGTACAATATCGGGTCTGATTGGACTACCACATGTTTCGCAATGGCGTAGAGGCTTTGCCATCACTGTGGCTTTATCATATTTATGTTCGCATTGGATACAATAGAAGCGGTTTAAGGTTCCATGAAGTTCGTCAACATTCGCGCTTCCAGCATCTGTATGCAGTCCATCGATATTTTGAGTAATAACACCTAATGAACGTTGATGGTGTTCAAGTTGAGCAATCCATTCGTGTACGACATTAGGTTGCTTGTCTGCCAATAGTAGGCGCTTATGATAAAAATCAATAAATCCTTCTGGATCATTTTGTAAGTATTCAGCGCTTAGTAAATATTCTGGAGCGTAGCCTTCCTTTGAAATCTCATCAAACAAGCCGCCCATAGATCGAAAATCAGGCACGCCACTTGCGACAGAGACGCCAGCACCTGTGAAAAATGTAATCTGATTCGCATCTTTAATAATCTTTTTTAAGTGTTCAATATTTTGATTCATTTATCTCACTCCATTGGAAATTTTAAATAATATGATGCAAATACGAGTAATATGCGTTGCGCTTTTAATATAATTTTAAATTTTAGAAAGTATTTTAGCAAATATAAGAGAATTTAAATGATGTTCAAAAGAGGTTTGTCAGATACAAGCCAATTTTGTGAAGCATGCTTTATAATGGGTTTAAAACGAGAACCGAGGTTATTTTAGTGAAGAAATTGTGGATTTGGGGAGCAAGTATCATAGCGATAGTTATTGTAGTAGGGATTGTGATGGCAGTCTTTGTAAGTCAAAAGCCATCAAAACAGGTAACACACTCAAAATTCGTGAATCATCCGATACCTACATTATTTTTACATGGGTATGGTGGCAGTGCCAATTCAGAGAAGTTCCTGGTGCAACAAGCTGAAAACAAAGCCGTCACTCACGATGTCATCACCGCAGTGGTATCTGAAAATGGTAACGTCACGTTTAAAGGTCAGTTAAACAAAAATGCCATCAATCCTATAGTGAAAGTTGAATTGGAAAATAATAAAGACGGTGACTACGATAAAAATGCAAAATGGTTTAAAAATGTTCTGGTAGCCCTACAAAAGGAATATCAATTCAAACAATTCAATTTTGTAGGTCACTCTATGGGAAATTTATCATTTGCGACGTATATGCTGAATTATGGTAACGATGCCTCTCTACCACGTTTGAATAAACAAGTAAATATTGCGGGGACATTTAATGGTGTCTTAAATATGAATGAACAAGTTAACGAAATCAGTGTGGATAAAGAAGGGAAACCAAGTCGTATGAATCCACCGTATCAGCAATTGCGTGAATTGAAAGCAATTTATCAAGGCAAACAGATTAAAGTGTTGAATATTTATGGTGATCTTGAAGACTGCACGCACTCTGACGGTCGTGTATCGAACAGTTCTTCAAAGTCATTGAAATATTTATTGAGCAGTAGTCCGGAAAGTTATCAAGAATCAAAATATCATGGTAAGCAGGCACAACATAGCCAATTACACGAGAATAGAGATGTCGCTAATGAAATTATTAAGTATTTATGGGGAACGTCATAAAATTAAACATTTAAGGGTTAGAATTGAAAATTTATAAAGCGTGAATTGGTTTATTGTTATGGATAAATTATACAGTATAAAAGACATAGAAATGCATGGAAAGTGCGTTGCCTAGGTCTTTTATATTTTGTCGTATTATCATTGTTAAGCTTCAAAGTAGAGATAGCGAGGTCGAAGTGTTTAACTTTTCATTATGTGGTGAAAGGTGTTCACGTAATGTATTTTTATGTTTAGGCTGTGTGATGAGTTGGTTGCTATTAGCTTAGCAACATATTTAATATAAGTTGTTAAGGATCAGACAATTTTATTGTTCTGAGCCTATGTTCGGGTCAGTAATGATTTGCATTAACTTAGAAACTTCGGAAATTAATGTTTCTTGGTATGGTGAGTCTGCACTGAGGTATAAATCGATAAGGCGCACCATGCCGTTACTAATAAATGTAAGGTAGACATAGTCATCTAATTTTTGATTTAAGCCTTCTTCATAAGGAATTTTTTTCTCGAATTCTTTTTCCATAAAAGTACGCAAATTTTTCTTATATTTATCAGAATATTGGATACTGAAGAGTTTGGTGAAAAACGCTTTGTTTTCTTCAAAAAACGCAAACCAAATTTTAACACCCTGCTGCATACCGAGTTCTTTTTGGCTTCACAAATTTCTTCGAGCGCTTTGAATTTTTTATCGACAATACGGTCTAATAAGTCATATTTATCAATATAATGTAGATAAAATGTTTTTCTCCCGATTTGCGCGTGTTCTGTAATATCTTTTACTGTAATTTTATCAAAATCTTTCTGTTCAAAAAGCTCATAAAAACTATCATTAATGGCCTTTCTTGTTTTTACAATACGTAAATCCATCGTGATTACACCTTTCTTATAACCCACTTTCAATAAAATGAGTATTATTTCTCATATTGTACTACTTATGAATTGTATAATTGATTCTATTTGTTATGATTCAATTATACACACATGATACATAATTAGTTGCCAAAAATCTTTTTATTGGGAAATATTATTGTGATAATTTATGCATAATACATTTATTATTAAACAAATTTCTTGAACAATAATTACTCTAGCTAATAAATTAAATATTAGTAAAGAATAATTTGATTTAAAAAGGCGTCATAGGGATGTCTGATCACAAGGAGAAGAAAGTGCTTCAAGAATTAAACGATTTTATAAAACATTATATCAGTCGCTAGGAGATGCTCACTTCAATGTTATCATTATAGTGTTTTACACAAAATCATATTTTAAATAATTGCTTTTAATATATAAAGGACAAACAAGCTTATATACAAATGACGCACCTCAATTTAAAAGCGGTTAGTCTTTTTTATTGGATATATCTTTCGTAAAACACCAATTTAAGGTAGAAAACAACTAAAAAATAATTTAATATTAATCTAAGGAATAATATGACCTGGCTTATATATTATAGAGATGCATACGGACACATATACCTTAAGTAATGAATCATTGTGGAGGTTTGTAATGTCAACAGAGATTAAGGGAATTACATTTTTTACAGATAATTTAGTGGATACATCATCCCATGCTTGTAATACATTCAACGTCAATCCAACATACAAGGAACTCTTTTTTGATAATAATGTTTATACCATGTCGAGTGCGCAAGGAAAATTCAGGTTGTCAAATAACCACCCATTAAAAGTAGCAAATTATGCACAAATTGAACAATATGCAATATTTTTTGTAGGAAATGTGTTTCATACTATGGGTGCTTTTAGTTCAACGAATAGTCAATTACCAGTTAATACAATCGTTGGTCGCTATAGCTCAATCGCTGCTCAAGTTAGAAGAATGGCTGGCAATCACCCGATGGAACGTTTTACAACGTCAATGTTAACTTACAGTAAAAATACTTGTGCATTTAATGACTATCTTGATGCGGCAGGCGTTGAATTCGATCATCGCCCCTCAACAGTCGGTGGCATGGAACCGATAGTTATTGGGAATGATGTATGGATTGGACAAGATGTATTGTTTTCTTCAAAAGGTATCGCTGTCGGTGATGGTGCGATAGTAGCAGCTGGTTCAGTGGTTACCAAAAATGTGCCACCTTATGCAATTGTGGGTGGTAATCCCGCTAAAGTAATAAGATATCGATTTGAAGCACATATTATTGAAAGATTACTTAAATTAAAATGGTGGCAATATGGATTTGCAGATTTCAAAGGCGTGACTGCAGACGATTCGATTGAGGTATTTTTAGAAAAAGTAGAAAAACTTGTGTCTACAAATCAAATTCAGCCATTTCGTCCTACAACCATATCAGTAAAAGACTTTTTAGATATTGAAAAAAGTTCAGAGGAATAATTTCAAATATGGATGTATGAATTGTATAAAAGTGAAGATGGTACACGGAGTCCTATTAATTGGTTTCGTGTACCATTTTTATTTGTTAATATGCGAGTTAACAAAGGGGAATCAAGGTCAATTATGAATGTTATAATTAGTTGCTAATTTTATACATATAATACTTTACTTAATAAAAAACGGGACAGCAGCTGAATTAAATCAGGTTTGCTGTCCCGTTTCGGGCTGGAAAGGATTAAGTTTAGAATGGATTGGTTATAGTGTGTGTATTGAAGTTTTAGCTGAATTTTAATTATAATTCTATTAGTTTTGTTCGTTACTACCTTCAAACAATGCAATCAGTCCATGGGGTGCATCTTGACCTAAGCACAAGTCTAATAATTCATGAGATTCTTCGGCCTCTGCGGCACTACGTTTAAATAGGGCTTGTTCATAGTTTTCAAGTGCAAGTTCAATATCATTTGGATATTCAACAATTAACTTGCCAAGCTCTGCTGCATCATACATTGCTAGGTTTGCGCCTTCTCCAGATGGTGCCATTAAATGCGCAGCATCACCGAGTAGCGTAACACCAGGTGTACGTTGCCAACTAGGTTTTACAAATAATTCAATACCATTTGCAATTATATTATCAGTATTATCATAAAGCTGATATTCAAAATAAAGTTCGTTCAAGGGTATATTTGCTAAATCATTTAAATGAAGTCCAGATAATTGGAAATGGTGATTAGCAGTGACTGTTACAGGCACTTCTCCAGAGTTTAAAAGGTTATTATAATGTTTAAGTTGCCATGTAAAAAGTCCTTCAAATGAATGCGTTAAATCGTTAACAACTGTCATGTTTACACTTTTATGGCTTATGTGAATGACTGGAAGGACAGATGCATAGAAACGTTTAGTGAAATATTGTTACGCTTTCCATCGACCATAATAATCTACCCCAGACCATGAAATGGTTGGCCAACAATCATTCATTTGCCATAGTAGCACACCACGACAATAATCATTTTCTGAACGGAAATGTTCAACTGAATAGCGCATCACGATACCGGCAAGTATTTGTGATAAATATACATAATCTGTAAAATCTTCAGTTAATTTAAACTCGGCTTGCATATAATTATCAATAATTTGATTGCCATCTTTACATTTTTGATGGATCAACATCACTGACGAATTGGGAGATTGATCACTTGTTTTGGAAAATGAGTCAATCGCCTTCATACCAGGATAACTTTGAAAGCCCATTTCTGAAATGAAACGTGCATGAAGTTGTTTGATAGATTCGTAAGGTGCTTGGCCATCATAAGCTAAACAGTAATGAAAATCGCCATCCTTAGCGTAATCAAAAATGGACTTAGACGTATGGTTTGATTTCCTGTTTGGAGATGAATGAGCGTAAGGTACTTGTGGTGCACTCCGTTTCGTAATATCAGGTATTGTTTCAAGAAATAGCGTCTTATAGCGTGTTTGCATTATATGTTTCATATTTTCATCTGTGATTTTCGATACCTCGAAGAAATCTCGTGTCTGTGCGGTACGAGGTCCATCACTTGTTAACATTGTATAGGTCATATCGATTTCATTGTTTCCAAATAGCAATATTAAACTTGGGTGATGTGCCATGCGTTCAATATTTTGAATCAGTTCCATAGTCACATTGACCATGAAATCCATATCTGTTGGGTAAGACATACTCGTAAACATACAATCTTGGATAACTAAAATACCGTATTGATCGCACAAATCAAAGAAAAGGTCTGACGGGTAGTAGGCGCCTCCCATACACGAATACAATTGATATTTGCACGCACACAATCTTTAATTTGGGCTGTTAAACTATAGCGACGTGATTGCGTTAAAATGGCATCTTCAATAATCATGTTCGTACCTTTAATAAACACAGGCGTGTCGTTAATTATAAATTCGAATTTAGAGGCGTCTCCATCATTGTCTCGATTTAATTTGACCGTTCTTAGGCCAATCGAATAGCTTGTGTGATCTATGGATTGGTTACCTGTATATAGTTCAACGTCCACAGTATATAACGGTTGCTCACCGTAACCTATTGGCCACCATAACTGTGGATTTTCAATTATGAAAGTGTGCTTGAATGTATGACTATTGTTAATCGTAATAGATTCGATAGCCTGATTGTTGGGATCGTACAATGTGCATGTTAAAGATGTGGCTTCGTCAATAGCTTTTTTTGAACGTACATTTAATTCAACTGTTTGTGTATGGTGTGTCTGAGTAAATAGAAAAGGTGGTATGTTCATGTAATCGCCGTATTCAATCGCAATCGATTTCCATATACCGAAATCAGGCAATTTAATGCCCCAGTCCCAGCCAAACATGCATTGAGCTTTTCTTAAGTAAGCTAAGCCATTTTCACCTTGCAGTTTTATTTCTTTTAAATACTGTACTGGAGAGTAAAATTGGATTTCTATAATGTTTTCACCAAGTTCGACATAAGGCTTAATATCAAATTTATAACGACGAAACATATTATCCGTTTCTAATACGTTGGTATGGTTGATGAAAATCGTTGCTAACGTATCGAGACCTTCACAATTTAATAGAATTTGCTCACTCATTAATACCTCGGTTTCTAAAGTAAACGTCCTAGAAAAACTGTAATGATCATTAAATAAATATTGAATTGCGTCTTCGTTATTTCCATAATAGGGGTGATTGATTAAATTATTTTCAAGTGCTCCGGTTACGATACTACCAGGTATTGTGACAGGCATATCGTGGAAACGTGTTGTGTTTGTGAGAATATTTAATGTCCAAGTACCATTTAAGTCAATTACATTCACTGTGTCCATCTCCTTAAATATCTTGATATATAAAAGTTTAGCACTTTTATAATTCATAATAAAAAATAAAGTGGCGTAAAATCTAAAAATGTATTGGTATTAAATATCTTCCAAGACAGGTATTGCTTTTCTTTGTTTAGTAACGGCGTTCGTTTGAATGTCTATTTCAAAAACCATTTCTGAATGACCAGCTTCAACAAGAATTTCTCCGTTAGGGTTAACAACCATAGAATGGCCAGCATAACTATTCCCCTTGTGATGTTGATGATTTACATTACCCACGCTATTGCATGCAATGACAAAACAATTATTTTCAATGGCACGTGCTTGTAATAAAATTTGCATCATTCTTAATAGAAGCTCTTGCTACTTCAGGATATCTCAGGTCGTAGCATATTATTTGTGATGCTTGAATGCCATTAATAGAAAAATTGTTAGGTTGGTTTAATCCTGGCGATAAGTAAAAAGGTTCATCTAGCATAGGTACCAAGTGAATTTTATCCGTAACATTTAATAATGTTTTATCTTTTGAAACTGCAAAAGCAGTATTATAGATGGCGTTAGTTCTCATATTAGCTACAGATCCTGCTACTATATGTGTTGTATACTGTTGTGCAAGTTGTTGTATAAATGGTAGAGATTGTTGTAAATCTATGTCCGCTTTATCTTTTAACTGATTTAAGGCATAACCATTATTCCACATTTCAGGTAGCACAATGATATCAGCATTTGTGTAATGCGTTTCTATTAATGAAGAGATCTTTGCTTTGTTTTGTTTGAAATTCGCTTCTGCAACTTCAAATTGATAAATTTGTAATTTCATATTGCTTACTCCTCGTACTTAAATTTATAAATTGAATAAATGTCATCTGAATAATATAGATCATCGCCATGTGAAGTTGTAATTAATTTGGGACAAAGATTATCTATGATTTGACCGCTTTTGATATTTTCAGTCATGTTATAAGTGAATTTTTTGATAGGAATATGCAGATGTTGCGCATCTGAAATAAATAAATCTCCGCATATTAAAATTTTATCTTGATTATGAAAATAGATGACATGACCTGGTGCATGACCAGGAGTTAAGTAATAATTGAAGGGCAGATTTGTATTAGTTTCTAGAGGTTTAACAATGTATTGAACACCTGTATTTTCGGTATGCGTTTTATTTGGATAAGGCAGCTCACCATTGATATAAGGGAGTTCATTTTTATATGTAAAGATAGGTATTTTCAAAGCTTCAGAAATACGTTTTGCGCCATTGATATGATCTAGATGTCCATGCGTTAAAAAAATGCCTTTAGGATTACCGAGCGATTTAGCAATCGTGATTTGTAGCTCAGCATAATCATCCATACCTGTGTCTATGATATAAACGTCGTTATCATTCACAATAAACCAAGTGTTTATTTGTATCGGGATACCAACTGTTGTCTGTATATTTAATTTATAAATATGGTCTGACATTTGAATGAGTTTCATTATTATCGCTTCTTTCTATTATTTGTTATAACTAAAGGGTAGAGGATAAGCGACAATGTCACAAGAAGGCACAAATAAGTAACTCACGTTAATGAGGAGGTTCATATGTTAAAAAATAGCATGGACTATGGTAGCTGTAATCTTGTAATTCAACGAGGATGTCCGATAGAAGAAACATTGATGTCATTAGGTGGAAAATGGAAAGGTATTATTATCAATACGCTTTATGATGAAGCTTACTTTTATAATGCATTACATCGTGAAGTTTCAGGTATAAGTAGAAAGATTTTGACAGAACAATTAAATGATTTGATTGCTTTGCAAATTGTAAAAAGAGAAGAAACGAATGATTATCCTAAAAAAGTTCGCTATTCCTTAACTCAACGAGGAAAATCCGTCTACCCATTGATAAATGAATTGGCGCAAGTGCTTAAAATGAATTAACTATGTCGTGTTATTGTGGAAGTTTAATAAAAAGGCAAGCTATCTGAATTAAAAATGCTCCTCTCAAAGTTTTCATTTTTTAATGTCTATTTTGAGAGGAGTATTTTTTATGTGTTAGTCTGTATTTGTTTGGTGTACTGAAAAACATGTACGATATTCAGAAGCACTTATTTCAAAATGTTTTGTGAAATTTTTAGAGAATAGCAGTGGGTCTTTATAACCTATTTTGCTAGATATTTCATTTATCAATAAATTGGTATTAATTAAAAGTTGAGAAGCATGATACATCCTAATATAAGTTAAGTATTCCTTAGGCGAACAGTTTAAATTTCTTTTAAATAATTTGAATAAATGACTTCTTGAGATATTGACTGATTTTGCAACATCAACAATTGTAATATCTTTTTGGTAATTAGAATTTATATATTCGACAGCATATTGAATGTCTTCATTTACAATATCAACTTGAACAGAAAAGTGTTTTGGAAACTTGTCTTGCAAGGCATAAACCAGTTGATATATATGTTGCATAATCAGTATGTCATGAGAATTATTAGATTGAATCGTTTGAGATAGGTTACAAATTTTTTTAATAATAGATTGAATATCTTTAGTGTTTTTATTAATAAGAACGTGCGTATCGACGATACTAGAGCGAGATAAATATGTAAGAATTTGTTTGCCATTAATTCCCACCCAATAATAAGTCCAAGGGTTTGAGAAAGAAGGTTTATATTCAACTTCCATACCTCGTTCTAGTAAAAACATATCTCCCGCTTTCAGATGATGAGTTTCATTATTATATGTAAAAATACCTTCACCTTGTGTGACGATATGTAATACGGCTTGTTGAAAAACGTTATAGCTATAGCCAACATTCGGCACACCAACTTCAATACCGCATTCTGCCAAGTTGGCATCTATCAATTTCTTTTGAAACTTTTTCCATAGTACTTGCATAATATCCCTCTTAATTAAAAAATGATTTTAATTTGTATTTATATAAATACATAGTAATATGAAATGAAACATTTTGCCATATATCATCACCATTATGCTATTTATCCCTCTATATCTGTATTGATAAAATAAAAACAACAAACATGAAAGCGCTTTACTTAAAAAGGATTTAGAGGTGGAAAAATGGACAGACATTTAACAGGAAAGCAGAAGTTTGCATTTGGATTTGGAGCAATTGGTAAAGATGCCATATTTAATATCGTCGGTGTCTTTTTAATGTTTTATATCACAGATATTGTAGGTTTATCACCCGCATTTGTTGGTGTTATGCTATTTGTTGCTCGTATATGGGATGCCATAAATGATCCAATTATGGGGATGATAGTTGATAACACTAGAAATAATTTCGGGAAATTCAAAACCTGGTTGTCTATAGGAACGTTAGCGAATGCAATTGTCACCATATTACTATTTACTAACTTTGATTTACCACAGACAGCAATGTATGTTTACATATCAATTTTATATATTTCCTGGGGAATGACTTACACAATGATGGATATTCCTTATTGGTCTTGGTTGCCGAATTTAACACATAATCCTAGAGAACGTGAAGAAGTGTCAGTAATTCCAAGATTTTTTGCGAGTTTAGCAGCATTCACAGTAGGTACATTTGGACTGTATTTTATTCATCAATTAGGAGACGTTTTTGGTAATGGCAGTGATTCAGTAGGGATATTCATATTTGCAATCATTTGTAGTGCAGTATTTATAATTACAATTGGTGTTACTGTTTTTAAAGTGCCTGAAGATAAGGAATTAGAACAACAAATTGGTATTAAAGTTAATTTTAAAGATATTGGACGTATTTTATTTAAAAATAAAGAGTTATTGGCAATTATGGGGGTATTACTAACTTTTAATTTATGTTTACAAACTTTAAATGGTTCTATTATTTACTATTTTAAATATGTGGTAAATGCAGAACATTTATTTTCAATTTTTAATTCGATGATTTTATGTGAAATGGTTGGTTTATTATTACTTCCTAGATTTATCAAATGGGTAGGTAGAACAAAAGCGTTTAATACGGCTGTTTCATTTATTATTTTAGGATTATTGATTATTTTAATAGCTGGATTTATCGCTCCGAAAAGTACACTTTTAATTATTTTAGGTGCGGGCATTTTGAGAATTGGTTCTGGCTTCATGATAGGTATTACAACAGTTTCATTAGCTGATGTTATTGATTATGGTGAAGTTAAATTTGGACAACGCAACGAGAGTATCATCACGTCAACAAACACTTTCTTAACTAAGGCTTCACAAGCTGTTGCAGCATTAATAGTTGGTGTCGGATTATCAATTCTGGGATACACGCCAAATGAGTCACAATCACTCGTTACAATTAATGGCTTAAGAATAATGATTATCATAGCACCACTGTTATTCGTTTGTTTAACTGCATTTTTATATCACAAAGCCTTTAATTTGAAAGGAGATTTTTTAACGGATATTGAAAAGACTTTGCAATTTAAACGTCAACGAGAACATAGAGAAAGAATTAAATAGGGGGATGTCATATGTTTAAAGAAAAATTTCATGAAGATTTAGAAAAACAAAATGTGAATTTGTTGCCTAGAAGAGCTTTTTATATACCATATCAGCTTGGAGAAAAAGATTATGATTTCAAAACGAGATATGAAACTCAAAATATCACATTACTTAATGGTAAATGGCAATTTGAATTTTTTAATTCATTGGAAGACTATACAAATGAAGATATTAATAGCAAAGAGCAATATTTAACAGTACCATCTGTATGGAATTTGTATGGGTTTGATCAGATTCAGTATTTAAATACACAATACCCTATACCGTTTAATCCACCATACGTGCCTAGAGAAAATCCATGTGGTCGATATAAACGTTCATTTGAAATAAATGACTATAATGAACAAAGCGATTATCATTTGAACTTTGAAGGTGTCGATAGTGCATTCTATATCTGGATCAATGAACAGTTTGTAGGATATAGTCAAATTGCACATTCAATTTCAGAGTTTGATATTACACCATATGTTCAAAAAGGAATAAATTCAATTGAAGTCATTGTACTTAAGTACTCTGATGGAACATATTTTGAAAATCAAGACATGTTTCGTCATTCAGGTATTTTTAGAGATGTATATATATTAAAAAGATCTAAATCGCGCGTGGACGACTTTAAAATTGAGACAACAATAAACCATGAATCTAATAATGGAAAAATAAATTTCACTTTACAAGGAAAGCATCATTTAGGGAATATTAACTTGGTTTTATATAATCCTAAAGGGCTAGAAATAGATCGCGCAATTGTTTCAAAGCATCATCAATTTGTAATAGATAATCCACAATTATGGTCATCTGAGAATCCAGTACTTTATAAGATAATTATTGAAACAGAAAACGAAGTAATCACTCAGAAAATTGGAATAAGAGAAGTTAAAATACAAGATAATCAATTCTATATTAATGGAAAATCAATTAAAATACGGGGAGTAAATTACCATGATAGCCATCCTCAAAATGGTTTTGTCATGTATGAAAGAGATTTTGAAAAAGATTTAAAATTAATGAAACAAGGCAATTTTAATGCGATTCGTACTGCGCATTATCCGAAGGCACCATTATTTTATGAAATGACTGACCAATATGGTTTCTATGTAATGAGTGAGGCAGATTTAGAAACTCATGGTGTAGTAAGGTTATATGGAGAAGAAAATACAGAACACTTTAATATTATTGCTGATAATCCAAAATTTGAAACATCTATTATTGAAAGAATAGAAGCCTCTATCAAGCCATTAAAAAACTATAGTTCTATTGTTTCTTGGTCAATAGGTAATGAATCTGGATTTGGCATCAATATGGTTAAAGGATTGGAACGGGCAAAGCAATTAGACACGACAAGACCATTACATTATGAAGGTGCATTGTATCGAGATAAAGAAAAAAATTATGATATGTCCAATGTTGATATGATAAGTAGAATGTATGCTTCTCCAGAAGAAATTTTAGAAACATATCTAGAAAATCCCAAATTAGATAAACCGTTTATATTATGTGAATACGCACATGCAATGGGAAATTCACCAGGAGATCTTAATGCATATCAAACATTAATTGAAAAATATGATAGTTTTATTGGCGGTTTTGTTTGGGAATGGTGTGATCATAGCATTCAGGTTGGGATAAAGGAAGGTAAACCAATTTTTAGATATGGTGGAGATTTTGGTGAGGCCTTACATGACGGTAATTTTTGTGTTGATGGTATTGTTTCGCCAGATCGAATTCCACATGAAGGTTATTATGAGTTTAAACATGAACATAGACCTTTGAGATTGGTTAACGAAGAGGATTATCGGTTTACATTGAAGAATCAATTTGATTTTACAAATGCGGAGGATAGTTTGATTGTTGAGGGAGAAGCTATTTATTTAGATGGTGAGAGAAAGGTGTTTAATATTCCATTAACTGCTTTCGCGCCTCATATAAGCCAAACTTTTGATTTAAGAGATTATGTAACGCTTGATAATATAAGTAGTTTGATGCTTCGTTATAAATTAAAAGAAGAAGAAAGCTATAGAGATAAGTATTTTGAGGTTGGACATGATCAAATTATTTATCAACGTCGAGCATTACCATATCTCAATGAAGAAAAAATGGAGTTTCAATGCAAAGATATGGAACATTCGATTAATATTTCGGTAGGCAACAAATATGCATATAGTTTTGACAAGAAACAAGGATGCTTAAAATCAGTGCTTCACAATAATGAAATCATTTTCAATAACAATACCGAAACTAAAATTTGGCGTGCCCCGATAGATAATGATGCATATATTAAAAAAGAGTGGTTATATTCTGGTTATAATAACATTCAAACACTTGTGACAAATTATAAAATAATTGAAGATGAGTCTAATATCAGTCTCGTTTTTGAAATTAATATAGAGTCAGAAGCCGTGCCGCCAGTTTTGAAAGGATCACTTACTTGGACGGTTTATCAAGATGGAAAAGTAAATGTAGATTATAACTTAGAAAAAGATAACAACGCACCATTTTTACCAAGATTTGGTTTACTAATAACTTTACCTTCAACATATGAACAAATAAATTACTATGGAAATGGTCCAATGAGTAGCTATCAAGATAAAGGGATAGCAACATACTTAGACATGTTTGAAACAACGGTGACAAATAATGGTGATGTGCATATTAAACCTCAAGAAGCTGGTAGTCATAATCAAACAACAATTATGAATATTACCAACAATGAGCATACGCTTACTATCACTAGTGAAGATACATTCAGCTTTAACGCATCACATTATTCTTTAAATCAATTAACAGAGGCAAAACATGTGGATGAATTGGAAATAGAAAATAACACATATTTATATGTCGATTATGCACAAAGCGGTATAGGTTCAAATAGTTGTGGTCCTGAATTAAATGAGGAATATCGATTAAACAATAAAAAGATAACGTTCAATTTTGATTTGAATATTTATTAGAATAAAAATTCAAATTTATAAAAAGTTCTAATCCTGATAGATTAGAACTAATTATTTATGGATTTTAGCTAGGCCGAGACATGATTAAATGCCTCGGCTTAGTTAATGATATGGATAGTATATGAATAAACTGAAAGGACAAGTACAACTTTTATAAATTATTACGTTATTGAAGCGGATAAAAGATATTTAAATTATTTAAAATAACTTATTGCTATATGATTATTTTGATTTTTGTTTTCTACCAATTAGTAGTAAAGCAACACCTAAAATTAAAGATGACCAAAGTGGGGCATGGTTTTGACTTTGACCTGTGTTAGGGAGTTGTTGTTTATTAATTGAATGGTTGCCTTCATTTTTAGCTTCGGGATGTTCTATTTCAGTATTTGTTGCGATAGGACTATTCATATTTATAATCTTTTGATGATTTATTTGGTTAGTTTTTTTTGTAGCTAGCTGATATTGATTATGGTTTAGTCGTGTATTCGCATCACTCATTTTCAATGTATGATTAGATGCTTCGTTTACAAATGATCTAGAAATTTTAGAAATGTTTAATGTCGCATTATTATTTAAATGCGTTGGTCCATGATGGACTGCTACTATATTTTCTGAATTTAGATTATCCGAATTATCAATGTCTGTAGTTTGATTGATAGCAGGACTTTTACCAATGTTTTCAATCACATTATCTTCTATATTTGTTACTGAAGTTACACTATCATTATCTTGTGTCGCTACAGTATCCTCCTCATCATCTTGTGTTTCAACATCGGTATTATATTCACCTTTCGTTTCATCTGTATCATCATGTTCATCACTGTTATTAGATTGTTGTGCATTATCAGTATCATTTTGTCCGTCCGGGTGGGTTTGGTCAAAAGTTTCATCAATTTCATTTAATTCAAATGTAGATGTTGTTCCTGATAACTCGAATGACACCATTAACATGGGTTTACCAGTAGGGCTGTCTTCTGATGATACAAATGTAATGCCCTCGGGAGAGATATCTTTATTTTCTTCATCGTATAAGTATTGTGTGAATTGAGGTGTAGTTGGGTTTGTAATGTTATAAATCATCACACCGCCTACGCGTTCTAAGCCAACAAAGGCGTACGTTTGATTGCCGATGGTTCCAACTTCGATGGATTCAACCTCAGGACCTTTGTCATCACTTCTTCCGTCTACTTCTATATCATTAAAGTCTTCGTAATTAGCATTAAAGCGCCCTGGTAAAATATCTTTTATGCGTTGTTCGATGTCGCTACCGTTATCGTAAACCATAGATAAATCAGAGCCTTTTAATATAGAAAATGAGCGACCGCTAAACGATACGAGTGCATTATATTTTCCATTTTTATCTCTAAATTTATGAGAAGTTGTCACTTTTAATCTACCTAATTGATCATCATCAAATAATCCATTGGCTACAAGTTTATCTAGTTCTGCTTGTGTATAGCCTTCATAGTATTTAGCATCTAGTTTGATATCGTCTTTAATATCTTTGACACGGACTTCTTCACTATAGCCATCATAGTCTTGTGCATCACCTTCATTAGCAATTAATAAGTATGTTTCGCCATTATATTCATATGCGGTAATACCATCTGGTTGTAACATGCCGAGCACAGGGACAGGGCGTAATGCTTTTTTACCATCTTTGTCTGAAGGGTCCATAGCATTTTCTGGTAAAGAATGATCTTTATAAGGCAAACCTTGTACTTTTACGAATTCACCTTTTTCAATATCTAGTTTCGCTATAGCACTAGATTCTTGAATTGTGACATAAGCGTATTTCCCATGTTCATCAGGAACGATGTACTCAGGTTCTAAATTTAGGTAAGCTGTTGATTTATCAGGACCTAATTCGCGAATAGAGTCGTTCATATGTGCCTGTGTGAGGGGAACGGTGTTTACATTTGTTTGATTTAATTTAGATGGTGAACCGGACGTATCAATAATTGACACAGAACCTTCTGGATTCTTTTTGTTTAAATGTGAGAATAAAAAGAATCATTAGAATTAAAATTTAATTAATTACCGAGTGATGAAAAAATAGATACTACATTCTACTTTTAATATTGTATAATATGAAATATATTAATATTTATATAATTAAAATCGAAAGAGGAGCACTGTATTTTATGATTAGAATTTTAATTCCATGTTTTAATGAGGCATCAGTGCTAGAACAAACATATGCCAAATTAACTGAAATTATGCAACGAGATAGTATCAGCAACAATTATAAATATGAATTGCTTTTTATAGATGATGGAAGTAAGGATCGCACACTAGCCATTATTAAAGCATTAGCACAGCGAGATCATGCGGTAAAGTTCATATCATTTTCAAGAAATTTCGGAAAAGAATCTGCAATGTATGCTGGATTATGTGCGAGTACTGAAGCGGAAGCATTAGTTATATTAGATGGTGACTTGCAGCACCCGCCAACCCTTATTCCACAGATGATTGCTCATTATAGAGATGGTGAAGACCAGGTTGTGGCAAAAAGAGATAGAACAGGTGAACACGTCATTCGCAAGACTGTATCTCAATTATATTATGCAGTAATTAATAAAATTGTAGATGTGGATTTAGAAGACGGCGTAGGGGATTTTAGATTATTGAGCCAACGTGCGATCAGAGAAGTAGTGAACTTAGGAGAATACAATAGATTTTCTAAAGGTTTATTTGCTTGGATTGGATTTGAACCTAAAGTGATTGAATATGAAAATGTTGTACGTGCCGATGGTGAGTCTAAGTGGACGTTTAGTTCTTTATTGAATTATGGCATAGATGGTCTCATTTCATTTAATAATAAACCGTTACGTGCCATTTTATACTTTGGTTTATTTGTGTGCGCGATGAGTTTCCTTTATATATTATTTAATTTTATTTATACAGTCAGTTATGGTGTTTCGACGCCAGGTTATTTCACAACGATTGTCGCAGTATTATTTTTAGGTGGTGTTCAGTTAACATCATTAGGGGTCATTGGAGAATACATAGGCAGAATTTATTATGAAGTAAAACAACGACCGCTCTATATCATACGCCAAACCAATTTAAGTGATTGCGAGGTGGACTGAAATGAGAGCTTTACATATAAATAAAATCCATCTAATACTTACAGGATTATTTATTTTTTATATACTAATGGCTATTTTTACGCCATTAACCCATGATGACTGGGACTGGTATAGTCAATATGGTATTCAAATGTTGCAAGAACATTTTGCTAATTTAAACGGCCGTTATCTTGGTAATTTGTTTGAAATTGTAGCAGTTCGATTTGACTGGTTTAGGTGGTTGGCGTATGCCGTATTTAGCATGTTGATCATATGGGTCATCAGTCAATTTGTTAAACATAAACAGACTTCTATCATTTGTTTAGCGGCATTTATTTTAATGGTGACAATGCCAAATGAAATCTATAAACAAACGTATGGCTGGTTTGCAGGATTTTATAATTATGTACCAGCAACGCTGTGTGTATTATTTATTCTATGGTTTATTGTAACGGTACTATTTTACCGGAACAGTCATAAACCAAGTACGAATATCATTTTTTATTGCGTGTGTTTTGGTGGTCAATTTTTCATTGAAAATGCAACATTATTTAATACATTAATCATAGCAATCGCACTTGTATTACATATATATTTCTATAAAAAAGCGTATCCTAAATTTGTTGTAGGATGGTTCATTTCTGCTTTAGGGACAATCATTATGTTTTTGAATCCGAACTATCGCAAAATATTTTTTGAAGGTAGCGATTATCAACAGGTCTCTAGTGATACGGGTATCGTTGATAAAGTTTATAAAACGGTAACAACCATATTGCCGGATTGGATTTTCTTTAATCAAATTGTGATTATTACGATAATCGTTGGTATCTTACTTGTTATGTTGTATAAAACACGACAAATGACGAAAACATATACAAGTAGATATTGGTTCATCGTATGTGGCTTAACGCTATTACCGATATATTATTTTTTTATTTTTAAACAATTTGAATTACAACATTTTCACATGATTACACTTACTAATATTTTAAATACTATGGTATGTTTTATCTTTTTGTGTGCATTGATCTTGGCTATCCATACGGTCATATCTCAAAAGGAAGTTCGATATACGCTTTACTTATTAATCGCGTCAATCATACTTGTGTGTGGTCCTTTAATCATCGTATCACCCATAGGTCCACGTAATTTTTACACAGTATATGCAATTTATGTTGTCATATTATTAATTTTACTTGCGCAACTGGAAGTGTTTAACAGGAAATCAGAAAAGTGGATTACTGGATTAGCTATCTTTTGTGCAGTGATGTATTTAGGGGTATTCTACAATATTCACGCTGCAAATGAAGCAAGAATTAGTCAGCTAAAAGAAGCCGTTCACGCAGATTCTAAGCAAAGAATTTATAGTATGGAAAAATTACCTTTTGAACATTATTTACATCACGCCACACCAACAAGTGCTAAGTATCAAACGTTATTTAATGAATATGAAGGCTTACCAAAAGATACGAAAGTGAAGTATGTGCCCTATGGCAGTATTAGTAACCAAAAACAATCAAAATAATATTGTTTTTAAGTACAACAAACAAAAGAAAAATCTTTTATCCGATTTTTCTGAAAATAAGTTTGCAATACGTCGCCAAAGATGGTTAATTAAAGGTATACTTGAAATAAGAGGCATGTAGCAGTAGTACTTGGGATTTATGTGGTTTAACTGAGCAACAAGTGCATGTAGCAGTAGTGTTGACACAATCGCATTTGGACGTGTTACTTCAAATTTGGGGCTAATCATCTACGTTTTAGATGATTAGATAGAGAGACAGTTATTTATGTATTGGACAATGGATTTGTTATGATTTGATTGTAGAAATTATAAAAAGAAGGTATTTATATGAGTGAAAAAGAAATTGAAGATCATGAACTTGAGCAATTGAATAAAGAAATTGAAGCGGAATTAAACGCATATGACGCTGATAAAGAATTCCAAAAAGAAAAGAAACAATTTTTAACGCTTACATTTATTTGTAAATTGATTATTGTGTTGTTAATGCTAATGGGGTTAGTGAAGTTATTTATATAGAGTCATAGACAAATGCATATAGAGGTGAAATAGGTGACAATCTATAATATTAATTTTGGGATTGGCTGGGCGAGTAGTGGTGTGGAATATGCACAACGTTATAGAGCGCAGTTATTGAGAAAATGTAATGAAACGATAAAATTTGTGTTTTTAGATTTTATTAAGAATGAAAACATTCAAACATTGACTGAAAATATAGGATTTAAAAATGAGGAAATCATCTGGCTGTATCAGTATTTTACAGATATTAAAATAGCACCTACAAGTGTGACTGTAGATGAAATTATCAAACCATTGTATTCAGAAATCACTAAAGTTGAAAATCAAGGTAAAACTCGAAAAATCCATTTTAATCACAATAGTAATTATTTAGTATGTTATTTAAAAAATGAAGATAGTGATGTTGTAGATAGAGTGGAATACATTTCTAGAGGCAAGTTGCTTAGGAGAGACTATTACTCTTATGTACGCGTTTTGTCTGAGTACTTTGCACCTGAGGATAATTCGGCCAAATTATATATGAGGTCCTTTTATAATGAGGATGGATCCATTGCATATAACGAATATGTTAATGATGAGGAAAGTATGTTTGTTTTTGAGGATAATATTCTGTACGGTAAGCAAGCATTAATAGCTTGTTTTTTAGAAAAATTGCATTTAACAGATAAAGATATGTTGATTGTAGATCGCTCAAAAGATATTGGACAAACGGTGTTGCAAAATAAAGGACCAGCACGCTTAGGAGTTGTGATTCATGCTGAACATTATAATGAATCGACAACAAATGATACATACATATTATGGAATAATCATTACGAATATGTGTTTATGAATGCACATGAGATTGATTTCTTTATTACAGCAACGGATATTCAAAATCAGTTGTTAGCACAACAATTTGAAAAAAATTATCATAGGAAGCCTAAAATTTATACAATTCCTGTAGGTAGTTTAAGTACGTTAGTGAAGCCAAATCGTAGAAAACCTTACTCAATCATTACAGCCTCAAGGCTAGCGACTGAAAAACATGTCGACTGGTTAGTAAAAGCCGTATTGAAAGCGAAAGCATCTGTTCCTGAAATAACATTTGATATCTATGGCGAAGGTGGCCAAAGACAATTATTAAGTAAACTAATTCAAGAAAATCATGCTGAAGATTATATCACATTAAAAGGACATGTTAATTTAAATCAAGTTTATCAAGATTATGAACTTTTCTTATCGGGTTCAACTAGCGAAGGTTTCGGTCTTACATTAATGGAAGCTATCGGTTCAGGTTTAGGTATGATTGGTTTTGATGTGAACTATGGTAACCCAACGTTTATTAAGCATCAAAAAAATGGTTATTTAATACCGATTGATTTAAATGAGGATAAAGAATCTGAAATTATAGATCACCTTGCTGAAGGTATTGTTAATTATTTCGATAATGACACAAGCCGATTTAATCAAGCTTCATATGAAATCGCTGAAAACTTTACCCAACCGGTTGTCGTACAAAAATGGAACAATTTGATTAGTGAGGTGCTATATGATTAATTTATTCGATGTTTTTGATAAAAAAGCCATTATCTTATATAAATCTTTTAAACATGCTGGTAAGCAACGCAAAACAATCGTTATTGAAGAAAATGGATTTTTACCAGATGATATATTAACACCTTACGCTTTTTTCGCGAATAATCCTGAAACAACTTCACAACCTTTATTTTTTAATGAAGTACCGATTCCAAGATTTTGGACGATAGAAGGTAATAATAATACTGCCTTTATCAAAAATTTAGATGAGGTGAAAGCGAGAATTATTTATAAAGCAAATTATAAACATAGAATTGTTGAACGTGTAGAATGGTTAAATAAACGCGGGCATACGCAATACATAGATTATTACAATAAAGTAGGTAAGCGATACGCACAAGTGGTATTGGACGCAAACTCACAAAAAAGCATTTTGAAAAGGTATTTTAACTATAATAATGAAGTAATGATGGTAGAAAATTTTGTGACTAATGACATCATGTTAACTTGGAAAAACAAAGCCTATTTCTTCCATTCAAAGATACAGTTTGTCAATTTTTACTTAGAAGTTGCGCAGCTTGAGTCTGAAAACTTTATGATTAATTCACTATCGATTTCTTCTGCCGTATTAAATGGTTTGTCTGAATATGGAAACGACTCTATTTTTTGGCAGGGAGATATTACGCCTGAAATTATGAAACATATGGAAAATGCACTGGCAAAAGAAAAACGAAATTTTAAAATTATTTTGCCTAGTCCTTCAGCGTATGAAAAAGTAATAGAGCTCATCGATGAACAATATAAAAATCGTATCTTCCAATCAGGATATGTTTATAGATTTGTGAAAGAGAATCGTCATTCTAATCAGGTATTAACTTTGACAAATTCAGACCAAATCCCGCATTTAGAAGAAATCGTACAAGCCCATCCAAATCTAGAGTTTCATGTTGCAGCTTTAACAGAAATGTCTATGAAGTTATTAAGCCTCAATAAATATGACAATGTAAATTTATATCCAAATGCCAAAAGGCAAAAATTTATTTCGTTATATAAATCATGTGATATTTATTTAGATATAAATAAAGGTAATGAAATATTAGATGCTGTAAGAGCGGCGTTTGATTACAATTTAGTCATCTTAGGATACAACGAGACATCTCACAATAAGGATGTTACGCCAGAGAACAATCTTTTTGAGGAAGTACAATTTGAGATATTAAGTAGTATATTGAGGGATATTGTTGCTGAACCATCTCATTTAGATCAAAGGTTGAGACAACAATGGCAACAAGCAAGTTCAATCAGCAAAGCTGAATTTATCCGTTCATTAGCGCAATAATTCATTTTATTACAGAACATAAAATTTTAAATAGGTTACCAATACCAGGAGATATAAAGGTATTGGTAACCATTTTTTTATTTATTTTTCTCTAGTATCACTTGTTTATAATCATTTATATCAATACGTCTCCAAATTTGCTTTTTAATGTCTTGAATATGTTGCATTTTATTCATATTACTCGCCATGTTTTTAGGTTGATACTATTCCCATTTTTCTAATTGTTTAAATAGTGTGTGTAGAGATCTCATAAAAATAACCGCCTTTTAATTTTTATAAATAAAATAGCCCTTCTTAGATAAGAAGAGCATCCACACAACTTCCCATCTTTCAACTCAATCGTCATACTGAGTTGTTGGATTTAGCACATCGCATATGACTGCTGTTGCTGGAGTTTCATAGGGCCAAGTCCCTCCACTCACTCTTAATAAGAGAACTATTTTATTTAAACATCATTATAGCAAATGAATGTAAAATGACAAACAAAGTCATACAATACACTATTTTCTTCGGCGTGCGTATTTATAGTAATTGATGAATATTAATACTAAATTGACCATACCAATGATTAAACCAGTTAATAATGAGAAAAATGCAAGAATAACTAGAAACCAGGGTTCTTGTAACACACCATCTTGAGAGACATGTGAAGGTAAACTTGTGAAAAGCAATGCGGATACTATAGCAATTAAGATAAATATCATACTTAATATACTTAAGCGAATGCGTTTCACAAACTTCGTATCATTAACTAATTTATCCTTTACCACAGAATTACCTAAGATTAAATCATCTAGAGATAAATTAAAGGTTTTGGCAATTTCTACTAACATTTCAATATCCGGTAAGTAACGATTATTCTCCCATGTAGATACAGTTTGTCGTGAAATATTTAATTGATTGCCAAATTGTTCTTGGGTCAGTTGATTTTCTTTTCGAATCATTTTAATTTGAGTGCCAAAATTCATATGTTAAATGTGTTCCTTTTAAATCGTATTTTGTTTATAAAAAGTGTGGTTAAGCGAACGCTAGTGATACTTTACATGCTCCGCAAGTTCACCTAGCGCGCATATTTTAAAATGCTAGCAATGCTTTCTTTTAAATAAAATAAGCTTATTCAATAATAGATGACATCAAGTAAATTTAAAAATTTAGGAGGCATAATAAGTTTATGAATAAAAAGTTATTTTTTGCAAGTATTATAAGTATTGTTTTAGGTGCATCGTTAGGGATTAGTTTTCTTTTAATTCCAAGTTATGTAAATGAAAATGGCATATTGAAAGAGCCTTGGTATTTAGTAGAATCTGGATTTTCATTTGTCATTATTGGAGGTTTACTCATGTTTTTTGCAATAGGTGGTTATTTATGTCACTATTTTGAAAATAAGATTCATAAATAGAGTGGTTTGAAATAGGAAATAGGCTGAGGCATGTTTAATGTTACAGCCTATTTTTTGAGCTTATGGTTCAAAACGTAGGGATTTTATATGGTAAATACATTCAAAACAGATGAATTATTATAAATTTGCAAGATATTTGTTATACTAATTGTAAGCGCTTACTAAAAATATTTAGACGCTTTAGTATAAATCGTTTTTAAAAGGAGAATGCACATGAATGGTAAAGTGATGATGGTGACTGGTGGAAGTAGTGGCATGGGCAAAGCAATGGCGCAAAAATTTGCTGAAGCGGGTGCAAAAGTGGTTATAACGGGTCGCTCATTGGAACGGTTAGAAGCGGCAAAAGAAGAAATAGAACAATATGAAGGACAAATTCTTTGCATAGATATGGATGTGCGAGATCCTGAAAGAGTGCAATATACAGTGGATAAAACAGTTGAAACGTTTGGCAAAATAGATGGTTTGGTTAATAATGCAGCAGGTAACTTTCTATGTGCAGCTGAAGATTTATCATATAATGGATGGCATTCTGTCATTGATATTGTCCTTAATGGGACATGGCACTGTACACAAGCTGTAGGAAAAGAATGGATTAAAAATGGTCAACGTGGACGTATTATTAATATGGTTGCGACTTATGCATGGAGAGCTGGTATAGGTGTGATACATTCAGCAAGTGCAAAAGCAGGCGTGTTATCAATGACTCGAACACTGGCTGTTGAATGGGGCTCTAAATATGGCATTAATGTCAATGCAATTGCCCCAGGGCCAATCGATAATACAGGTGGATCGGGAAAGCTAAGTTTATCAGAAGAAGCAAAACAACAAACGCTGGATAGTGTCCCACTTGAAAGGATGGGTCAACCTGAAGAAATCGCAGGTTTGGCAAAATTCTTAATGTCAGAGGATGCGAGTTATATTAATGGTGCATGTATGACAATGGATGGTGGACAATGGCTGAATCAAAATCCATTTTAAAGTATTATAAAAAGCCTATTCAATACAAAAATTGAATAGGCTTTTTAATTATGTTTATTACAAAAACTTTAATAAAGATAATCGGTGTGCAATGTATGTAGAGAGAAGACTGACTGATGTCTAAAGGGTGTCTAATCGCTTTAGAATTGGAATCATGACAATCTCATTTTATGAGTTTACTTAGATTGCTTTAAATAACGAAGTAAGTTCAGATTCAAAGGAAGACTTAAATTTTTCTATTGTTCCATATCTATGAATGAAGCAACATTAAGATACCAACTTTCTAAAAACATAAGAATCATTGTAGTGAATTCGTCTTTATTCACTGAAATTTCAATACTATTATAGTAATTTGCAATGTTAGTATCTAAGATTTGGTGAATATTTTTGATGTGTTGTAAAAATTCATCTTTGAACTGAAATAGTGCATAAGAAAGTTGCAAATAAAGGCGGATATATTTTTCGTCAATATTGAAAATAAAATCAAATAAAAATTGATGTAAGTTTTCAATTGAATATTGTGTATCCTCATGTGCTGCTTTTATAAAGCAGCTAAAATAATTAAAACATGAATTAATACAAGATCGATAAATTTCGTCTTTGTTTGCATAATGATAGTATAAACTTGCTTTTTTAATATCCACGCTACTCGCAATTCGGTTTAGTGTAGTTCCTTCATAGCCGTTTTCAGAAAATAAGGAGATAGCATTTTCGATAATTTGTTCTTTTACCTCTAGTTTCAATTTAGGTTTGAGCCTCCATCTATATCAAATATTGTCATATAAAAATTAATTCAAAACATAAATTATTTCAAGTATAACAGTAATCATTAATAAAATGAAAGCGATTGTATTAATATAGTGTGTGATGTGATTTGCAGAGAATTAATTTGTATGGTTAATTCGTTCTTAAGTATCAAATTAATTTTTGAATAGTACATAAATGAGATTAAATCTGTCTTGATTTATTAAAAAGTGCTAGGATGTGACAGGTTAATGAGGAAATATTATTTAGATAGGTGTGAAGCATACTAATCATATGTTCAAAATTTATTCACTTAAATAAATTTTTAATCTATATGGCTGCTTACCAATTAAAAATCTAAAAATGTAAAACTCACGAAGCAAAATGCCAACACCTACACATAATCATATGATAAAGAGCAATGAAATTGCTACAAAAATAATGGTAGCATTTTCAAAAGTGGAGGTGTAACTATATAAAGCGTCTAAAATAAGTGGATGCATTAAATAAATGAAAAACGAGAAAGTGCTGATTAAATTGATAGATCCATACATTATTGTCTTAAAATGGATGCATATACCAAGAAGTAGTAAAAACATAAATGTATGATACGAAGTAAGTGCATAAGTAAAGCTAGTCACATTCCAGAAATCGTGTTCTGTAAATAGTACGAAATAGGTAAAGGCAATGATAGCTAATGATAGAATGATAAATATATATTGATGTAAGAAATTTATCGTTTTTTCATAGTTAGCTCCGATGTATCCACCAAGAAAGAAGAAAAATAGCCAACCTAAAATGAATGTATTTTCACTTAACGGATAAATGGTATGGAACGTGTGTGCAAATGTCTCGGAATGGTTTAATAAATATAAAAATGTCGTTTGTAAAATAATAGTAGTTAATTAATAAAAGATATGTTGAGGTGTAATAACAACATATCTTTTATTTTTATAAGGCGAGATTTCTTTATTAACCATTGAAAAACATGTATAGTTGTCGCAAAAATTACATGAATATTACAAGATTTTATGGCTGAATTAAGTAACTCATGACTTTCATGATAGTTTTGAGTGGGTGTTTATGGTATATAAAATCCTATGGCGCGTGTCATTAGGATGTAAAAAAGTAAGGGGGTATTTTAATTTCGTTGTAACCTACATGCTATTTATGGATGTTATAGTGTTATTTGTGAGTCAGTTGAAAAAGTAAATTATCTATTTAAGGTAATTGAAATTCAACATTAAATCTTAAAAATAATAAAATCTAAAAATTATCTTCTGGGAGGATTATTAATAATGAAAAAAACAGTAGTAGCATCAACATTAGCAGTTGGACTTGGCGTAACAGGATTCGCAGCAGGAAATTCAGCAGACGCTTCAGAACAAGGCGTTGACAAAGCACAATTAGCACAACAAGCTCAAAGTAATCCAGAATCATTAAATGCAGCACCAGTTCAAGACGGTGCTTACGACATTAACTTTAACTATAATAATACTGACTATAGTTTCCAATCAGATGGTCAATATTGGACTTGGAGCTATGGACAAGGTTCAACTAATGCACCAGCACAAGAAACTGCTGAGCAACCACAACTAGTTGAACAACCACAACAAACTGAGCAAGCTTCAACTGAACAACCAGCACAAGAAGCTGCACCACAAACTGAAGAAACACAACAACCACAACAAGAAGCAACTACACAAACTACTTCAAGCTCAAATGAATCAACTTCAAATGAATCTAGTTCAAGTGAAGCTTCAGAAGGTTCATCAGTAAATGTTAACTCTCATTTACAAGCAATCGCGCAACGTGAATCAGGCGGCGACCTTAAAGCTGTTAACCCATCATCAGGTGCAGCAGGTAAATATCAATTCTTACAAAGCACATGGGATTCAGTAGCACCATCTGAATATCAAGGTGTATCACCAACAGAAGCACCTGAAGCAGTACAAGACGCAGCAGCTGTTAAACTTTACAACACAGCAGGCGCTTCACAATGGGTTACTGCATAAAAAATTAAGTGTAGTAATGAACTTAAGATAAATATTTAAAGCTGAGACATATATGTCTCAGCTTTTTTATTTATAAGTATATCAAGTTGGTCAGTCAATAGAATTCTTTTGAGATAAATTTTGTTGCGCAAAACGCAAATGTGCTGTTTAAAACGTATTTAGTAAAGTAGTTAATTTGAATGTTTTTAAATATATATAGTAAGCAATGTTAATGTTTTCTGGAGTGCAAATATATATCTTTTTTCACACTAATTACAAAACGATTACATCCACAAAAGTTTATAAATACACTACAAGGTGTACATGAAAGGATTTTTAGGTAGAAATTCCTGATTTGAGTGTAATATATAACGTAATTAGGATGTAAAAAAGAGCTTGTTTTTTTAACTTCACTGTAACCTACAAGCTTTTTATAGGTGTTATAGTAGGAAATACAAATTAGTTGTAAAAAGTAAACTTATTTATTGACGGTTGAAATTACAAGCTAATTTATTAAATTTTAAAAATACAAACAATCTCTTAGGAGGATTATTAATAATGAAAAAAACAGTAATTGCATCAACATTAGCAGTAGGACTTGGCGTAACAGGAATAGCAGCAGGAAATTCAGCAGACGCTTCAGAACAAGGCGTTGACAAAGCACAATTAGCACAACAAGCGCAATCAAATCCAGAATCATTAAACGCGGCGCCTATTCAAGATGGTGCTTATAATATCAACTTTAACTATAATAATACAGATTATAGTTTCCAATCAGATGGTGAAAACTTTAGCTGGAGCTATGGTGAAGGTTCAGGCGAAGGATCTAATGCTTCATCAGAACAAGCTACAGACAATAGTTCACAACAAACTGCTGAGCAACCACAACAAGTAGAACAACCACAACAAACTGAGCAAGCTTCAACTGAACAACCAGCACAAGAAGCTGCACCACAAACTGAAGCAACACAACAACCACAACAAGAGGCAACAACACAATCTGCATCAAGCTCAAATGAATCTAGTTCAAACGAATCAAGTTCAAGTGAAGCTTCAGAAAGTTCATCATCAGGTGTTAATGCGCACTTACAACAAATCGCGCAACGTGAATCAGGTGGCGACATCCATGCTACAAATCCATCATCAGGTGCTTCTGGTAAGTTCCAATTCTTACAAAGTACATGGGATTCAGTAGCTCCAGCTGAGTATCAAGGTCAACCAGCTGCTTCAGCACCAGAATCAGTACAAGATGCTGCAGCGCAAAAACTTTATGATACAGAAGGCGCTTCACAATGGGTTACTGCATAAACTGTAAGTCATAATTTTAAAAATAAAGTATAAAAATTAAATTAACATGATAAATTTGGTCCCGGCTTCTTAATAAAGAAGTCGGGTTTTTTGTATAGTTAATTGTTGGTTTTAATTTTTAGGTAGGATATGGATTTTTGAATTTGTTCATTCAATTGAGTAAGAAATAAGATGACAATAGTACTAAGCAGCTTGGATTTTACTTCAATGTTTTTAATGGCATATCTTTGAATGATTAAATATGCAAATGGGTAATGATGTAGTAATACTTGGTTACATTTAGCTATAATAATTCAAATTAGGGAGTGATGATGAATATGAGAAAACTTATAGTATTTTTGCATAGTACGCTAGATGGTTTTGTAGAGGGTCCTAAAGGTGCAATGGACATCGGTTGGGTTGCCTATAATGAAGAATTGGAAAAATTTGCGGATGATGTACTGAGTAATACAGATACGATTGTTTGGGGACGTAAGACATATGAAATGATGTATGATGATTACTGGCCGACGGTACCATCTGATGAAAATGCAAATGAGCACGAATTGAATCATGCTCAATGGATTGAAAATGTTGAAAAAGTTGTATTTTCAAAAGCATTGAATCATGTAGAATGGAGTAACTCAAAATTGGTGAAAGATCATGTTGAAGAAGAAATTAATAAATTAAAACAGCAAGAAGGCGGAGATATTGTCGTGTTAGGCAGTCCAAGATTTGCACATTATTTAATGCAACTTAATTTAGTGGATGAATATAAAATAACAATATCGCCTACTTTAATAGGTAAAGGATTACCGTTATTTCAAAATATTCATGATAAAGTTGATCTCAAACTAATAAAGAGCGAGACATTTGAATCCGGTGCGTTAGGATTAAATTATCAAGTTTTAAATTAAATGAAAAGAGAGTAAATCGTTAACCAATATATTGAATCGGTTTGATGATGTTACTCTCTTTTTTCTATAGTAGTGAGATGGTTTTTACAGACGCTATCGTTTAATCATTACTCACCGTGATATGCTTTTTCTAAAGTAGCGATGTCGAATTTTTTCATTTTCAGAAAAGCTTCTGTGACACGTTTAAGTTGTTCAGGAGAATCATGTGCCATCATTTCATCCACATGTTCAGGGACAATTTGCCAAGATACGCCAAATGGATCTTTTAACCAGCCACATTGTTCTGCTTCAGGGATAGTGGATAATTTCTCCCAATAGTCATCAATTTCACCTTGATCCTCTAAGGTAACCATAAGTGAAATGCCTTCATTAAACTGATAGCCATAATCATAAGCACTATCCATGCATGTGAACCATTGATTTTCAATTTTAAAACGTGCATGCGCCAACTGAGAAGTTTTATTTGGTTCAAGACCCTCAGGATAATAGAATTTATCGCCTGGTTCACTATTTTTAAATACCTTGTTATAGAAATGGATGGCTTCTTCGGCACGTCCGACATTTTCATTCATAAACAATAGTGTGGGTTCTATGCGATGTGTAATAGGATCATTAGTGACTAATAATTGCCAAGATACATCGTACTGATCTTGTACCCATCCGTACCTTTCGCTAAAATCATATTGATTTAATGGCATGATTGCTTTTCCATTTTCAACTAATTTATTATAGACCGTTTCTAATAATTCAATTTCAGATTTTTTAAAGAGAACAGTGAATGAAATGGAAGGGTTTTTTACGAAATAAGGGCCAGCGTTGATAGCCATAAAACGAAAATTAAAGATATTAAAAATTAATTGTTGTGCATCTCCGGAAGGTGTATCTTGTAATGTGACTTTTTTAATAATTTCTGTTTCTGGGAAAACATTTTTATAAAAATCGATAGCTTGTTCAGCTTTAGTATCAAACCATAAATGTGGCACAATTTTTTGATTACGCATCATGTCATCTCCTGTATTTTTATATAGATGTTATTCTTTTACTCTTTTTTAGAATGTAAAATGCCATTTTAGACTATAATAAATAACGAAGACACTGATAAAATTGAATCGATAATATAGAAAGGAGAAGTCAAAGTGATTATTGAGGTATTACAATCAATTGATAATTTAACAAATACAGAAAAAACATTGCAAATTATATTATAGAAAATCCATTGAAATTTAAACATATGTCTACAGAAGAGTTGGCGAAAGTAACGTATTCTAGCCCGGCTACCATTGTGCGCTTAAGTAAGAAAACAGGTGCTAAAAATTATAATCATTTTAAAATTTTATTTCTTGAAGAATACTTAGAAACAGAAAAGCTAGACGAATTGTTAGAAGCTGAACCATTAAATAAAAAGAGCAGTATAACTGAAATTATGCATATGTTGCCTAATCTATATGAACATGTGCTAAAAAAAAACAAAGTTTTATATAGATGAACGTCAATTAAAATCCATAGCGAACAAGCTGAAACTAGTTGAGAAAATTGACGTATATGGTTTGGGCATTAGTTACAGTTTGGCACAACAATCAACTTTTAAATTTCAATCTATTGGTATCGAAAGTAATAGTTTCGATGGTATAAATGAACATTATATTTCTAATTTAAAAAATACGGATAAGAAAATAGCGATTTTGATATCAATTACTGGGCAAAATCCTACAATTATTGAAATAGCAAAGTATTTAAAAGCACGTGGTATATATACGATAGCTATTTCATCATCGATAAATACAGAATTAGGTCAAGTTTGTGACCAAATATTTAAATTTAGTGATGATAAATTGATTTTGAGTATGGAAGTATTACCAATTATTATTTCTGTACAATATGTCATAGATATTTTATTTTCAATATTATTAACACATAAATATGATCAAAACATTGAAACATCTTTAAATGTGATTAAAAATCCATTTGCATAAAATGAAATCTATTTTCATTTATGGATATTCAATAGTGATAAAAAATGAAAATAGCAATCAATTTCGCCCTTACTTATGTAAGGGCTTTCTTTGTTGTAGTATCATCGTTGTATATTGAAAAGGATATCCTACAGTATCTACTTTCTATAAATGGGGTGATGAAAATTGAATTATGACAATTTGGGAAAAGAAATTATTGATTTAGTTGGTGGAGAAAATAATATCTCATCATTAGAGCATTGTGCAACTCGCTTAAGATTTGTACTGAAAGATACAGATCAAGCAGATAATTCAAAAATAAATGAACTGCCTAAAGTTTTACAAGTCGTAGAACAAGGTGGGCAGTTTCAAATTGTTATTGGCAATGATGTTGCAAATGTATATGACGCAATTGTAAAAAATTACAGTATTGGTCAAACTTATGCTAAAGAAGAAAACGAATCAGGGAAACGCAACATTATAAATATCATATTTAGTTATATATCGGGAACGTTTTCTCCGCTATTACCTGCACTCGCAGGCTCTGGTATGTTGAAAGCATTACTCGAAATATTAAAATCATTGAATTGGATTAACGACAAAGGTGCGACATTTGCGATTTTAAATGCGACATCAAACGGAGTTTTTTACTTTTTACCGATATTTATTGGTATGTCTGCTAGTAAAAAATTGAATGTGAATCCATATATAGGTGGTGTGATTGCAGCGTCGTTACTCGAACCATCGTTTACTAATCTCCTTAAATCAGAAGAAAATCTAACTTTTATAGGTCTGCCTTTGGTAGTTACTGATTTTGCTTCTACAGTGTTTCCATTATTAATTGCTATTGCCATCTATGCGCCACTTGAACGCTTGCTTAAACGATGGGTTCCAAAAGTATTGCAATTATTTTTAGTTCCTATGTTAAGCCTCATTATTATGGTGCCATTAACTGTTTTAGTATTTGGTCCTTTTAGTGAATATGTGAGCAGTGGCATCGGCATCGATTATATGCCTGGTTTTTCTAGAATATTAACTGGGGTTATCATCGCATCGTTTTGGCCATTCTTAGTAGTACTAGGTGTTCATTGGGGGTTAGTCCCTATCATGATAGATAACTTTGCTCATGGTGGAGATATATTCATAGCAATTACTGCTGCTTCTGTTTTTGCACAAATTGGAATTGCGTTTGGTGTCGTTTTACGTTCTCGAAGAAACAAAGATTTAAGATCACTATCTATAGGTACAACGTTATCAGGATTATTAGCAGGTGTTACTGAGCCTATTTTATATGGACTTATTTTATGGTATAAACGGCTCATACCTATTGTACTCGTTTCAGGTGCCATTGGCGGTGCTATAATAGCTATTTTTGATGTGCGAGTGACAACGTTTGTGTTAAATAATTTATTTATTATACCAGTATTTAAACCAATATACGGCTACATTCTAGGTATTGCAATCGCATTGATTATTGGTACGATTTTAACATTTGTGTTCGGTTTTGAAGCTAAAAATAGTGAAAAACCTTTGGAAGCTAAAGAAAATACAAATAACTTGCAAGAAGGTGCATCGACAATGATATTTGCACCCTTATCAGGAGAAATTGTAAAACTGGAAAATGCGCCAGACCCAGTATTTTCAACCGAAGCAATGGGTAAAGGGATTGCTATTGAACCTGAAAATGATACGGTATATGCACCTTTTGATGGGGTGGTTGAAACCATCTTTAATACAAAACATGCCATTGGATTCGAAGTCATGAAGGGGTAGAAATGATTATCCATATAGGTTTAGAAACTGTTCAATTAAAAGGGGAACATTTCGATGTTTTTGTTGAAGAAAACCAAAAAATTTCACAAGGCGAACCTCTAATAAAATTTAATAATAAAGCAATTAAAAAAGAAGGTTATAAACTCATAACGCCTGTTGTTATAACAAACAGCGAGAACATAGAAAAAATAAAATTTAATGAAAGTCTTAGCATTACACATGGTCAAAAACTAATGGAATTAAAATATATTAAGAGAGGTGTGTAACAATTGTTAAATCAAACATCAAGTGCATTTCCAAATGATTTTTTATGGGGTGGAGGATTGGCGGCAAATCAAGTTGAAGGTGCTGCCAGAATAGATGGGAAAGGTCTTTCTACAGCAGATGCATTGTCACAAGGTGTATTTAACCCGCCTGTTTATGACCCACCAGAGCAATATATGAAGAAAGATGCGATAGATTTTTATCATAAATATAAAGAAGACATTAAATTATTTGCTGAACTAGGGTTTAAAGTATTGAGAATTTCTATATCTTGGCCACGTATTTTTCCTAATGGTGACGAGCTGGAACCTAATGAAAAAGGGTTGGCATTTTATGATCATGTCATTGATGAACTGAAAAAATATAATAGTGAACCACTCATTACATTATCTCATTATGAAATGCCTTTATACTTAGTAGAAAAATTTAATGGCTGGGAAAGCAGAAATGTAATTACTTACTTTGAACATTTTGCAGAAACCGTTTTTAGACGATATAAAAACAAAGTGAAATATTGGATTACTTTTAACGAGATAAATATGATTTTGCACGCACCTTTTAATGGCGGTGGAATACAGGGTGATCTTAATGAAATAGATAAAAGCACGCTATATCAAGCCATTCATCATCAATTTGTTGCCAGTGCTTCAGTGGTTAAAATAGGACATGAAATTAATTCAGATTTTCAAATTGGCTGTATGATAGCCGGCACGCCCACATATCCATTAACATCCAATCCGGACGATGTTATCGCTGCGATGAATAAAGATAGAGAAATCTATTTCTTTGCAGATGTGCATGTACGCGGTTATTATCCGAGTTATATGGATAGATATTTTAAAGAAAATCATATTGATATTCATATTACAGAAGAGGATAGAAATATTTTAAAAAACACAGTGGATTTTATATCTTTTAGTTATTATATGAGTAACTGTGCCACTGTGAATCCAGGTGATATTGAACAGTCTAAAGGCAATATCATGAATATCATTAAAAATCCTTACTTATCTGAATCTGAATGGGGATGGCCTGTTGATCCCCAAGGCTTAAGGTATATTTTAAATCAATTTTATGATCGTTACCAATTACCACTTTTTATTGTAGAAAATGGTTTAGGTGCTAAAGATCGATTGGTGAAAAGTGAAGATGGAAATTATACAGTGATAGATGATTATAGAATCGACTATTTAAATAATCATTTAATTGAAGTTGAAAAAGCGCTTAAAGATGGGGTAGATATCATAGGTTATACAGCGTGGGGACCCATTGATATAGTCAGTAACTCTACTGGTGAGTTTAGAAAACGATACGGTTTTATTTATGTGAATCGTTATGATAATTTCGAGGGCACTTTCGAGAGGTATAGAAAGAAAAGTTTTTACTGGTATCAAAATGTGATTAAAACAAACGGCAATAGCTTAATAAGCAAATAAATAGTTAATGAAAAAGAGTTTCAAATAATTATCTCAAATGATCAAATTAGTGAAATATAATTTCTAAGTGAGACGATGAGAACATTTAAATCATGATTAAGGGTAGAAAATAATAGTACAATTGATGGAGGGATTTTAATGAGTAAAACAATTAGATTAATCGCACCAGATTGGCAATCAGGAGGTAGAGCAGCCTATTATCATGGGGGCACACTTATTAAACTGGTTAATTCCTAATGATTCTAACCAAGAAGCTTTTGAGATTAAAGTCGAAGAACCAGATGAAGACGCATTAGAATTAGAAAATGGTGTATACGGGCAGTCTCAAATAATAAATAATGTAAAGCAAGCACAAGATATTTTAAATCAAGAACAACCAGATAAAGTAGTTACTTTAGGCGGCAATTGTATGGTCTCACAAGCACCTTTTGATTATTTAAATCAAAAATATGGTGATGAACTCGGTATTGTTTGGATTGATACACATCCAGATATTTCATATCCTAAAGACATTACAAATGAACACGCCATGGTTGTAGCTAATTTACTTGGTGAAGGCGATAGTGAATTGTCGAAATTGGTTAAAGCACCATTAAAAACTAATCAATTTTTACACGTAGGTTTACAAGAATTATTAGATTTTGAAGCGGAAAATCTAGAAAAATTAAATTTTGATTATAAAGTACAAGGCACAGAAAGTTATAATTATGAAGAAATACAACAATGGATTAAGGAAAATAACTTTTCGAAAATAGCCATCCATTTTGATATTGATGTCTTGGATCCAAATGAGTTTCGTGCCACTTACTTTGCGGAACCTCATATTGAATCGTTCCCAGCAGCAGCTGGACAAATGTCCTTGTCGCATTTAAATGACATACTAAAAGGCATTTCAGAAAATAATGATATTGTAGGCTTTACTGTAGCAGAGTACATGCCATGGGATGAAATCAATCTGAAAAATACATTGAAAGATTTGAATATATTCCATTAAATAAAAAGAACCGTTGCTATTCAATATAGCAGCGGTTCTTTTATAGTTATTTAACTAATTCTTTAAAATTTTCTAAGCGTTTCGCTTTTTCTTCATCGCTAATGTTATGTTTTTTTACATAACGGTTATTTTCGTGTTTTGCACACTCATGTGAGCAAGCGCCTAAATAACGCGCTTCGTTTTCTTCTGATACAAGGATTTGTTTGTTACATTCAGGGTTACTACAATTGATATAACGTTCACAAGGCGTACCATCGAACCATTCTTTTCCTACTACAGTTTTATCTACATGATTCACTTCTACACTGATACGTTCATCGAATACGTACATTTTTCCGTCCCAGAATTCACCTTTTGTTTCGGGGTCTTTACCGTAAGTAGCAATGCCGCCTTCAAGTTGACTCACATCTTCAAAGCCTTCTTTTAGTAAGTAACCAGAGAATTTTTCACAACGAATACCACCAGTACAATACGTTACAATTTTTTTATCCATAAATTGCTCTTTATTTTCTTTAATCCAGTCAGGTAAATCTCTGAATCTTGTGATATCAGGACGAACTGCACCACGGAAGTGGCCTAAATCGTATTCATAATCGTTTCTAGCATCAATCACAACAGTATCATCTGATAATAATGCTTCTCTAAATTCTTTTGGTGACAAATAGTTACCCGTAAGTTCTCTAGGGTTTACATCATCTTCAAGGTCTAGAGCAACGATTTCTTGTCTAGGGCGAACATGCATTTTTTTGAAAGCGTGTCCTTCGGCTTCATCCACTTTAAAAGTAATCCCTTGGAATCTAGCATCGTTTTTTAATGCTTCCATATATTTATCGGTAGCTTCGACTGTACCAGAAACTGTCCCATTAATACCTTCAGTAGATACGAGAATACGACCTTTAAGTTCTAAGTCTTTACAAAATGCTAAATGCTCAGTTGCAAATAATTCAGGGTCATCGATTGTTGTATATTTGTAATATAATAATACTCTATAATCCATAATACTAATCTCCTTTTATTTCTTGTTCTTATAAATTTATATAAAATGTTGGTATCATTTTTTCGCTAATATAAAGTATGTGAGTATCTTCAATTTAATAAGGTTTATTTATTTTTTGAGCGAAAGCATAAAATTATCATTATTACATTATAACAAAAAAGGGATATTATTCAATTTATTAATTTAAGTATCTTCATTATTTTTATTATATTAAGTAAAGATTTTTGATTAATGTAATAATAAATGCTCTCTACAAGTAAATCTTGAAGAGAGCAAGTTAATATCTATTATGATTTCTTTTTATTTGTAAATATTAATGCACCAATTAAGCTGATTGTGCTGATGGCAAAAATAATGTTCATGATAGATAATGTTTCGATAATAACGACATCTTTGCCGAGTCTCTCAAAAGCATTTTGTTGCATTTCTTTTTCTGAACTCAAATTACTTTCAGATCTTGTTTCTTTATTTTCAATATCTTCTAACATTCTTTCTTCTACTTTAGGCATAGAATTCCTCCTTATATTAATTTATTTTCCCTTTTTAAAAACAGTCAATCATATTGTGTGATGCTGAATTAAATAGAAGTGATTGAAAAAGTAACGGTAAATTACTATACTCAAATGAGAATGAATATCATGAGGAGCGGATTGCAATGGAAACAGTATATTTAGCAGGTGGATGTTTATGGGGCGTACAAGCATTTGTAAAAACGTTACCCGGCGTTATCAATACTGAAGGTGGAAGAGCTAACGGTATTACGGATACGTTACACGGTGAATATGATGGTTACGTGGAAGTAATTAAAACAGAATTCGACCCACAAAAAGTATCAGTAACAGATTTGATGGGTTATTTATTTGAAATTATTGACCCATATAGTGTGAATAAACAAGGTCAAGATGTAGGCTTAAGATATAGAACTGGATTATACAGTGAAGATGAGAAACATTTAAAAGAGGCTCAACAATTCATAGATGGCATTGAGGACCATCACCTTATTGCTACTGAAGTATTACCACTAACGAATTATGTAAGAAGTGCAGAAGAAAACCAGGATCGCTTATCAAGATTTCCAGATGATTATTGTCACTTACCTAAAGAACTTGTTTATAAGTATAAATAAAAAACAAACCCCTTTTCTAAATGATTCCTACATAAGTAAGAATTTTAGAAAAGGGGTTTTGTGTGTGATTTATTTAAAGAAACCTAAAACAGAGTCTACACCTTTAGCTAAAACATCTGCGATACTAACGCCCATTGTTGCCCAGTCGTGTGCTAATCCTACGTTTACTGCATTACCAATTGCTTCTACGATTCCTGTCATGTGAGACACTCCTTTATTTTGAAAAATTTAAATTAAAACTTGCGCTTTAATTCGTTAAACACAATATATATCTTTTTGTTAATTAATTGTGTAAAAATGCCTAACTCACTATTTTTTTATGCCTAAGTGTAATAATAGTTTTTTTATAGGAATTGTTAAAAATAAATAAAAAATTCAAATTTTTGTAAAGACTTAAATGTTGTATGGAAATGTCTGGAAGAATATGCAATATTGTAATTGATTGGGCTATATAAAATTTAGGAGGCGATTGAGTATGAATCAATTGGTTAAGGTAACATTAGCAACTGGATTAGCACTGAGCGCAATGGTTGCCACAACGAGTAGCATGACATCAAACTCAACTTTTATTGCACATGGATCAGAAAATATTGATTATCAAGTAAATGGTTATACTACTGACGCAAATGACTTTATATTGGAGCCATCATTTATTGAAGCCGTAAAAAATAATAACTTCGTGATTAACGGTTATAATATTACTGGAAACGAACAACAAGAGAGTTCGATGATTGATATATATGATCAAATCATTGCAAAGACAGGGGAGCAAACAGCTTCAATGGTAGATTTTGAAGTGAAGAAGGGTGCAGTATCGAAGGAAGCTTTAATTGAGCAATATGGTCAACCTATTGAAAAGCCATTTGAAAGTGCTCAAGGATTTGATTATAGATATCATATTGGAGATAACATAGTTCAATATATTGTTGAAGATGGTTATGTGAAAGATGTACAAATTAATGCAGAAAATGAATAAATAACAGACGATTCAAAAAAGCACAATGCTACTTATAATGGCATTGTGCTTTTATTATATGTTTTATTAACCTAATAAAGAATCAGGTATAATTTTATGGATAATGGTAGATAGTTCTTCTGGGGTTTCTTGTTGACCATTATTGACCCATTCTTGAATAATACCAAATATAGCATTACTCAAGAAAACTACAAAATAGTGTCGTTCTTTTTCACTAAAATGGGATTTTTTTGTGTATGGGAAAACATTCTTTTCCGCATTATATTGTAATGTTTTTTTTAGTTGATTTTGAACGTCAGGTGATCCATTATTCGAAATGAGCAACAATAAAAGCTCGGCTTCATTATTCCAAAAGTTAATTATATGATAATACAACAAATGACGTTCACTTTGTAATAAACTTTGAACTCTTTTGCTGCCTTCTTTTGTAATTTCAAATTGATATTGTTCCACTAAATCAAACTTGTCTTTGTAATGTAAATAGAAAGTGCCTCGACTAATGCCAGCTACTTCACATATATCTTTAACTGAAATATCATCATACTTTTTATGCTTCAACAGCGTTATTAATGCCTTTCTGGTATTTCTTTTTGTTTTTAATATACGCGAATCTGTCATCATTTCTTCATTCAATTAAACTCACTCCAAATATTAATAGACATATATTTTATTATGTTCATTAACGGTTATTTTTCCATTGCTTTTGCAAAGTAGAGGTATATAATCGCATTATGAACGATAATTGACACTGTGTCTAATAAGGAGGCTTTATATGTCTGAACTTGTAGCCAAATTGACAAATGCAACGAAATATTATGGTAAGAAGAAAGTTTTAGATCATATCGATATAGAGTTATCATCTGGAAAAATATTAGGACTTATCGGGCCAAGTGGTTCTGGCAAAACAACTACGATTAAATGTCTCATGGGTATGGAGAAATTAGATGAAGGTCATGCTCAAATTTTTGATACTGAAATACCAGATCGTAAAATTTTAAATGAAATCGGTTATATGGGCCAAAGTGATGCATTATATGAATCACTGACTGCACATGAAAATTTAGTCTTTTTTGGTAATTTAATGGGCTTAAAAGGAGAGAAATTAAAGCAAGCTATAGCGACTAATATGAAACTTGTGAATTTAGAAGGAGAATTAAACAAAATTGTTAATACTTTTTCTGGTGGGATGAAACGTAGATTATCATTAGCTATTACATTACTTGCGAATCCAAACCTTATTATTTTAGATGAACCTACAGTAGGCATAGATCCAAGTCTAAGAAGAGATATATGGAAGCAGTTAAAACATTTAACTAAAAAAGGAAAATCAGTGATTGTGACTACACATGTTATGGGGGAAGCTGAACGCTGTGATTATATAGGTTTAATTGTAGAAGGACGATTATTTATTATGGGTACGCCACAAGAACTAAAAGATAAATTTGGCGTAGATTCTATAGAAGAAGTATTTATTAAAGCTGAAGCGGAGGTGCAATCATGAGATTCAAAGCAGTGTTCATAAGAGTGATTAAAGAATTATTAAGAGACAAAAGAACTTTGGCGCTCATGTTATTTGCACCAATCCTAGTATTAACATTATTATATTTTGTATTCGATACAAATTCAGAAACTGATTTAAAAATAGGCATCGATGACAATGTACCCCAAAAAATTGTGAATGCATTACCTTCAGATAAAGTAGATATAGAAAAAATAAAATCGCCCGATTCTATAAAAGATACGATCGTAAATACTAAATTAGATAGTTACATTACGAAAAATGGTTCTAATTTAGAGGTCACATATGCAAATGAAGATCCTAGTAAAACAGGTTCAACAAAACAATTACTTGGTAGCGCGATACAACAAAATAAGATGCAAGATATGATGAAAATCGTTGAAAAAATACCGAATAATATGAAACAAAAAAATGCACAACAAGATGAAAATGTTAAATTAGATAATCATTATTTATATGGAGATGAAGATAGCACTTATTTTGATAAAATGTTTCCGATATTAATTGGTTTCTTCGTATTTTTATTTGTGTTTTTAATATCAGGCATTGGATTATTACGAGAACGTACAAATGGAACATTAGAGCGCTTATTAGCTACATCCGTTAAACGTAGTGAAATCGTATTTGGTTATTTAGCTGGCTATGGATTGTTTGCAATTCTCCAAACACTATTGATTGTATTTTATGCAATTCTCATATTAAACATTGAAGTGGCAGGTAGTATTTGGTGGGTACTATTAATCAATATTTTAATTGCATTAGCTGCGTTAGCGATGGGAATCTTCGTATCAACATTTGCAAATTCAGAATTCCAAATGATCCAATTTATTCCAATTGTAGCAATACCACAAGTTTTCTTTTCAGGTATTATTCCTCTTGAAAATATTGCTGATTGGGTCAGTGTGATAGGCTATTTGTTTCCATTACGCTATGCTGGGGATGCATTGACCAATATTATGATCAAAAGCCAAGGATTCGAATTTATTTGGTTCGATATTGGTATTCTGTTCGTATTTATTTTCGTATTTACAGTGCTTAATATTGTAGGTCTTAAGCGTTATAGAAAAGTTTAGAACAAACGATAAAAAGGTAAATTTATTAAATTATATTCAATTAAAGCTTCTTTTTAAGTACACACTTTAGGGTGATAACTTAAAAAGAAGCTTTTTCTATAGCAAAAATTTTTGAAAACGGGACAAAATTAAATTTATTGACGGTAAGAAATAAAATTCACAGAAATGATACAGATACAATTAAATTCAGTGAGAAAGCGATTGTGGGTTATTGGTTTTCCATTGATTTTAATAAACTAAAGCATAATATTCTTGTGTAATTATAAAATATTATGGAATTATTTTGTACTATTAGGTAAAATAAGAAATGTATTGTGCTAAAAGGAAATAAAGTACAATAAAAATCAACTAGAAATTTAGGTTAGTAAATTAGGAGGAACATATGAACAAAAACAAGAAAAGACATCGATTTGATTTCTTGCCTAATCGATTAAATAAATATTCTATACGTAAATTTACAAATGGTATCGCTTCAGTATTAATTGGATCAACGATATTGTTAGGTGCAGTAATTGATAAAGAAGCGGATGCAGCGGAACAGCAACCAACATCAGAAGTATATGGACAGACTGATAATAATTACAAAAGCGAATCAAACAAGTCCAATTCAGTACAACATGATGAAGAAAGAACAAACATAATTAATGATAATGACGAGGCTAACTATTCTAATCATAGTGAGATACCAATCCACGATAAATCTAGTGAGTATGACCAAAAGCCTATAAATGAGCAAGATACGTCAAATCATCATGAAACTCATTTGAATCAAAATGCTACTGAAAATCATGTAAAAGAAGAAAGTAAAGAAGTATCAACAGAAGAAGAGTCAATAGAAGACAGAAAAACTGAAGAAAGCACAACCGAAGAAAGTAAAGCTGTAGAAGAAGCAAACAAAGAAAATACAACTGAAAAAAATGATGAAGGCAGCTTAGATTTAGAAAAAGAGAAAGATACATATAAAGATGAAAAAGATAACGGCAAAAAGAAAAATGAATTAGAAAGCCATAATCACCGTATCGAAAATAAAGTAGAAGATAACGTCTATAAAAATAACAAAGAAACAAATTTAGAGTCTAAAAATGAAAATGTTAATAAAGATGATAAAGTTAACACTTCAAGTAGTACCTCTATTGAAAAACCTGAAGATAATGCAACCCGCTCAAATTTAATAAACTCAGTAAATCACTCTTTAAAGCAATTAGATAATGCTAAAAATAACACAGAAAAGCAATCTCTATTAGAAAATTATTACCAAACACATACGAATGCTACAGCTAGTGATGCAAAAAAAGCTATTGAAAAATTAAACATTGATTTTACTAAACAAAATTCAGATCAATTAATCGCATTATTATTAATTGAACTAGCTAATCAAATGGATAAAGATAAAGTACAAGCCAATGTGCCTGCTTCAAAGCGTGCGGAAACAAATAACGAAAGTTTAAGTATTGAAACGAATACTACGAATATTGAAAAAACTTTAGCTAAACCATCTACAAGTAAATTTAGATCTGCAAATACAAGAGCAACGAATGTAGTTAATTATGCAGCTAATCAGAGTGGTAGAAATGTTAACCATTTAGTCTTTGCAAACACTTCATATGAAATACTAGGTGGCGGTAAGAAATACAATCAAGTATTTATGACTATGGATGGTAAGTTGAAAATTAAGATTGACTATACGGTAGATGACTCCGTGGTTGAAGGAGATTATTTTACAGTTGATTTCGGTAAATATATACATCCAGGTACATCAAGAAAACCGTATCGAGTAAATAACATACATGATGCTAATGGGAGAACAATCGCTATTGGATCATATGATAGTGCAACGAATACTGCGAAATATACCTTCACAAATTATGTGGATATTTATAATAATGTGAGAGGATCTTTTAGTTTATTAAGTTGGCCATTTAAAGAATTAGTTACTACTGATAAACAGAGTGTCCCAGTAGGCATTACTGTTGCTGGAGAGGATTATACTCAAAATGTCATATTCAATTATGGTAATAGAACGGTACCAGTTATTTCAGATATAAATTATTTGACGAAGGACTTTGCTGAATTTACAACTTATATAAATCAAAATAGAGCATTTAATACAGGATCAAAAGTTAGGTTAAGTGGCCAAGGATTCAAATTTACATCTCCTGATGAGATTGAGGTTTATAAAGTATTAAATAACTCACAATTCAGAGATAGTTTCTCACCAGATTATGCAAACTTAACGCAAGTTAGAAATCCTAAAATCATTATAAATAGTGATGGATCAGCAACTGTAGACCTGGGGGATATTGGAACACTTGGTTATATAATAAGAAGTAAACCAAACACGCTACCTGATTTTTCGGGGATTGGTGTATTAAAATCAGAATACACATTTACTAATAATAAAAACCAAAGAGACACACGAGCACACGCAAGTAGCATTCAGTTTGTCAGAGCAGAACTTGCTGGATTCGGTGGATTCGGTGGTTATGTATGGTTTGATAAGAATAATGACGGTGTTCAGAATGATTCGAACGCAGCTGCAGCTGGCATTACTGTGAATTTACTTGACCCAACTGGTATACGTTTAGCTACAACGACTACTGATATAACAGGACACTACAATTTTGATAATTTAACAAATGGTAATTATCTTGTGGAATTCGTAATGCCAGAAGGATATATTCCTACACAAGCGAACAGCACTGTAGATGACAAAGATTCAGATGTAGTTTTTGAGAATGGAAGATACATTGCACACGTTACTATTAAAGATGCTGACAATATGACGATAGATGCTGGTTTAGTTTCTGACACAACTTCGGAATCACTAAGCTTATCTGAGTCGCTAAGCACTTCACAATCATTGAGTTTGAGCCATTCACTATCGCTAAGTGAAAGCGAATCAACAAGTCAGTCACTATCCTTAAGCACAAGTGAATCATTAAGCCAATCACTATCATTGAGTGCTAGTGAGTCATTAAGTGAATCCGAATCATTAAGCGAAAGTGAGTCATTAAGCGAATCTGAGTCGTTAAGTGCCAGTGAATCATTAAGCGAAAGTGAGTCATTAAGCGAATCTGAGTCGTTAAGTGCCAGTGAATCGTTGAGTACGAGTGAATCATTGAGTGCCAGTGAGTCATTGAGTGAGAGCGAATCATTAAGCGAGTCCGAATCGTTGAGCGAGAGCGAATCATTAAGTGAGAGCGAATCATTAAGCACGAGTGAATCGTTGAGTGCCAGCGAATCGTTAAGTGAGAGTGAATCATTAAGCGAGAGCGAATCGTTGAGTGCCAGTGAATCACTGAGTGATAGCGAGTCATTAAGTGCCAGTGAGTCATTGAGTGCCAGTGAGTCATTAAGCGCCAGTGAATCATTGAGTGCCAGCGAATCGTTGAGTGCCAGTGAGTCATTAAGCGAGTCCGAATCGTTGAGCGATAGCGAATCACTGAGTGAGAGCGAATCGTTAAGTGAGAGCGAATCATTGAGTACCAGCGAGTCATTAAGCGCGAGTGAGTCAATAAGTGCAAGTGAGTCATTAAGCACAAGCGAATCATTAAGCACGAGTGAGTCGTTAAGTGAAAGCGAATCGTTAAGTGAGAGTGAATCATTAAGCGAATACGAATCGTTAAGTGCCAGTGAGTCATTAAGCGCGAGTGAATCGTTAAGTACGAGTGAATCATTGAGTGAGAGCGCATCGTTAAGTGAGAGCGAATCATTGAGTACCAGCGAGTCATTAAGCGCGAGTGAGTCAATAAGTGCGAGTGAATCGTTAAGTGCCAGTGAGTCATTAAGTGAAAGTGAGTCATTAAGTACGAGTGAATCATTGAGTACGAGCGAATCACTAAGCGAGAGCGAATCGTTGAGTGAAAGTGAATCATTAAGTTCCAGCGAGTCATTGAGCTCCAGTGAGTCATTGAGTGAGAGCGAATCATTAAGTACCAGTGAATCAATAAGTGAGAGTGAATCATTGAGTACCAGCGAATCATTAAGCGCGAGTGAGTCATTAAGCGAATCTGAGTCGTTAAGTGCCAGTGAATCAATAAGTGAAAGCGAATCATTAAGCGCAAGTGAGTCATTGAGCGAATACGAATCGTTAAGTACCAGTGAGTCATTGAGCTCCAGTGAGTCATTGAGTGAGAGCGAATCATTAAGCGCGAGTGAGTCATTAAGCGAATCTGAGTCGTTAAGTGCCAGTGAATCAATAAGTGAGAGCGAATCTTTAAGCGAGTCCGAATCATTGAGCACAAGCGAATCATTGAGTGCCAGTGAGTCATTAAGTGAGAGCGAGTCATTGAGTGAAAGCGAATCATTAAGTGAAAGCGAATCGTTAAGTGAGAGTGAATCGTTAAGTGCCAGTGAGTCATTAAGCGAGAGTGAATCCTTAAGTGAGAGTGAATCATTGAGTGCTAGGGAATCACTAAGCCAGAGTGAGGCCTTGAGTGAGAGTGAATCATTAAGTACGAGTGAGTCATTGAGCGAATCTGAGTCGTTAAGTGCTAGTGAGTCAATAAGTGAGAGCGAATATTTAAGCGAAAGCGAATCATTGAGTGCCAGTGAGTCATTAAGTGAGTCCGAATCAATAAGCGCGAGCGAGTCATTAAGTGAGTCTGAATCATTGAGCGAAAGCGAGTCATTAAGCGAGTCCGAATCATTGAGCACAAGCGAATCATTGAGTGCCAGTGAATCGTTGAGTGAGAGTGAATCGTTGAGTGAGAGTGAGTCGTTAAGTGAATCTGAATCATTAAGCGAGAGCGAATCGTTAAGTGAGAGTGAATCATTAAGCGATAGCGAATCATTGAGTGAGAGCGAATCGTTAAGTGAAAGCGAATCGTTAAGTGAGAGTGAATCATTAAGCGATAGCGAATCGTTAAGTGAGAGTGAATCATTGAGTGAAAGTGAATCGTTAAGTGAAAGCGAATCGTTAAGTGAGAGTGAATCATTAAGCGAAAGTGAATTATTGAGTGAAAGTGAGTCGTTAAGTGAAAGTGAATCAATAAGTGAAAGTGAATCAATAAGTGCCAGTGAATCATTAAGTGAAAGCGAATCATTAAGCGAGTCAGAGTCATTAAGTGAGAGTGAGTCATTAAGCGAATCTGAATCGTTAAGTGAGTCAGAGTCATTAAGTGAGAGTGAGTCATTGAGTGAAAGCGAATCATTAAGTGCCAGTGAATCAATAAGCGCCAGTGAGTCATTAAGCGAGAGCGAATCATTAAGTGAGAGTGAATCGTTAAGCGAGAGTGAGTCGTTAAGCGAAAGCGAATCATTGAGTACGAGTGAGTCATTAAGTGAGAGCGAATCGTTGAGTACGAGTGAATCAATAAGTGAAAGTGAGTCATTGAGTGAGAGTGAATCGTTAAGTGAGTCAGAGTCATTAAGTGAGAGTGAGTCATTAAGTAAGAGCGAGTCGTTAAGTGAAAGCGAATCGTTAAGTGAGAGTGAATCATTAAGTACGAGTGAGTCATTGAGCGAATCTGAGTCGTTAAGTGCTAGTGAGTCAATAAGTGAGAGCGAATCTTTAAGCGAGTCCGAATCATTGAGCGAGAGCGAATCATTGAGCACAAGCGAATCATTAAGACAGAGTGAATCATTAAGCCAATCACTATCATTGAGTGCTAGTGAGTCATTAAGTGCCAGTGAATCAATAAGTGAAAGCGAGTCATTAAGTGAAAGCGAATCATTGAGTGCTAGTGAGTCATTGAGTGAAAGTGAGTCGTTAAGTGCAAGTGAGTCATTAAGTGAATCCGAATCGTTAAGTGAGAGTGAGTCATTAAGTGGATCTGAATCGTTGAGCGCAAGTGAATCGTTAAGTGAGAGTGAGTCATTGAGCGAGTCCGAATCGTTAAGTGAGAGCGAATCATTGAGTGAAAGCGAGTCGTTAAGTGGATCTGAATCGTTGAGCGCAAGTGAATCAATAAGTGAAAGTGAATCAATAAGTGCCAGTGAATCATTAAGTGAAAGTGAATCAATAAGTGCCAGTGAGTCAATAAGTGAGAGCGAGTCATTAAGTACGAGTGAATCGTTAAGTACGAGTGAGTCATTAAGCGAGAGCGAATCATTGAGTGCCAGTGAATCATTGAGCGAATCTGAGTCGTTAAGCGAGAGCGAATCATTAAGTGAAAGTGAGTCGTTAAGCGAGAGCGAATCACTAAGCGCAAGCGAATCGTTGAGTGCTAGTGAGTCATTGAGTGAGAGTGAATCGTTAAGCGAGAGTGAATCATTAAGTGAGAGCGAATCGTTGAGTGAGTCCGAGTCATTAAGCGAAAGCGAATCAATAAGTGAGAGCGAATCATTAAGTGAGAGCGAATCGTTGAGTGAGTCCGAGTCATTAAGCGAAAGCGAATCAATAAGTGATAGCGAATCAATAAGTGAGAGCGAATCGTTGAGTGAGTCCGAGTCATTAAGCGAAAGCGAATCAATAAGTGAGAGCGAATCATTAAGTGAGAGCGAATCGTTGAGTGAGTCCGAGTCATTAAGCGAAAGCGAATCAATAAGTGATAGCGAATCATTGAGTGAGAGTGAATCATTAAGTGAAAGTGAGTCATTGAGCGAATCCGAATCGCTAAGTGAATCTGAATCATTAAGCGAGTCCGAATCATTAAGCGCCAGTGAATCATTGAGTGCAAGCGAATCGTTGAGTGCCAGTGAGTCATTAAGCGAGTCCGAATCGTTGAGCGATAGCGAATCATTGAGTGAAAGTGAGTCGTTAAGTGAAAGCGAATCGTTGAGTGCCAGTGAATCATTGAGTGCCAGCGAATCGTTGAGTGAGTCCGAGTCATTAAGCGAAAGCGAATCAATAAGTGATAGCGAATCATTGAGTACGAGTGAGTCATTAAGTGAGAGCGAATCATTAAGTGAAAGTGAGTCGTTAAGTGGATCTGAATCGTTAAGCGCAAGTGAATCATTAAGCGCAAGCGAGTCATTGAGTGCCAGTGAGTCATTAAGTGCCAGTGAATCAATAAGTGAAAGCGAGTCATTAAGTGAGAGTGAGTCACTAAGTGAGAGTGAGTCATTGAGCGATAGCGAGTCATTAAGTGAGAGTGAATCATTGAGCACAAGTGAATCATTAAGTGCCAGCGAGTCTTTAAGTGAATCCGAGTCACTTAATACAAGTGAATCAATGAGTGAAAGCGAATCGTTGGGTGCCAGTGAGTCAATAAGTGAGTACGAATCATTAAATAGACACCTAAATAATGATGGAAACTATGAAAAAGAGAAAGATAAATTACCAGATACAGGTAATGAAGATAAACATAATGGGTTGATACCATTACTTACTGCGCTTGGAGGAATCATACTCCTTAGAAGACGTAGAAATAATGAAATTCAAGATAAATAAAAAAGAGCCTGCACTTTCAAAAATAGAAAGTGCAGGCTCTTATATTAATATTCTAATTTTTTGAACATTTTCAAACCTACTAAGTAGCAAATGACTGAGTACAATAGAGTTGTTAATATCATTAAACCTAGTTTTGTTAGTAAGTCTGAAGGCGTAATCGCATGATCATAACCATTTGGAAATAAATATTTGAGTCCATGAATCATTGGTGCGATAACCATAAACATAAGTAAAACAATAACGCTTAAAATATCAAATCCAGTAGACAATTTCATAGATAACATGACTGAAAAGCATATTGCAATTAAAGTAATGCAGAAAATACCGACGATACATAATATTGTACTGTAATTAGTTTCGTGAACATTCGATAAGAAAGCACCGGAAGCATAATCATATTGATGTATATACGTAAAATACAAAATTTCAGAAGACACAAATAATATTACATAATATATTATATACATAGAGAATAAGGCGACTAACTTTGAATTATATAGACGTATTCGGCTGATATCTTTATAAAAGATTAATCTACCAGATTCATATTCTTCAAAAAATAAATAACTGACAAAATATGTCATAAGAATCAATGGTACGGCAAATTGAGATTGTGCAAGTAAAATAACAAAATAAAATTCTAAACCAGATAGTGAATTCGTCTCTCCTCCAATTTGCATAAAATTGGTAGGTAGTATAAGTGTGATTAAATATAAAAATGGATAAAGTGCTATTGCATAAAAGATAATTGCAGAGTTACGCGAAGATACTGTAGTGAAAATATTTTTAATTAACATATCATCATTTCCTTTCGAACTCATCGAAATATTGATATAAGTTATCTTGTTCATTAATCGTGTTTTCTAAAGTGTAGTATTTAACTAAATAATTTATGATTTCATTATACTCTTCAGAACCTGACTGCATGATAACTGCTTTTTCCTCAATATCTTTTATTGTAGAAAACAAATTGAGAAGTTCCTGACGATGTTCTGGATATATTTGTTCTTTTACTACAATTTTTATCAATTGTTCTTTATTGAAATCAATATTTTGGAGTTTTCCTTCTTTTAAAAGAACAAAGCGATCACAGACTTCTGCTAATTCATTTAATTGATGACTAGAAATAAGTAATGCGGTTCCTTTTTTACTAGCCCAAGTTCTTAACGAGTGAATGAGCGTATTAACACCGTCTGGATCCAGACCAACAAAAGGTTCATCCATAATAGCTATTTCAGGTTCATCAACTAAACACATAGCTAGTGATAAACGTTGTTTCATACCAAAAGAAAAATCTTTTACCTTTTTGCCATATGTATGTAATAAACCTACGAGATCTAATATATTATCGATATTTTTTAAGTACTGCGTTTTATGATTAACTTTTAAATAATAAGTTAAATTCTTTTTAGCTGAAAAGTGTTTGAAATGAACCGTATCAATCATGATACCTACATTTTTAAGTATATTATGATGTTGGAAAATATCTATGCCATTTAAAAATATAGCACCTGAAGTAGGTCGTTTTGTTTTAGCAATCATTTTCATAAGTGTTGTTTTACCTGCGCCGTTTTTTCCAATTAAACCTACGACTTCTCCACGGTTTATGGTTAATGAAACACCGTCAATAACATTAAAATCGGCTCCTTTAAAACGTTTATAAAGGTCATCTATTTTTAACATAATGTCCTCCTTTGAACTAATAGAGTTTTAATGAAATTTATATGAATTGTTGATGTTACGCTTATATAAGTTAATTTTAACAACGAAAATGAATTTGTTCAATATAATAAATAAGTTGTTTTATTAAAAATTTATGTATTCTACTTAAAATTTAATTTATATATTTTTAGTTTATAGAAAAAGGGATTTACTAGATTTTTGAAATCGCAATTGACAATGATTTTTAAGGAGAGTATGATAGATGACTGTATAAGGGGTGTACTATTCAAAAGATATGATCTATCCCACATCAATTTGAATAGTAAACAATAGACTAAGGTGGATTTCATGTGTTCTTGGGTTTAATTTTAACCTAATAGTACACAGGGTGTACAATTTAAAAATAGGAAGGTAGAAGAAAATGTTTAATGAATTTAAATTTATTTTCAGAAATAAAATGTTAATCATAGCACTTATTGCAATAGCAGCTATCCCGCTATTATATGTTGCTTTATTCGTAGGTTCTATGTGGAGCCCATATGATAAGACAGATCAATTGAAAATTTCAATTGTAAACCAAGATCAAAGTGCAAAGCTAAATGGTGAAAAGGTTACAATAGGTGATGATGTTGTCGACAAATTAAAAGATAACGATAAATTTGATTTTCAAGAAGTTTCAAAAAAAGAGGCATTTAATCAATTAGAAAAAGGTAAAAGTGTAGGAACTATCATTATACCTAAAGATGCCTCTAGTAACGCTACGACATTATTAGATAAAAATCCTAAAAAAATAAAGATTGAAACACAAGTCAATCCAGGGTCTAGTTATACTGGTAGTCAATCAGCACAAAAAGCAATTGATACGGTAACAAATTCAATTAAGGATAATATTCGTACCAATTATTTAGATCAATTATTTGCTAGTGCTAAAAAATCACAATCTGGATTCAAGGATACTTCAAATGCATTAGGTGACATGTCTGATGCAGAATCACAATTAATTGATGGTAATCAGCAAGTAACGGATGGATTGAAACAATTAGCACCAACAGTAGGACAACCTGCACAGCAATTAATTTCAGGCAATCAACAAGTCACAGATGGACTTAATCAATTGCAACAAAATAATGATCAATTAAAAGCGCAAATAGACCAATCTGTAGAGCAACAAGACGGCGTTGCTTTTGAAGGTGACAATGAAAAAGCGTTAAATAATGTAACGAAAGTAAATGAAAATAATGCTACAGAAGCCGATAAATATGGTGAAACAATCGTGCCTTATATGGCGAGTGTTAGTTTATTTGTAGGTGCTGTGTCATTTAGTGCAATATACCCACTGAGAAAAATGTTAACTAAAGATGTTACATCACTAAAACAAGCATTCGGTAAGTTATTATTGTATCTCGTACAAGGTGCGGTATCTGCGTTATTGATGAGTAGTTGGGCGATATTTGCACTTAATATGTCTATAGATAACATTGGTAAATTTATCTTAGTCGGATTGCTATGGGCAATTGCAGCAATTACTGTTACGACATTCTTAAGTTTATTATTAGATCGAATTGGTCTATTCATATCTATGGTTTTACTTATATTACAATTAAGTGCGAGTGAAGGTATGTTCCCAATAGAGTTATCAGCACAATTCTTTAGATGGATTCACCCATTCTCTCCAATGTCATATGCGATACAGGGTTATAGAGAAGCCATCTTTACAAATGCAGGACACTTTAACTTTGGATTTGTAGTAGCATTGCTCGTTGGTATTATTGTCATAATGATGATTTTACAATATTTAGTATTACTATGGTTTAACAAAAGACAACGTTTACCATTTTCAATAGAATTTAAATAAGTGCAATACGGAGGTGACTTATTTGGAAAACGTAGATAAAACAATTGAAGAAGCAATTACTAAATTTCAGATAGTTATGTTGCATTTAAATAAAGAGATAGTTGAAATTGTTAAAGAGACAGGTTTAAGTAATTTACTTTCAAGAGAACAAATTGATGCGATGAGAATTATAAAAAATGAAGGCAAAGTAACAATTAATGAATTAGCGGGTTTACAAAATATTTTTAAAACTGCTGCTTCTAAACGCATCGCAAAATTAGAAGAAATGGGCTATGTACAACGCGCTTATTCAGATAATAAACGTATTAAACTGATTATGTTAAGTGACGAAGGTGAAACATTTTTACAGAGAGCGACTGCAGTGATGACCGAAGCAGTAAAAGATCGACTAGGTAATAAATTTACTGCCGAAGAAGTACATCATTTCGTTGAGCAACTTACACATATCGTTAATGCGTTTAAAGCACATAAGTAGTTAATAGATGTACTTGTGGCATTTACAAATGTGCGAATTATAATATAAAAAGTGCCAATTCGATTCTATAGGATATTGGCACTTTTTATTTAACATTTTTTATGAAAATATAAGACATACGTAATTCAGCGAACATTATTATTTGTAAAAAATGGACTTCAATATTAACAATTAGTATAATTACTGTATAATTAAATATTTTTAAAAAGATTGTAGGTAAAGATTATTGTCCTAATAAATTTATTTTAAAAATCACAGGAGGTATATTGTTATGAAAAGAACAATAGAACGTGTACTGACGTGGATTGGTATCGTCTTACAAATACTTGGTGTTGTACTAATGGCTGTTCTAATACCTATGATGGGTAACGGCGAGGTCAAAGAAGCATTCATTAGTCAGATGATGCAAGAAGATAGTAGTTTCACGTATGAAGACGGAAATACGATATTTAGCACTTTTAGTGGTCTTTTGACTACTGGTTTAGTCTTAGGTATTATACTATTAATCATAGCGCTTATAGCAGTATTTTTAATTAGCAAAAAGCCAAAAGTGGCAGGCGTTTTATTAATTATCGCTGGTGTGATTTCATTCTTAGGAAATTGGATAAATGCGGTTTTATGGCTTGTTGCAGGTATTATGTTATTAGTGAGAAAGCCGAAAGAACCAATTTATGACAAAGAAGAAGATGACGATGTAAATCCATATATTAAAGATGGATCTCAAGTGAATGAGCGTAATAACTCATTTATTTTATCTGAAGAGCAAAAAGAAAATGAGCAAGAGACAATAAAGGATGCTTACTCACAATCTAAAGATGATAATAAAACAGATTTAGATAACTTAGATGATCTAGATGAAAGATCAAAAAAATTGAAAGAAGATCCTTATAAGTATTAAATGATACTTTGTTAATCTGTATATCTAAATAGACTGGGTTACTAAATGTAGCCTAGTCTATTTTATAATACATAGATTGCAAACCAATATTTAAAGCAATTATGTATATAAACTTAGAAAAATTGTGATATATTTTAATAAAATGAGATTAAAAGTAGTTAAATATTAAAATGGGGTGAGAAAGATGATGATGGCATTAGGCATGCTATTGCCTGTTTTGGTGGTTGGTTTTATTACTATGTCCATATTGGAAGAAAGAAAAAGAAATCGTAATAAAAAGAAAGATAAATAATTGTTATCAGAGTGAAAAGCTTATGCAGCTTTTTGTGTATATAACGTAAGAACACATATAAGTAAAAATCGAATTTCCAAAGAAAGATTTCATAGTGCCTACGCAACAAGGATGATTAGTCTGTAGGAATGGAAAAGTCGTTTTATAGCGTAGTAGGATTTTAAGGGTAATTAGGCCGAGACATATAAAGATGTTTCGGTCTTTTTTCTTGTGAACTGAAAAATTATAGCAGTATAAAAAATTAAGATATGGCATAAGGATGATGTTATTGAGATGCATAAAATGTTTAACGTGAAACAAAATGATTTTAAATTAATGGTTAAAGTCAAACGATTAATATTCTGATATGATTAATAGTAATATAGGTTAAATAGTAAAGTTATAAAATGCAACTTCAATCATAAATAACTAAAGCGCAACAAAGGGGGATGCTTATGAGTGAAATGTTATATATACTACAGACTGTACTTTTACCTATTTTTATCATGATATTTTTAGGATACATACTGCAAAAGAAATTTACATTAGATTTAAATACATTGGCCAAACTTAATATCTATGTCTTTGTGCCTGGATTTATTTTTGTGAAATTTTACAAGACGCATTTTGCGTTAAGTTTATTGTTTTACATTATCATTTTCTTCGTAATCTATATGTTTGTACTATTTCTTATTGGTAAGTTATTGTCTATGTTCCGTAAAACGGATAAAGGGGAGACAACAACGCTTACAAACAGTCTGATGTTCTTTAATTCGGGTAACTACGGTGTCCCAGTAAATGATTTGGTTTTCAAAGGCGATCCATTAGCAATGTCTGTTCAAGTTATTGTGTTATCTTTGCAAAACATATTCACGTTTTCTTATGGTGTATTTGCGATTCAATCTTTACATATAGGAAAGTTAAAGGCACTTTTAGGTTATTTTAAAATGCCTGTGTTATATGCATTATTACTAGCAATTATATTAAATTACAATCATATACCTATTCCTGAATTTATTTGGACACCAGCGAATTATGTTGCCGATGCTATGATTGCGATTGCGTTATTAATGCTAGGTGCTCAAATATCTAATATCAAATTTAGTTTGAAGTGGTCCAAATCCTATGCGTATGTTTTTATAAGATTGATTATAGGGCCCTTGATTGCCCTTGTTATTATCAAAATCATGGGGATAGAGGGCATCATAGCTCAAACATTATTCATCGCATCAGCAATGCCAACGTCTGTAAATAGTTCAGTTATCGCACAAGAATATGACAATCATCCTGAATTAGCAGCAGAACTTGTCTTTTTATCTACTTTATTAAGTGCCATTACAGTTGTCATCGTGATATACATGTCTAAAATATTATTTTAATAGGAGCAGCTATATCGTGATGTGCTTGCTCATGAAATTAAAAAAAGGTGAATATAAGTGATTAAATTATGATTTTAAGTCACTTATGTTCACCTTTGATTTTATTATATGATTCAAGTATTTAAAATTCTACTACTGTATATTGACGTAATGTCTTTTGAAAAGGTGGCTTGTCAGCTTCACCATTTTTAGATTTTTTATGCATTGCTTTATGCTCTTCAACATGAGAAGGTCTAGCAACCCAATTTTGAAAATCTTTTTTCTCATCCCATTTACTTACAACAACATATTCAACATCATCTGATTTAGATTTTGTCCACACTTCTGATGATTTTAAACCAGCCACATTATGCAACTCGGATTGTGTTTTCTTTACTTTATTATATAGTTGTTGTTCATGTTCCTTGTTAGTCGAAAAAGCAACTTCTGCTACAAACATTACAATCCCTCCTTATAAATTAAATACATATATTATTTTAGCACTAATAAATTTTTCGCTCTAATGAAAATTTCAAAATAAAATTCACGAAGTGTTAATAAACTTTTGACGAATTTGTTAATGTCTATCTTCAGATTTGAAACACAATATATAGTGTTTTATAATTAATGTATATACTATATATAGAAATGAGGGTTAATATGAACAAACTTGAAAAAAATTTAAAGCATCTCATTACGAAAGATCCAACTGTAGTTAATGAAAATGCTAATAAGGATAGTGCTACATTTTCGACTATGAGAGATTTAACAGCAGGTGTAGTGTCTAAGTCGTATGCTTTGGATTATTTATTACCTAAGCATGTCGCTCAAGCCCATGAAGCAGGAGACATTCATTTTCATGATTTAGACTATCATCCATTCCAACCACTCACGAATTGTTGTTTAATTGATGCAGAAAGTATGTTGTCACATGGCTTTCAAATAGGTAATGCGACCGTAACGTCACCGAAATCTATACAGACTGCATCAGCACAATTAGTACAAATTATTGCTAATGTGTCTAGTAGTCAATACGGCGGCTGTACAATAGATCGCGTTGATGAATTGTTGAGTAAATACGCAAAATTTAATGAAATGAAACATCGACAAATTGCAGAAAAATTTGTACATGAGTCAGTCATTGATACATATGTAGATGAGCGAGTAACGCAAGACATTGGGGATGCCATTGAGAGTCTCGAGTATGAAATCAATACGCTATACACTTCGAATGGGCAGACACCTTTTGTTACACTCGGCTTTGGATTAGGAACTGATCGATATAGCCGCAAGATTCAAGAAGCGATATTATCTACTAGAATTAAAGGGTTAGGTAAAGACCGTATTACTGCAATTTTTCCTAAATTAGTTTTTTCAATTAAAAGAGGTGTTAATTTAAATGAGTCAGATCCCAATTATGACATTAAACAGCTCGCTTTAGAATGTTCAACTAAACGCATGTATCCAGATATATTAAACTATGATAAAACAGTGGAACTATTAGGAGATTTTAAAGCACCTATGGGTTGCCGATCATTCTTACCTGCATGGAAAGATAAAGATGGTCATTATGAGAATAATGGCCGCTGTAATCTAGGTGTGGTAACACTGAATGTACCAAGGATTGCTCTGGAATCAAAAGGTGACATGGAAGCTTTTTGGAAAATATTTCATCAGCGTATGGCCATAATGCACGATGCACTGGTTTATCGAATTGAACGTATTGCACAAGCTACGCCAGAGAATGCACCGATTTTATATCAAAACGGGGCATTTAAACACAGATTAAAAGAAACAGATGACATTATGACATTATTTAAAGGGCAACGTGCAACTTTGTCTATAGGATATATTGGGTTATATGAAGCGGCAACGGTATTTTATGGGCCTCATTGGGAACGTTTATCTAAAGCAAAAGCATTTACATTAGATATATTAAAATCGATGAAAGCATATCAGTTAAAATGGACAGAGCAATACGATATTTGGTTTAGTATCTATAGCACACCAAGTGAATCCTTAACGGATCGTTTTTGTCGACTAGATCGTGAACAATTTGGAGAAATAGCTGATATCACAGATAAAGGTTATTATCAAAATTCATTCCATTATGATGTTAGAAAAGATGTGACGCCTTTTGAGAAAATTGATTTTGAAAAAGATTATCCAGAATATGCGAGTGGTGGTTATATCCATTATTGCGAGTACCCGAAATTAAATCATAATTTAAAGGCATTAGAAGCGGTTTGGGATTATGCTTACGATAAAGTAAGTTATTTAGGCACAAATATCCCAATTGACCATTGCAGAAAATGTGGATTTGTCGGAGATTTTAAAACAACTGCAAAAGGCTATCAGTGTCCGCAATGTGGCAATGATGATCCTAAGTCGGTAGATGTGGTTAAACGTACGTGTGGCTATTTAGGCAATCCTGTTCAACGGCCTACTATAGAAGGTCGCCATAAAGAAATGTGCGCGCGCGTTAAACATTTGAAAGATGCATCAGTATGAATATTTTAAAAATAAGACATGGGCAAGGCCATATCGCTAAAATAGAAGCACAAAGCTTTGTAGATGGTGAAGGTGTGCGTTGCAGTTTATATGTTTCAGGTTGCCCATTTGCCTGTGAAAATTGTTATAATAAAGTGGCTCAAAATTTTAAATACGGTGAGCCATTTCATGAAGACACATTAGAAGAAATTATGGAATACTGTGCGCCAAATTATATTTCAGGACTCAGTATCCTTGGTGGCGAACCTTTTTGTAATGTAGATATCACTTTGAAGTGTGCTCAAACTTTTAGAAAACGTTTTGGAAATACCAAATCATTATGGGTATGGACTGGTTTTTTATTTGAATATTTAGAGCGAGATTCAGCAGAAAGAAAGACATTGCTTGAGCTCATTGACGTCTTAGTAGATGGTCCATTTATTAATCATTTATATAGACCTAATTTACCGTATAAAGGCTCAATGAATCAACGCGTGATCGATGTTCAAGCATCATTGCAAAAGCGCAGGGTGTGTGAGTATATCAAAAGTTAATTATAATATACATGATTTGCTCAAAGGCATTTATGAATCCTCAAAATATAAGTCATCATAATGTAAAGGAGTAGATAATGTATGTGTACAGGATTTTCATTTTTATCAAAAAGTAAGCAGGCGATACTTGGTCGAACAATGGACTTTGTTTATCACTTAGAGGGTCAACCTGCAGTACAACCACGTCATTTCTATTGGGAATCGCGTGTCGAATATAAAGGTAAAACACAATATGGCTTCATTGGTGCAGGAAGTGACATGGAAGGATTCTTATTTGGTGATGGGTTAAATGAGCACGGTGTAGGTGTATCGATACAGTATTTTAGAGGCTATGCTTCATATGCGACAGAAGTGCGTGAAGGATATATGAATATCGCTCAAAATGAAGTGATTACATGGGTGCTTGGCTATAATAAAAATATTGATGACTTGATTGAAAATGGTAAGCAAGTAAATGTTGTCGCACACGTGCTTAATGATATTGCTGAAGTCCCACCATTACATTATCATATTACAGATGATACAGGTCGTTCAGTTGAACTTACTTTCCAGGATGGGAAAATTGTAATTAACGAGAATCCAATCGGTGTTTTGACAAATAATCCAGATTTAAATTGGCATTATGAGAATTTAAGAAATTATACAGCTGTCACACCGCATAAACCCGAAGCTAAAAATGTCATGGGCCAATCATTAGGCTCTTTAGGCAATGAAGGTGGTACTTATGGATTGCCTGGTGGTTATACGTCACCGGAACGATTCATTAAAACAGCTTATTTGAAAAATTATTTAATTGGAAGTGAAGATCCAGAATACGATGTGATGGATGCTTTTAAATTATTAGATAGTGTGAGTATACCTAAAGGCGCTGTCTTAGATGAAAACGGCGATATGCATTATACGTTATATCAAACGGTATTTAATTTAACAACTCGCACAATGTACCTCAAGTGGTATGACACAAATCAAATTACCGAATTACAATTAACAGAAGATTTGATTTTAAAAGAAGACATGACAATATTTGAATCAGTCCAAGCATTTGTAACAAATAAATTGAATCATACATCTTCATAAATATGAATAAAATGGTCTCGTGAATTAAATTTCATGATAGACAGAAGCGGTGCCGAGAACCTATTTCTATTTAGGATTCTTGGCACCGTTTTATTTTTGAAAGTAATAGGTAGATGTGGGATTAAATAGTCAGATTTTGGAATGCAATCATTCAAGTTTTAGATGAAAAAATTGAACAACAATTTAAATAGGGTGTAACGTAAGTGCATTAAATATATTTGAAATATGTTATCTAAATCAAAACACCTAATGCATTTATTTTTAAGATTGTTATTTTCAGCCTTCTTTATAAATCATGTAATTTCTCTTCAATTTCTGTTCTTTGATTTTCCATAAAATCGGGGAGGTTCAGTTTTTTACCTAAATCTTTAATCGCTGTATCTACTGTAAAACCAGGTGCTGCCGTTGCAAATTCAAACATAATGCTATTATGGCGATAGTAAAGGGATTTGAAAAAGTAGCGATCAATGATGCCACTATGATTTCCCGGGTTATGATTGATTGTATCTAACACAGCGTACAAATCTGAATCATTTGGCGTATTGACTGCAATATGATGCACATAACCTTGTCCAGGTCGAGCACGTGAACCTTGTTCTTCAACTAAGACAAAATCCGTATAGAGCCCATCAGAATCTAATGTCAATACAGTTTCATCTACATTTTCTCTTAACGAATAACGTAAGTCATTTTTTAAAAAATGAAGTGTTGGTTGAATGTCGCGTAAGCGCAGTTCCACTGGCCCCATACCTAAAATTTGATATGCTTCTGGAATATCTGTATAAGGATTTTTTCTCCAAGCGTTAGGTGTGTTGCGATGGTTATTTGCAAGTAATAATATTTCTAAACCATCCATATCTTTGAATAACAGCGCATGATGATTTAAATAAGTCATTTGTGTTGTTGTGATATGCTGTTCATTTAAACGACGTTCAAAATAAGTCAATGCAGATTCATCGGGAACGAGTAGTGATACGCGATGTATACTGTTCGTACCTGGACGGTTTTTACCTAAATTTGGAATTTCGAAAAAGCTAAGCAATGTGCCTGGTGTACCGATTTCATCTCCATAAAATAAATGGTACATCGTTGGATTATCTTGATTTACAGATTTTTCAACTAGGCGTAGGCCTAATGTCTGTGTGTAAAAATTTTTATTGATTTGTGCACCTTTTGTATACATTGAAATATGATGATGTCCGATAATATTCATAAAAGAGACCTCCAAAAGCAATTTATATCATAATTGCTATAATCATTTCCTTTTAGAACAAAAATAAACTTAATAAGTATAAAAATATACTAATAGTAATAATATAAATGGATTCATGTGAAGCTGCAAATTTATTACATTTAAAGAAAAAGACAGTGGAATGATAAAAAAGTACGAATCTCGAAGAAATAGAGACGCGTACTTTTTTATATTATTTATTATTTTTGAAGTCTAAATAATATAGACTGAATTCCAAATCATTTTTTAAATGTGATTCTAATAAGGATACTGCTAAATCAATATCTCTGTTAAAAAGCGCAGTAACAATTTCTCGATGTTCTTCAATAAGTCCTGGTCTACGCTTATTTATCACGGTTTGACTAAATAAATAATAGAAAGAAAAATAAAATCAGTTTGGAAAAACTATCAAAACTTACTGGTGTCAGTACATCTTCATTGAATGAGATTGAAAAGGGGAATACCATTCCCTCTATTAATACAGTTTGGAAAATCAGTAACGGGTTAAAACTGTCTTTTAGTAGTTTGATGAGTGAAGCGGAGTCAGATTATGTGCAGGTTAATAAAGAGGATGTTGTACCGGTAACTGAAGATGACGGGAAATATCGTGTGTACCCTTATTTTCCATTTGAAAAAAGTAAATCTTTTGAGTTTTTCTATGTAGAATTAGATCCAGGTGCGACGTTAGACTCAGAACCACACTTATCCGGTTCGGAAGAATCAATTATTATTGTAGATGGACAATTAGAAATGCATTTAGAGAACGAAGTCATTGATTTAGGTAAAGGAGATGCCTTGAGGTTTAAGTCCGATATCACACATAGTTACACCAATCATGGTGAAGACATGACACTCATTTCTATGGTGATTGATTACAAATAACAAAGTAAGCATATAGTGCTAGATATAATGGTACGGTAGAAAATAATATATATGGGGAGCAGAAACATGAAATCTAACGATAAAAGATTTTATGTTTCTGTTTTTTTATATAACAAATTTGTCATCCTTTTTTCATGTGAAAAGCAGGAGGTGAGTGAGATCACAATGCTAAAATAAGGCACAGTGCAGTAAGCCTATTTATTAAATTAGAGAAAAAAGGAGTATGAATTTGAATAAAATAAACACAAGAATTGAAACATTAGATTTTTTGAGAGGATTCGCTTTGATAGGTATTATGCTCGTAAATATTGTAGTCATTGCGAATATCGGTATACCTGAGTCGTCACAAGATATAACATATAAGAAATTTTTAGATTTTTTTATAGAAAGTAAGTTTTTTTCTATTTTTCATATTTATTTGGTATTGGTTTTTATATTTTTATGCAAAGAGCAGAAGAGAAACCTGGAAATAAATATTTTATATATCTGCGCCGTATTCTGATCCTAGCTATATTTGGATTGATTCATATGCAACTTCAACCAGGAGAAGCATTAGTAGTATACTCAATTTTTGGATTATTGTTGATACCATTTTTTAACCTTAATAAATTTATTAATCTAGTTATTGGCATCCTATTACTGATTATGGTCTTATATCTTGATGCTAAAATTTTGACACCATTACCTTATTTTATTTTAGGGTTAGCTAGTGCGCAATTTGGGATGATTTTTAAATTTAATAGATATAAAATATGGTCAGTCGTTGCTTTGATTTCAGGTATTATTTCAACGATTGGTTGGTACTTATTAGAGAAGGCGTATGTAGTACCGAACTTTAAGTTATTACGACAAAAATCGGAAGTAAGTATTAATCATTATGCTGAAAATGTAGATCACTATCATCACTTGATTACGATTTTCTCACCGTTTATGAGTATATTTTATGCATCGTGTCTTATTTTATTATTAAATATTTCTTGGGCTAGAAAAGTTTTATCTCCATTAAAGTATTATGGAAGCATGGCATTAACAAACTATATTGGACAAACATTGTTAATTTATTTAGCGATTTCAATATTCAGTGGGAAGCACTGGACGCACGTGGACACTCTATGGATATGTGTATGTGTTTATGTTTTTCAATTATTGATTAGCACCTATTGGTTAAAATATTTTAAGTTAGGTCCTTTAGAATACATTTGGAAAATGGCAACCTATATGAAAAAGATTAAAATGATAAAGTGACAACCAATTAAGCGTCTGGGACAAAAATAGATGTCTTAGACGCTTTTTGATTTAGGTAGTAGATAACTCTGAATTGAAAATGAAAAGTCTCACTGCTTTAAAGCACTCCTTTTTCTATTTATGAAAATGAGTAGTTCATATGCATAAGCCAGAGCTTATGTATTTTGCATAAAATTCTAGGAAACTTATGCATGAGCTTCAGCTCAGGAAAACTTTTCCCTCCCAGTCATCCTTGCCTTGATTGCATAGATAGGGCTACGACATCTCAATTAAACAATTTGATTTCTGCCTCACTCCCTGTTAAGCATATATTTAATGAATCAGTGAATGTTCTAATAAACAATGTTCTATTTTATATTGAAATAGAATCATATTTAAAAATGTTTTTAATACTTGGTATTTGCTAATGATTGGGAGATTTATATGGATATAATTAGCGTATTAATTCTATTTGCAATATTTTTAGGCGGTTTAGTAAGAACATACTTTGGATTTGGAGAAGCGTTAGTTAGTATGCCGTTGCTAACACTTATTGGTTTAGATATACATACTTCAGTTTCGGTTATCGGTTTAGCAGGCATTTTAGTAGCGAGTTTCAATATTTTTTTAGATTTTAAAAATATTGAATATAGGTTATTAGCTGCACTATTAATAGGTAGTTTTTTAGGGGTTCCATTAGGTATATGGATTTTAAATTTTGTAAATACAAGTGTGGTTCAATGGTTACTTGGTTTATTTTTATTTTCATATGGAACTTATGCATTTTTGAGAAAGGTTTATTTCAAAAATAAAGCCAAAATGATATTAAAATCAAAGGCATGGGCTGGTCTAACAGGTATCATTTCTGGTGTGCTAGGCAGTCTTTATAATTCACATGGTGTGCCAGTAGTGATATATAGTACTTTAACTGGCTTATCTGTAAAAACATTAAGCAGCACCATACAAGTTCATTTTTTAATAACAGCCATTTTAGTTGTTATCGGACAGGGTACAGGTGATATTTGGACAAGTGCTACATTACCCTTTATTTTTCTTAGCATGTCCGTTTTTACTTATTTCAGTGTTAATTGGTAAATATTGCAAACGCCACACATTAGATTATCATTTTGATAAATGGCTATATTTATTTATCGCATTTTTAGGATTGTTACTTATTTTTGCTCATTAAAAACCCTGCTTTCACATCATAGCGAAAGCAGGGTTTATTATATATTATTATACGTTTTTACCAGTATACGCATTGATTCTTTTATTTAATAAAACAAAGAATAATATAAAAGCAAGCGTAATCATAATATGACCCAACCCAGCAATGCCAGCGATAGCAGGACTTACATTAAAATCTTTCATAGCCGCGATGCCATTTATAAATTGCATCGTAACCGTAATTAATACACCTAAATGGAAAATATAAAAGAAATAGTTAAATAATTGTCTGTTTGAGGTTAACTTTAATTGAAATTCGATAATCATAAATATTAAGAACATGATGGTGCCTAATACTAATAAATGCGTATGTGTGATGTTCAATTGTGAGTATCCGCTAAAGTTTTCTGCTTTTGACATTTCGCGGTAAAATAGCCCACTGAGTAAACCTAATAAAGTATAAAAAGCAGAACTGTACATTAATTTTTTCATAAATGTGTACCTCCAATTTGTTAATAATTACAATATAAAGTTAATTTATGAACACAATATGAACAATTTAGAAAAAAGACATAACAAAGGTCATATTTATCTAATATCATGTCATTTTGCTTATATACATTACAGAGTTCTTTGTATTAAGGACTGAGTACCTATTAAAGAAACAAAAGCGAGACGGGACAATCATTTCAAATGGTTTGTTCCGTCTCGCTCATGTTAATTAAAGTTGAATATTAAAAGTGCTATTATTTATTTTTGTTGCGCAAGGAGTAGGTGGTATATCGTGTCTAAAATAGGTGTATTTAAATGATGTTTTCTTGCTTTATAGAATAGATAGCCTTGAATACCATCAATTTCTAAGGATCTGCCATCAACTATATCATAGTACATGCTTGTGCCCATTTCAGCAGGGTAGCCATCATAAATATTAAGTATTGTATTTACAATGTTTGGTTCAAAGTGTACGTGTTCAGCTTTGGCGATGTTAATGCCTTCTAAGAGTAATTGTTCACAGAGTTTTTTTATCCCTGGTACTTCTAATACTGATGCAGTAGAACGAGTTAAGGCTGTAACACTATTAATTGCTAAGTTTACGAGTAACTTGTACCAAATAGCGTTATCGATATCAGTGGTAAGTTCAATATTAAGAGAAGAATTGGATATACATTGATGCAATGCTTGCGTATGTGCATTTTGGTCTAATATTAATTTGTGATCACGATAATGTGTGATGGTATTCCCTGTTTTTTGGCCACTAATATATACGACAGCTTGATATACATAAGGATGATCAAATTTGTGTAATTGGCCGTGTCCATTTTGTGCGAGGATAATTATCGTATTTTTATGTAATAAATGTTGATACGATGTTAAAACGGTATCCAGTTGGGGAATTTTGACAGTGATAAATAAGAAGTCTACGGTTTCATGGTATTCATTAAGTGCGCACACGTCTAGTTGATACTTAGTGTCAAGAGCATTATTTGAATAATAGTGAAGCGTTTCATTGCGGCGACCAAGTAATTTTACATTTAATGAGGCGTCTCTTAAATCAAATGCAATGGTACTTCCTACTGCACCAGGACCTATAATTGCGACATTGTTCATATTATTTTATTTCCTTTTCTAAAAAGATTGGTTAATATATGGATAACAATGTAAATATATCAAAATGTGGAGTTGATTTTAAATGAAAACTTTAAATCAGTTACAAGATTTAAAAGTGAATAAAGAAAAAATTTCAATGGTGACAGCATATGATTATCCAAGTGCGAAGCAAGTCGAAGCGGCTGATATAGACATCATTTTAGTTGGTGATTCATTAGGAATGACGGTATTAGGTTATGATAGTACAGTTCAGGTTACTGTAGCAGATATGATCCATCATACAAAAGCAGTTAGAAGAGGTGCACCTAATACATATTTGATCGTGGATGTACCTTTCGGGGCAGTAGGTGTCAATGATCAATATGATTTAGAAATAGCGGTAAAACTATATAAAGAAACAGATGCCAATGCAATCAAAGCAGAAGGTGCACATTTAACTCAATATATAAAAAATTGTAGCAATATGGGTATTCCAGTTGTGTCACATTTGGGATTAACACCACAAAGTGTTGGTATTATGGGATATAAAATGCAAGCTGGTAATAAAGAAGCTGCACGACAACTTATTGAAGATGCCTATGCTGTGCAACAAGCGGGCGCTGTGATGTTAGTTCTTGAAGCAGTCCCAAGCGATTTAGCTGCAGAAATTTCAGATAAACTAGATATTCCTGTTATCGGTATTGGGGCAGGAAAAGAAACAGACGGACAAGTATTGGTTTATCATGATTTATTAAATTATGCTGTAGAACATAGAGCGAAATTTGTTAAACAATTTGGTGATTTCTCAGTGGGCATTGATGCATTAAAGCAATATAACAATGAGGTGAAAGCGGAACAATTTCCTGGTGAGGCCCATACCTATAAAAAGCAAATTATGAATGAGGTTACAGAATGACACAGTTAATTACAACAATAGAAGAAATGAGAAGTATTATAGCAAACCTTCATAATCAGCGTCGTTCAGTTGGGTTTATTCCTACCATGGGGGCATTGCATGACGGGCATTTAAAGATGATGTCATTATCATTGAATGAAAATGATGTGACGATTATTAGTATATTTGTCAATCCATTACAGTTTGGTCCGAACGAAGATTTAGATTCTTACCCACGTGATATTGTAGGTGATACTGCAAAAGCTGAATCTGTAGGCGTGGATTATATCTTTCATCCAACTGTTAAAGAAATGTATCCAGAATTACCGACAATTGAATTAAAAGCAGGCCGACTTGCATCCGTTTTGGAAGGTGCTGAACGTCCAGGACATTTTGATGGTGTGGTAACGGTTGTTAATAAATTATTTAATATTGTACGTCCGCATAAAGCATATTTTGGTAAAAAAGATGCACAGCAGTTGGCAATAGTAGAAAAAATGGTAGAGGACTTCAATCATCCAATTGAAATCAAAGGTGTAGATATTGTTAGAGAGGATGATGGATTAGCGAAAAGCTCGCGTAATATCTATCTTACTAAAAATGAACGTATAGAAGCGGTTCACCTGTATAAAAGTTTATGTCTAGCACAATCGCTTTATAAAAATGGAGAGCGTAATAGCGAAAAAATTATCAAAGCGACACGGGACTACTTAACAGAACATACAAGTGGAACGATAGAAACAGTTGCAATATATAGTTATCCAGAACTTGTCGAGCAAACACAAATCAAAGACAGCATTTTTATTTCACTCGCTGTCAAATTTAGTAAAGCGCGCTTAATTGACAATATTATTATTGAAGGATAATAACGCTATTTAATCTTGAATAAATATAAATGTTATGATTTATAGTATTGCAATATAGATTTTACATTTATAGATGGTTGTTTTATCATTAATATGGAAGATTCTTATCAAGGAAAATAGTTTTATGATAATAATAGGTAGTATAGGGTATAGATAAATTATACGTAAAATAGTTACTATATGAATATACATCGCTATTAATTATTATAAATGACTTATTGAAAAGTAAATACGAAAGGTGGAAAAATGATGAGTGAAAAGAATTCTAAAGACGTTATTTTAATTGGTGCTGGTGTTTTAAGTACGACATTTGGGACATTATTAAAAGAACTTGCACCAGATTGGAATATTAAACTTTTTGAAAGACTCGACAAACCTGCAATTGAAAGTTCTAATGAACGCCATAATGCAGGTACTGGACATGCTGCACTATGTGAATTAAATTACACGGTAGAGCAAAAAGATGGTTCAATTGATGTTGAAAAAGCGAAAGAAATTAATGAACAATTCGAGATTTCAAAACAATTTTGGTCTCATTTAGTGAAAAGTAAACAAATTCAAAATCCGCAAGCCTTTATTAGACCATTACCTCATATTAGCTTTGTTCAAGGTGATAAAAACGTAAACTTTTTAAAAAGACGTTTTGAAGCATTATCTCCTTTATCAATGTTTAAAGGTATCGAATATACAGAAGATCATGAAAAATTAAAAGTGTGGATGCCACTAATGATGGAAGGTCGCGATCCAAATGAAACCGTAGCGGCTAGTAAAATTGATGAAGGTACGGATGTTAACTTCGGTGAATTGACTAGAAAAATGGCTAAAAATTTAAGTGAACATGACAATGCAGAACTTTTCTATCGTCATGAAGTACAAGATTTTAGTCGTCGTAAAGATGGTAAATGGGAAGTTAAAATTAAAGACCTTAAAACGAAAAAAGTAGAACATCATATTACAGACTACTTATTTATTGGAGCTGGCGGTGCAGCGATTCCATTATTACAAAAAACAGGTATACCAGAAAGTAAACATTTAGGCGGTTTCCCAATCACGGGAGAATTCTTAGTATGTAATAATCCTGAAGTTGTAGCTAAGCACGAAGTTAAAGCTTATGGTAAAGAACCTGAAGGTACACCACCAATGACTGTACCTCACTTAGATAGACGTTATATTCAAGATGAAAATTCATTACTATTTGGACCATTCGCAGCAATTGGACCAAAATTCCTGAAAAATGGTTCAAACTTAGATTTATTCAAATCTATCAATCCAAGTAATGTTATAACGATGTTATCAGCTGCAGCGAAGAACTTCCCATTAATTAAATATTCAATCCAAGAAGTGTTAGCTAAAAAAGAAGACCGTATGAAAGAATTACGTCGCTTTGTTCCAGATGCTAAAGATGAGGATTGGGATATTATGCAAGCAGGTAAACGTGTTCAGGTTATAAAAGATACTAAGGAACACGGCAGAGGCTTTATCCAATTTGGTACAGAAGTAGTTAATTCAAAAGATCACTCTGTGATTGCTTTATTAGGTGAATCTCCTGGTGCGTCTACATCAGTGTCAGTTGCTTTAGAAGTTATTGAGAAAAACTTCCCAGAACAACTTAAACAATGGGAGCCTAAACTAAAAGAAATCATTCCATCTTATGGTCAATCATTAATTGAGGACTATGCTTTATTGAAACAAATACGTCAAGCAAGTAATGCTGAATTAGAATTAAATCATAAATAGTCAAAAATATACCCCTTGGTGCGCTGTGGCATCAAGGGGATTTTTTGTGGTCTGAAGTAAAGATTTATAAATGAACACATGGTCTAATAGTCAATATAGAAAAATCCCCCTATATAGTATTAAAGTATGTAGGGGGAGATTGTAGCTGAATTTAATTTTTATAATGCTTATGCAAATAAGTTTCAAATGTATCTGGTTTTTCTCCAGTAAGTTTTTCAAAATCGTTGCTACTTTGATCAAGTAATCCCATTTCTCCGGCTTTATACATGGAGGCAAGTAAAGGACCGAATCCTTTAGGTTCATCATACATTTTTCCAAATTTTTCAAGTGTCACTGGGTCATAGGATATATTTGAATTTGCAACTTCTGATAAAATTTGCGCTAATGCTTCCATAGAATAGGTATATCCAGATAGTAAATAACGTTTACCTAATAAGTTTTGATTTTTTACAATTTCAATAATACCTTATTAATGAAAATAAGGATAATAATGAGAACGATATCTCTGTGGTAAATAAAGATAATAATCACGTTGAAAAAAATAGTGAAATATCAAAAATACAAATTAGTGAAAATAATATTATTAGAAATAATGTAGAAGACAAAAAATTCGATGAAGCAGTTTTAAAGGATGAAAAACAAGATAAACAACAAGATGAAAAACTTAAGCCAAATGAAAATAATAATCGAAAATTTACAGAGATAAAAACGGAAGATGTTGGTCATTTTAATGGAACTATAAACGATAAAAAAATGGAGAATGATGCGATTCAGGAAGATGCCATTCAAACAAGAACGAAAGAGAATCTAAATAACCAATCTCAAACCAATAATCACATTAAAACCAAAGTAACTGTGAAACGAGCAACGACTGATTTTGAAAATATAAAAACAGTAAATAAAAGTGAAACTCCTAATAAAAATATAATTGGAACATCAAGAGCTTATAAAAAATTAACTGATAAAGATATTATAAAATTAAGAAAGCTACTTGCTAAACATGATTTGTATCACCCTGTAGTAACAAAAAGTGTAAGAGAAATGATAGAAGATAGTTCATTGGAAGCATTGGATTATTCTGACAACTATACATTTCAAACGTTAATTTTTCAGCCAGAACCATTAACTACGAAGGAAGTGTTAGACAGTAAAACAATACCTTTCCAAATACATAGTTATTTAACAGGAGCAAATTCAGGAGATGTTTATAAGATTAATTTACAATTAGATCCCATTATTGCAAACCATGTTAAGAAAATAACTGTAAACCCATCCGGTCGTAGTTCATCAGTGGAATTAGTAAGACTGGCAAATAAAGAGTGTAAGGCAACAAATATTTGGCAAGTTAACTTTATTAGAGCTAGTGATGGCCTTTTTGGTGGAGCGGAAATATTGAGTCAGTACACAGCTGAAAACGGAAAAATAGAATTGGACGATACCGTACGGAACATATTAGAAAAAATGGAAGACCATAGTGATAAGTTAAATTACTTAATATATGTAAAAGATTCACAAGAAAACAAAAAGATTAAAACTTCTGAAACTAGCGGTTATTTCCTAACGCCATCTGAAACTTTAATTAATAGTATTGTCTCATCAAACTCTGATACTGCGAATAGTGCATTTAAAGCAAGTAGTGGTGCTATCCAATTTGATTCCGATATTGGTGAAATTGGTGGTATTACGGTAGACCAACAAATATTAAAAAATGGAACTTTTAATTATGGTGGCCCTCTAATAGATTCAGGATTAAATAAACAATGGAGATATCACTACCAAATTGATCCGAAACTTGTTCCATATATTGGTTCAATTGAATTACATAGTTATGACTTTTATGGAGTAAGTGGTTTCGATAAAACCTATTACCCTAAAAATAAAGTCGCTGATTTGGCAATAGATAAAGATGGTAGAGGGTCAATTACAAGTAGTAATTTAAATGATTTAATTGTATTTAATAATGCATTACCGGAAACAGTGGGCATTAGATTGGTTATCAAATATAATCAAAGTCCAAATAATATATTAACAAGAAATGCTGAATATGACGAAAATGGTAATTTAATTAGCAATACTACAAAAGTAAAAGAAGACTTTGCATTCTATGGGTATCTGACAGATAAGAATGGTGGGATGATTAAAAATACATTCGGATCATCTATTTATTATATTCAAGATTTAGATAAAGACGGTTTGACAGATAACTTTGAATTTCATAAATCACACACGGATCCCTTTAATCAAGATACGGATGGTGACGGTAAAAATGATGGTGACGAAGTATTACGTTATGGGACTTCTCCATTAGTAGGAAAACCTATAGCCGATGATATAACTACAGAAGATACTACAGTAATTGGTAAAGTAAATTTAGATTTTTAAGCGCCTCAACAAAAAGTGAAAATACTAGATGAAAACGGCACATTAATAAGTATAGATACTTTAAATGAGGATGGTACATTCAGTATGCAAGTTCCGAAATTAAAACCAGGGACCTATACAATAGCTATCGAATCTCCAAATTATACTAATGATGAAGTTAACACTTTCAAAGTTATAGATATAAAAGAAATACTTAAACCTAGCATAAATCCTGTGAATGATCAAAGTAAGGAAATTGAAATTAATGGTGTTGAGGGCTCAACAATCATTATTAAAGATGAAAATAATGTTATTGTTGGTCAGACGATATTAAATAATGGACAAACTACAAGTATTATTAATTTAAAAACCATTAAAAGCAGGAACTATTTTAACAGCAATAGCAGAAAAAAATGGCATTAATAGTAATGTTTCGAATTCTGTCATAGTTGAAGATGTGACGTCGCGATTAGCGCCAACAATGAAAGATTTCACAAGTAATGATACCCAAATTACAGGAGAATCTGAACCAAATTCAACAGTTGAAATTACGTTCCCGGACGGCCAAAAAGTGACAACGACTGCAGATGACCAAGGCCACTATATCGTCGATATTCCAGCAGGTTCACTAAACAATGGTGGGGAAGTTAGTGCCAAAGCAACAGACAAAGCCGGTAACGAATCACCAAAAACAATAAGAAATATAGTGGATGAAACAGCGCCGATGGCACCAACAATGAAAGATTTCACAAGTAACGACACTCAAATAACTGGAGAGTCTGAACCAAATTCAACAGTAGAAGTGACGTTCCTAGATGGTCAAAAAGTAACAGTAATTGCTGATGAACAAGGCGACTATATCGTCGATATTCCGTCAGGTTCACTAAACAACGGAGGAGAAGTTAGCGCCAAGGCAACAGATAAAACAGGCAACGAATCACCAAAAACAACGAAAGATGTCGCTGATGAAACGGTGCCAGAAGCACCAAAAGTTGATAATGTCACAAGTAACGATATTCAAATTATAGGTAAAACAGAGCCTCATGCAAGCGTGACAATTCAATTCCCTAATAAACAAATTATTACTGGAAAAGCAGATGAACAAGGTGATTTTTCTATAGGCATACTAAGTGAAATTAAGTTATTAGGTAATGAAATTCTTATTATCAATATTACAGATAAAGCAGGTAATATATCTAATAAAACAAGCGTGATAGTAATCGATAAGACTGAGCCTAATGCACCGATTGTAGATGAATTGACAGATACAGATACAATAATCACAGGTCAAGGAGAGCCAAATACAAAAGTGATTATCAATCTTCCAAATGGTAAACGAATTACTGGTAGAGTGAATAGTCATGGTAAATATGAAATTAAGTTACCAAAAGATATAACATTAAATATCAATGATAAAATTTCAATTTTACTTGAAGATGATAGTATTCGTCAGCTTTCAGCGAGTATGTTAAGCGCAAGTATTTATAGAGCTTCTGAAAAGTGGTGTCATGGATTTAGTGATGTTCCAGCTGAGACATATATTCAAAGTGTCACACCTTATATTATTTCTGGATTGGTATCTCGTAAATAAAATGAAATGAGGTGTTTGTTATGGGGATTATTATTATCATATTGGAAATTATTTTAGGTATCTTTTTTATAATGACAGGCTTGAAAATATTATCTGGTGCTATGAAACAGGAATTTGCAAAATTAGGTTATCCACCAATTTTTAATAAAATTACAGGGCTGTTTGAACTTATAGGTGGTATAGCAATGCTTGTTGGTATTTTTTATATACCATTGGCTATATTTGCGAGTATTTTATTAGCTTTAACTATGTTGGCAGGTGCAGGTTCACTTGTATTCCTTGGGAAAGACCCTATTAAAAAAGCAATACCAGCCATCGTATTATTTGTTTTGAATTTGATTATATTGATTTATCTATTGATAGTTTAAAAGCTTTGGCACCAGGGACATAAGACATTGTCTTAGGCATCTTTGTTGAATAGTCAGTTGATGATTTATAGGAAAATTAAAATATCAATTTTATGGTATTAGTGTTAGTTATTTAAGTATTCATATCAATCTAATTGGAAAATAGCCTGAGACATCTATTTATGTCTCAGGCTATTTTGAACTATCTATTCATCATTGCCAAACTATATCTACGAAAATTTTATACAATCCCTTGTATTCTTAATACGATTTCCGCAACTAAGGCAGAACCAATATATGTACTTATTAAAATGACAATACCCACAACAACTGTTTTCCACCCTAACTTTGCGAAATCTGCCCAAGAGTTACCAATTGAAACACCTGCATAAGCAACGACAGGTGTTGCGAGTGATAATAAGTCTACTTTTTCAGTCCATTCAACTATATGTGCTGCACCTGGCACACCTGGAATAGTTAATAACAAGCCAGTAATGCCTATGTAGGCAATACTAGGGATATTAAAAGGCACGATGTCATGGAGAATTAATCCTAGTAATGCGATGGCCATGAGTGAAAGAATTCCTGGTAAAGCGTTTAATGGCATAATGCTATAGCCTATCCAGTTACTTAATAAAGAAATAATACCGACAACACATAAAGTAAGTATCCAATTCATCACTTTTGATGACATCCTAATCACTCCTGTTCCTTAGTAAATTTATTTTTGATGTTCATGATTAAACTATAATATTTTCTAGTTAAAGGTAGTGCAATCAACATGCCGACATATAAACCAGTCACGGACGTGAGTAAATTACTTACACCAGAAAAAGCTGTGATTGTGCTTGTCTGATCTGGATACATTTCTAACAGAGGACCAAGTGCGGCAGCAGTCATTACACCACTTCCCACACCTGTTGCCATAGCATAAGCAATGGGACTTAAAGGTAGAATTGAAATGATGATGCCAGAAAATATACTGAAAAAGATAGCGCCGAAAATAGTACCAAATATGTACATGGACATAACGCCTCGCCATTCAGGAGAGGCAATGCCGAATTTTTCAGTGATTAAAGCTAAATTAGATTCTCTCCCTATAGAGTGGGTCATACCGATAGATTCACGACGAAGTCCAAGTAAAATCGCTAAAGGTAAAGAAAATACAATGGTTCCTAAATTACCAATTTCTTGAAGTATCAAAGCTGGACCAGCAGCAATAATTTTGGGTAAAGCAGGTCCGGCTTCTACACCAAATTTTGCTATAAGTAAAGCTACAGAAATGAACACCATAGGTTCAGAATTTTTAGCTTGTTTGTGTTTAATCAATGGCGTGAAATAAACAGCTAAACCTAATAGTACAGCATACACTACGGGTAATAAGAGGATTGATGTCATGCCCAAAGGTATTTTATGTGCACCGATGACTTCGGAAATAATGACTATGACCAAAACGATGCTATGTAATCTCCAATCTTTCCATAAGTTGTTTTGTTGTTCCAAATCAATCACCCCTAAAATAATCTGAATATAAAGAAAATTCTAAATATTAATAGCATCTATTGTATACTTACAATTCGAAAATTAAAAGGGGGTAGAAGTGATTCATATATTTTTGGAATTTAATATATGTAAAGTGAAAGCTTAGGCGTATAATGGAATCATTATAGTTAGAAAGTGGTGGTGAAAGTGCAACACGCATACCGACAACTCATATTAGGGATGGTTTGTTTATTTATAGTGATGGCAATTGGACGTTTTGCATATACACCTATAATGCCATTTATGCAACAAACAGGTCATATGGATAATCAAAGTGCTGGTTTATTGGCAACAATCAACTATTTAGGTTATTTAATAGGTGCTATCATACCTATGTGGTTAGTTATAGTGAACAAAGTTACAGATTTGAAAATTTATTTATTTATAAATATCATTTCAACCTTAATGATGGGGTTATTGGATGATTTTACAGTTTGGACCATATTACGCCTCATTTCTGGGATAACAAGTGGTACTGTTTTTGTCTTAGCATCAAATGTAGCCCTTGAGGCGTTAAGAGTAGCTAAGAAAGATGGTATTTCAGGTTTATTGTACAGTGGTGTAGGTTTAGGAATTTTTACAAGTAGTATATTTATTTTCATCTATACTAGTGCTGACACGTGGAAGATGACTTGGATTGTACTTAGTCTTTTTTCATTAATTATGGGAAGTTTTGTATTATTTGGAATGCGTGAAAATCCAATCACTGAAAATGAAGATTCCAATTCATCAAATAACACAAATAATGTAGCGGTTAAGTTGAAGAAAAAATTTATTTGGGGATTTTCAATAGCATATTTTTGTGAAGGTGCAGGATATATTATAACGGGTACTTTCTTTGTAGCCATCGTTAAATCTATACCCGAATTAGCCGATTATGCAGCTTTAAGTTGGATGTTTGTAGGTTTAGGTGCAATTCCGTCAACGATTTTGTGGTCGATGATGGCTAACAAGCTAGGGCATGCGAAAGCAATATATTTGGCGTTTATCCTACAAATTATTGCTGTGGTATTGCCAGTATTTTCAGGAAGTATGATGAGTTTGGTGATTAGTTCGCTATTTTTTGGAGCAACATTCCTTGGCTTGACGACATTATTCATGTCTAAAGCACAAACGCTGATGTTTGAAAGTGCTAGTAAAATTAATTTAGTCGCTTCATTAACTGTCATATATAGTTTAGGACAAATGATTGCACCTGCTTTTTCAGGTGTATTAATTGGCGAGTCAGGTAATTATAATGCAGCATTAATATTTGCAGCAGTTATACTGTGTATCGGCTTATTAAGTAGTTTTTATAGCTATAGAGTAACAGATTAACTTTTGTGCAAAGTGTTTTTGTATAGCATGTCATAATATCAAAGCAAGAATGATTTATATCTATAAAAGGCTTCTGAAGATATATGTGTGTAGTCTTTTTATTGGTTATCATCTTTTTGTGTAAGTTGACATTTTGTGGTAATATCGTCATGGATAAAAATTCGAGATAATAATAGATAAGAAGGTTTAATTATATATGAAAGAAAATTTTTGGCGTGAATTACCGCGTCCATTTTTTGTATTAGCGCCGATGGAAGACGTTACTGATGTGGTCTTCCGTCATGTGGTTAGTGAAGCGGGCAGACCAGATGTATTTTTTACTGAGTTTACGAATACAGAAAGTTATTGCCATCCTGAAGGTGTCCATAGCGTGCGTGGGCGTTTAACATTTACCGAAGATGAACAGCCTATTGTTGCTCACATTTGGGGAGATAAACCAGATCATTTTAGAGAAATGAGTATCGGTATGGCAGAGATGGGATTTAAAGGTATCGATTTGAATATGGGTTGCCCTGTGCCAAATGTTGCGACAAAAGGAAAAGGTTCGGGTTTAATTCAACGTCCTGAAATAGCTGCAGAAATTATTCAAGCAGCTAAAGCAGGCGGTATACCAGTAAGTGTGAAAACGCGTCTTGGTTATTCTGAAATTGATGAATGGCGAGACTGGTTGAGACATGTATTTGAACAGGATATTGCAAATTTGTCGATTCATCTACGTACACGTAGAGAAATGAGTAAGGTAGATGCGCACTGGGAATTGATTGGTGAAATTAAAAAGCTTCGTGATGAAATTGCACCAGACACGTTGTTAACAATTAACGGAGATATTCCAGATAGAAAGACAGGACTTGAACTTGCAGAAAAATATGGCATTGATGGCGTAATGATTGGCCGTGGGATTTTTCATAATCCATATGCCTTTGAAAAAGAGCCAAGAGAACATACGAGTGAAGAGTTACTTGGACTATTGAGATTACATCTTGATTTGTTCGATCAATATACTGAAAATGAACCACGTCAGTTTAAGCCATTACGTAGGTTCTTTAAAATATATGTGCGAGGCATCCGAGGTGCAAGTGAATTAAGACATCAATTGATGAGTACGAATACGACAGATGATGCTCGGAAATTACTTGATGAATTTGAAGCACAAACGGAACAAGTCAAATAAAATATCAAAAATAAAAGCTAGCTCTGAAATCATAAGGATTCTGAGTTAGCTTTTTATTATAGTAATGAGGGTCTGAGGCATAGATAGTTGTCTCGGACTCTGTTTGCAATTAGGTAGTAGGTGACAGAATTGAAAATATAAAGTCTCACTTATTTAAAGAGACTATTTTCTATTTTTAGAGAAACGCGTCGTTCTTATATATGACCTTTAGATTAGGGTAACCCTTTATCCCAGCCAACATTGCAGGGATGTAACTAACAAATCTCTACTAGAAAATTTGATTTCTGTTCTATTCTCTTATTTTTGTTTTATAGTAAGCGCGATGATAAAGGCAATGATCATAAATGCTGTAATCATCAATACAACACCAGGCCATTGAATAGCGCCATAAAAAATCCCTGCTAAAGTACCACCGACAGATGACCCCATGTAATAGAAAAGTAAATATAAACTAGATGCCTGTGCTTTATGATCTTCGGCACGACTTGTAACAACTGCACTTGCAATTGCATGACCACTGAAAAACGCATAAACACTAAATGCTAAACCTAGTATTTTAAAGGGTAATGGCGGTAGAAGTGTGATCCAAATACCGAAAATGAGCAGCAATATACTAAATTTCAAAGCATTTAAAGTCCCAAGTTGTGCTCTTAATTTTGCATTAAGTATAGATGAAATCATACCGATTAAAAATAATAAATAAACAAAGCTAATCACACTATCATGTAAATGATAGGGTTCATCCGCTAATACAAAACCGATATAGTTAAAGGCTGCAATGTTACAACCTAAAAGCAAAAAACCTATCATAAATGGTTTTAATAATCTAATATTCTTCAAATGTTTACTGTAACTCACTAATAATGCTTTGACAGAAAAGCGTTGTTTTTCGAAATGGTTAGATGCAGGTAATAGAAATGTAAAAAGAATTGCAGCAATCACACTAATGATACCTATTGAAATTAGACCTGTTTGATAACCATAAATACTAGAAATAAAACCAGTGAATATCCTCCCAAAAGCACCACCAAAAGCATTACCGCTAATATAAATTCCCATAGCTTCAGGTAAATTATGTGAAGAAATTTCTTCGCCAATATAAGCCATTGCTATGGAAGGGAGCCCTGCTAAACAGATACCTTGTATCAAGCGCACGATTAGAAAAGTATTAAAATCTAAAATAAAAGGTTGCACCAATGCTAAAAGTGACACAGATATAACAGAAAATATCATAATCGGTTTGCGACCTAAAACTTCTGATAGTGCACCGAAGAACAGCATTGCAATCGCTAAGGTGATTGTTGCTGCAGACAGCGCTAAACTAGCAACGGTTTCGCTTACATTAAAAGCATTTGTAAAATGTGGAATAAGTGGCTGCACACTATAAAGAATTGAAAATATAGTGAATCCTGAAATGAACAGGGCAACAATGATTTTTATATAAGCCTGTGATCCTTTTTTGACATAGTTGTTTTTTAAATCGTCCAATGTTAAAACCCCGCTTATGATCTGATGTATTTATGTTAGCATGTAATTAATAATATAAAAAATGCATTATTTTCATTTAATGAATGCACAATATGCATAAGGGGTTGTTGAGATGGAGTGGCATCACTTTGAATACTTTAAGCAATTAGCACAAACTGAAAATATGTCAGAGTGTGCAAAAATGTTAAACGTAAGTCAATCAACGTTGAGTAGGGCGATAAAGAACTTAGAAGCGGAACTAGGCATCCCACTTTTTAACAGGGTTGGAAGAACGATTAAACTGAATAAGTACGGTATCGCATTTTTAAAAACGACGAATAATATCATCAATGAAATGGATATCTATAAAAGTAATGTGCTTGATGCTACTAATGTATATAATGGGAAATTAGTCATAGGTTTTTTACATTCAGTGGGCGTGACCTATATATCAGAATTTTTAAAGTCATTTAATTTAGCATATCCAAATATCCAATTGAAATTGATACAACATGATGCGAAACGCTTAATTACAATGTTAGATGACGGGGAAGTGGATATGATTATTACTACTATTTCTGAAACAAGTCAGAATACGCATTTTGAACCGCTCATTGTAGAAAAATTATATGTGACATTACATGAACAGCATAGGTTAAGCCATTGTAGTGAAATTGCTATTGAAGCATTGGTGAATGAAAAATTCATATTATTAAAGCCTAATTTATTATTACGACAACAAGTAGATGAAATATTAAAAGCATATCAATTTACACCGGAAATTAGTTTTGAAGGTGACGAAGTCATTACAATAGCGACATTTATCAGTTCTGGACTGGGCGTATCTATATTGCCACATTTGAGGGATGTGCGCTTACCTAATTTGAAACAAATTCCAATAAAAAATCATGATGCGAAAAGAACGATAGGATTGTGTTATAAAAATAAAAGTAACAAGGTTCCAATAATAAATAAAACTAAAAAAAGTTTGATTGAATATTTTTCAAAGATACAAAAATAGAGGCATAATCATTTAAATAATTAACTATATTTGAGTTAACTTCCATTTTTCTTTCTTACTTGCTGTGGTGTTATAATACGCGTGATAAAAATAAGCATTCATTTATACATCGCTTCCCTCATTATTACGAATAGTGAGGCGTATTTGTTGGTGTGGCTTCACAATCAAGATGAAAAGGAATGAGATACATACTTTTTCGTTTAGTATTAAAAATTCCAAAAATAATTACACAAAATAACCGTACAAAATTTATTTGTACGGTTATTTTGTTATTTTAAGTCATTTTATATACGCAATTCAAAAATATTTTAAAAGGTAAAAATTTTCTTTTAAAAACTATTGATTTTAATTAAAAATGTTATAAGATTATAGAGCATGTGTATAATTAATTTTAAAATGGAGTAAAACACATTAAATAAATAATAAGAATAAAATTGGGGGATTGGGATAATATGAAAAGATTATTATTTTTTGTAATAATGGTTATGTTTGTATTAGCTGGTTGTGGTACTGAAAATGATGAAGCAAAAAGCGCGGATAAAGATTCAGATAAATCAAAAGCAACTAGCAAAATGAAAAAGTTTAAAATTGGACAGGCTGTTGATGCAGATGGTGTGCAAGTGAAATTAACTAAAATTGAATATGTTAATGATTATGACGAATATAGTGCACCAGAAAACGGAAAAGTTATTAAAGTGTATTTGAAATTTAAAAATAATAATGAAGATCAGGTGCTTATGGATTCATCTGACTTTAGCATGAAGGTAAATAATGAAAATTATCAAGAATGGTTTGGTAATGACGATACGAATGCAGGCTTTTCTCATCAATTAAATAAAGGGAACACTGGTTCTGGATACATAACTTATGATGTGCCGGATAGTGATAATTATACTTTAGAGATGGATGCTACGCCAAAATTCAATAATGTAAAAGCTAAATGGGAAATTAAAAAAACAGATATCAAGGAAGCATCTGTAGCTAATAGTAATGAGTCGAATGATGAAGCGGAAACAGACACTAATGTTGAATCAGAAGACAGCGAAGAACCAAAAATAACAGATGAAGACTCAGAAGATACTGAAAGTGAAGAAACAGGATATTCAGCAGAAATGTATAACGCACTAGTGGATGAATATAACGCATTAACTGATGGTGAAAAAATGAATCATGTAGACGATGATGTGTTAGAAATCGAATATGATCAATTAGAAGCACGTGTTGACGCATTATATGATAAGAAAATGGATGAAGAAGATAAAGCTTTAGAAGAAGAAATGGAACAAGATGAAAAAGAGTATGAAGAGGAAATGGAAGCTATAGATAAAGAATACGAAGAAGAAATGAAGAAAATCGAAGAAGAAGATACAACGGATGAAGATACATCAGAAGATGACGCAGCATAAACTAAAAATGAAAGAGGTAAATAAATATGAATCAAAATCAAACGGTTAGACAAACAAACAGGGTAGCAGAAATGATTTTAGGAATTTTAGGAAGTATATTTGGTATTTTAGGTGGATTATTTGCTATTATGCTTGATGGTATTGGCGCAGAATTTGGAGCTACTGAAAGTGGTAGTATTACAGGATTAGGCATAGCAGTTATTTTAACATGTATTATAACTCTAGTGCTTAGTTGTATAATAAATAAAAAAAGAGTACTTATAGGAGTGTTGCTATTAGTTGGTGGCATTTTAAATATCGTGTTTATTAGCTTTTTTGGCATATTGTCAGGAATTTTAATTTTAGTTGCTGGTATCTTAGCTTTAATTAGAAAATAAGTTAGTATTTAACGAAAATAGTGACAATACTTTAAATAGTTTTTAGTAATGATAAAAGTAAAACACGCTCAATGATGTGCACCTGAAAATTGGTATGAAAACCTAATTTTAGGAATTTAGTACATATTTGAGGGTGTTTTTAATTTTTAAATAAGGCATATTATAAATAATAGTTTCATGAATCTTACATAAATTATTTGAAATATGGCTATGTTCCTATCATAATTATGGAAAACGATAACGGAAGAGGATGGTTCGATGTTTACAATCTATGGTCACAGAGGTTTACCGAGTAAAGCGCCAGAAAATACACTGGCTTCATATAAAAAGGCTGCTGACATACCTGGTTTAAAATGGATTGAATTAGATGTTGCAATTACGAAAGATGAACAGCTAGTTATCATACACGATGATTTTCTTGATCGAACAACGGATATGACAGGTGAAGTAACTCAATTAGATTATATGGACATAAAAAATGCTTCGACTGGCAGTTGGTTTGGCAAAGCATTTGAAGCTGAAAGATTGCCGACTTTTAAAGATGTCATCAAGATGGCGAATGAAACGCAAATAAATCTAAATATTGAATTAAAGGGCGTAAGTGGTTCGAATGGTACGGCCTTATCTGAAAGCATGGTTACACAAGTCGCTGAACAATTAAAAGAACTAGATTCGAATATAGAAGTATTGATTTCAAGTTTTAATGTCTATTTAGTTAAATTAGCCGAAGCGTTATTGCCAGAATATCCAAGAGCATTAATTTTTAAATCTGCAGCGTTCCAAGGAGATTGGAGAACTTTATTAGATTTTTGTGGATCAAATATTGTGAATATTGAAGATGCCAAACTTTCTCAAGCGCGTGTGAAAATGATAAAAAATGCAGGTTATACATTAAATGTGTGGACAGTTAACAAATCACTACGTGCGAATCAATTAGCTAATTGGGGCGTAGATGGTATTTTTACGGATCATGCTGACGATATGATTCATTTAGAGAGACCATAATGATTGAAAAATGAATGGGTACTGATGACGATTTAGCAATAAGAAATCACTTTTAAGTGTGTAAGCATTTTAGAAAAATAAGTAATCATTTATTATTAATTAGACATCTCGACAGTTAATATATGAAAATTAGATAATCCGTGGCATTAGAACTGTTATAATAAAGAAAATAGTGAGTAATATATGTATGGATAATGCTCAAATGGATTTCAGCTAGTAAAATTGTATTAAAATAAGAAACAGAGGATTGTGTGTAATGGAAAGTAATAGTAATAACAATGATTATGAGAATTTGTTGTTTTATTTTGCCTATAAAACATTTATTAACACTGCAGATGAAATAATCGAAAAATATGGGTTGAATAGACAACATCATCGTTTTTTATTTTTTATTGAGAAAGTACCTGGTATTACAATTAAAGATTTATTGAAAAGTTTAGAAATATCTAAACAAGGTAGTCATGCCACATTAAAAAAATTAAAAGATGAAGCTTACATCATTGAAAAGCAAACAGCTACGGATAAGCGTGTCAAAGCGTTATATTCTACTGATAAAGGTACGAAATTAGTTAGAGAGTTAAATAAAAAACAAAATGATATGTTTCAAGATATACAGAAAAAAGTAGGTAATGATTGGTATGCAATTATGGAAGAATTGGCTTCATACCGTACTGGTTTTCAGGAAGTGAAATATCTAAAAGATGATTTTAACAAATAAATATGAGTGTCTAACTAACGATATAGCGTAACGAGCTGTATCGTTTTCTTTTTTAAAACAATAAGTCGCTATCAATATATAAGTCAACATTATTGACCTTTTATAATAAATGAGTTAAATTTGTAGTGTAATTGAGATGGTTTGAAAGGGGAAATGAAAATGAAAAAAAGAGTTGGACAATATTTAATGGACTGTATCAGTGATGTTGGTGTAGATAAAGTGTTTGGTGTTCCAGGAGACTTTAATTTAACATTTTTAGATGACATTATTAGCCGAGACGACATGGAATGGATTGGTAATACGAATGAGTTGAATGCGAGTTATGCAGCAGATGGTTATGCTCGCATGAAAGGTATAGCCGCAATGGTTACGACATTTGGTGTTGGAGAATTAAGTGCCGTTAATGGTATAGCTGGTTCATACGCTGAGCGTGTGCCTGTGATTCAAATAACTGGTGCACCTACAAGAGCAGTTGAAAGCGCTGGGAAATATGTACATCACTCTCTAGGAGAAGGGAATTTTGATGACTATAGAAATATGTATGCATCCATTACTACAGCGCAAGCGTATATTACACCAGAAAATGCACAAAGTGAAATTCCAAGAGTAATCAATGCAGCACTTTATGAAAAAAGACCTGTGCATATTCATTTACCCATTGATGTGGCAAATAGTGAAATTGATGTAGCAACGCCATTTGAAATTGAACAACGACCACAGACTGATGTAACGAAGTACATGACAATGGTTAAAGATAAATTACAAAGTGCAGACAAACCAGTTATTATTACCGGACATGAAATTAATAGTTTTAAATTACATGAGAAGCTTGAACAGTTTGTAAAGCAATCTCAAATTCCGGTTGTACAACTTTCATTAGGTAAAGGCGCATTTAATGAAACATCTCCTTACTACATGGGGATTTATGATGCATCGTTAGCCGAAGAAGATATTAGAAATTACGTTGATCAAAGTGATGCTATCTTAAATATAGGTGCAAAATTAACTGACTCTGCTACAGCTGGCTATTCATATCAATTTGATATTGACGATGTAGTTATGATTAATCATCATCATTTTAAAATGAATGAAACGAAAGATACAGAAGTATCATTGGTAGATTTATTGGACGGCTTGAATGCCATTAACTATGTGAATAATGCGGAATTCCCAAAATTTAAACAACCGAAAGCACATGATTACGATTTGACTGATGAGCCGTTAACACAAGAAACGTATTTCAAAATGATGCAAGATTTTATTAGAGAAGAAGATGTTATATTAGCTGAACAAGGTACATCATTCTTTGGTGCGTATGATTTAGCATTGAAACATAACAATAAATTTATTGGACAACCACTTTGGGGTTCTATTGGTTACACATTACCAGCTACTTTAGGCACACAAATGGCAGATACAAGTCGTAGAAACTTATTGTTGATTGGAGATGGCTCACTACAGCTTACGGTTCAGGAAATATCAACAATGATTAGAGAGAAGATTAAACCTATTATTTTTGTGATTAATAATGATGGTTACACAGTAGAACGTAAAATCCATGGTGAAAATGCTATGTATAACGATATTAAGATGTGGGATTATAAATTATTACCTACCGTATTTGGTGGAAAAGATGAAGTTCAAGTACATGATGTGAATACGAGTGAAGCATTTCAAAAAGTACTACTTCAAATAGAAGCGCAACCAGACACAATGCACTTCATTGAAGTTAAGATGGGTGTTCATGACGCGCCACATAAATTAAATGCAATTGGCCAAGCTTTCGCAAAACAAAATGGTTAATATCGTTGCAATGATGCAAGATTACAGTCATTAAAATATATTAGATAATTAGCAGTATAATTAATAAAGATAAGAGCGACACAAATCCGAAGGTAAAATTTGGGTTTGTGTCGTTCTTTATTTTACGTTATATATAAATAAATTTTAAAGAATAACGATATATCGTTGACATATTTCGATATATCGAAATAAAGAAAGGTGATTTATATGTTTAGCAGACATTTTCATAATACAAAGAGAAAACGTGAAGGATTTGAATTCGGTTTTAGTAGAGGTCAAGAAAGATTTGGAGGTCCTCAAGGTAGAGAAAGATTTTTTAAAAATTGCCCAAATCATTAAACAGAAAAATAATGATTTAGCCGCCCAAAAGTTAGAACATAGTATCCAAGTTATTGAAGTATTAGAACAAGCATTGGATAGTGCAAACATCAAAGTAGGACCATCGCAAAAGTAGAACGCATGAAGCGTGTAAAGATGATTTTCTTCAAATGATGAGCAGTCATTACTGCTATAAAAAAGAGTGAGAACCTTCATCTAGTTAGTTGATTAGATGAAGATTCTCACTTTTTCATTTTAATCTATTTGAATGTGTTTTCTGACTTCATTTTGAATGTCATTATATACATTAGTGAAAGACTGTCCAGAGTGAAGTGCTGCATTTTTAACATCTTCAAATTCAGGTTTTGCTTTTATAATTTTATTATCTTTCATTGCTAGTTTGACCAAAATGGCGCCATATGTTGTATGGATGGTTTGGAATTGACGATGCAAAATTTTGCGATTAACAGCGTAACTGCGCACACCGAGAGATGTAGTGTGTTTAAGAATAAAATCTTCGAATTCCTTTGCTTGTGTGACGCTACTTATTACTGTTAATTGAGTCGCAGGCCGACTTTTCTTCATCGTAATAGGTGTGTAAAATGCGTCTAATGCGCCTTCATTTATCACTTGCTCTATAAAGTAACCAAGTGTTTCTGGCGTCATATCATCAATTTGACATTCTAATACTTGTACTTGATTTGGGGTCGTTTCTGTCGCTGTATATTGTATAGCACGTATAACATTTGGAAACTCAAAGTCTTTTGTACCACAACCGTAACCAATATTTGACATTGATACAGCAGACAAAGGACCGATATGTGTTGCTAAAGCCTTAATAAATGCCGCACCAGTGGGTGTTGTCAGTTCACTTTGAACATCAAATGTTGCAAGTGGGATATCCTTAAGTATTTCAGCGGTTGCTGGCGCTGGAATGGGATATATACCATGTGCAATTTTAATCTTGCCATTTCCAGTAGGTACGGGTGACGATTTTATTTCATCAATACCCAAATCTTCTAATGCAAGACAACTACCTATAATATCTATAATGGAATCCATCGCACCAACTTCATGAAAATGGACATCTTCTATTTTCATGCCATGAATTTTTGCTTCAGCTTGTGCAATAACATCAAATATCAGCATGCTACGTTCTTTGACTCTGTTGGGTAAAGTGCTCTCGTTAATCATGTTGAAAATGTCTGACGCTTTTCTATGATGATGTGCTTCTTCAAAGTCAATTGTTAGACCCATCGCTTGTATGCCTTGTTTATTTTTTTTAGCAAAGTTTAAACTAAATTGATCTAAAGGTAGTGATAATAAGTGTTGATGCACATAATCTACATCTGCACCTAAATCTACCAAAGAGGATAATAACATGTCACCCGCGATACCCGCATGACAATCTAAATAAAGACCATTTGTCATAATTTACCACTCCAATTTTAATGACTCTCAATCATATTAATAATCATAGCAGCATTGTAACCACCACCAAAACCATTATCAATATTAAGCACACTTGTACCTGGTGCACATGAATTAACCATAGATAATAAAGTTGTTACACCTTGTAGATTGGCTCCATAACCGATACTCGTGGGTACAGCGTAAACCGGATGATCAACTAATCCAGCAACAACGCTTGAAAGGGCGCCTTCCATTCCAGCAACAACTACTGAAACTTTACTTTGTCGAATAGATTCAATATGTGCAAATAATCGATGAATACCTGAAACACCTACATCATAAAAACGTTGAACTTGAATCCCCATGACTTCAGCGGTGATAGCAGCTTCTTCGGCAACTGGTAAATCTGAAGTACCTGCACAAATGATGGAGGCATAATGATTTGTCTTAGCTATATGTTTGATTGGTGTTGAGACAATGCGTGCCGTTTCATGGTATTCAAGCTGATCATATTTGGCAGTAATATGGTCAGCTTTTTCTTGGTCAATTCTCGTAATCAGAACAATAGAGTCATGTTTAATAAGTGTATGCACGATATCATGCAATTGTTCTTTTGTCTTTCCTTCACCAAAAATGACTTCAGGAAAGCCTTGGCGTTGTGTTCTATGAAGATCGATTTTTGCAAAGCCTAGCTCGTCGTAGTGATTTAATTGGTCTTTTGCATCGTCGACAGATAATTCATTTGCATGTACAGCTTTCAGTAATTGTTCTATTGCGTCGTATTTTTCTACCATTTGACTGCCACCTTTACTTTGTTAATGTGTATGATGCGTATCAATCACTTCATTCATACTGCCTGTACGGTAGCCCTCAAGATCAATCGTAACGTAGTCGAATCCAAGTTCTTTAAGGTAGACGGTTATCTGGTCTTTGTTATGGATTACACTAGGTATATCAGCGTCGTTGACTTCAATTCTAGCAATATTTTGATGGTAGCGGACCCTAACATGGTTTAAGCCCAAAGCTAAAATAAATTTTTCAGCTTCATTGATTTTATTTATTTTTGAAATGCTTAATGGTTCGCCGTAAGGAATACGAGAAGCGAAACTGCATAATGCAGGTTTGTTCCAAACAGGTAGATGGTTGGATTTGCTCATAGCTCTCACATCAGATTTAAACAATTCAGCCTCTTGGAGAATGCTTCTAACATTAAATTCTGTTCTTGCTTTTAATCCTGGTCTAAAGTCATTGATGTCATCCATAATCATCCCATCAGCTACATAGTTAAAGTTGAGCTGTGCGCGTAATGCTTCGAGCTTAGAATATAATAGACGTTTGCTGTAATACCAACTATCAGGGGTATTTTCAACGATATGTGGATCTTTTAAAGCTTCTATCTCAGTTTCAATTACTTGGGCATTGAGTTGATGAGCTAAAGCAATGGCTTGATCAAATTCTTCATTTCTAGTTAATTCAGATTTAACAATAACGGCTTTGACATGATCATGTCCTAAAACATCGATTGCTTTTTTTAGCACAAGACTACTATCTACACCACCAGAAAAAGCAACAATAACACTGTTCATATCTTTAAGAATCGTTTCTAATTTTTGTTCTTTTGTAATCATTTCAGTTAACATAGTATTCCTCCTCAATTATGATTCAACATATGGAATTGTCAGTGGTCCTAACGGCATGACGCCTATGGTCATGTCAGTTCCATATTTTGTTTCCAGTTCTTTTAATGTGTTATTAATCTCATGTGCAGGATGAAGCATAGCATCTGTTGTTTGTTTATCAGTCAGTTTAGAGTATAAATATACATCAGCAAATGTTTGAATGACTGCTTGTTTTTGAACTTGCCATTGATCGAGCATTGCAAAATTCGGATCGCTAATCATGTCCACAAGGCCTTGCGGGGAGTCTGCCATTTTCAGTATTTTAGCGTAGTTACCGTGATTGGGATAACCATCGCTACATTCTGATAACATGATGATACTGCCACCTTCTTTAACTACTTTGTGCGCAGCACTCATGCCTTTAACGGTTTGATATAAGTTCTGGTCTAGCGGATAACCAGAATTTGAAGCAATCACTACGTCAAAACGATTATCACATTTAAACATGGCATGAGCCTTAGCATAGGCGCATCCTTTATCGTGTGCTTCATATAATTCTCCAGCAAAGACTGCGGTAATTTCTTTTTCTTTATTTAAAGTGACATTGAGCATAAAGTCAGGTTTACACATAGCGTTGATTTCTCTAGTCATATCCTGGACGGGATTATCCGTCATATTGCCCCATGTAGAGCGTATATCGCCAATCATTTTAGCGTTGTGAAAAGTCATGATTGTTTCAATACCTGCAATACCAGGCATTATGCCTTTTGGGCCACCAGAGAATCCAGCAAAGAAATGCGGTTCGATAAATCCAGTGACGATTTTAAAATCGGCTTCAACATAGTCTTTATTTAAATAGACATCACATCCATATTTACTATGGCCTACCTTACTTAAAGTATCCTTGTCGTTACAATGATTATGAACAATTTTAATTTGATCGACGACATCTTTACCTAACATTTGTATCAATTCTTCTTGTGTTTGATCACGATGCGTGCCTGTACCATTTATGATGACGAAATTCTCAGGCGGTACGTGTGATAAAGTTTCTAGGATCAATGGCACAAGGATATGATTAGGCGTTGGTCTAGTAATATCGCTAATGACAATGGCGACGGTTTGGTTTGCACTTACCATTTCATTTAATGGTTTAGTGCCTATAGGATCTGCTAAAGCATTACGAATTGCATTTGTATCGTCATCGAGTGCATCGATATCAGTAGGTTCAATCAATACACTGTGATCAGGTAAATCGATTTCGACATTGGATTTACCATATAATATGCTTGTTTTCAAAATGATCTCCTCCTTATACTTCAAATTATGATATAACACATGACTAGTAAGTGTAGTTTAACATTATTCAGAAAATTTAGATAAAATTGCTGACTCATGAAAAAAGAGACTAACAATGTTTTGGGTTGTTTTTTTAACTAATTTTTCTGATTGGTTTATTGTTTCCTCCAGCGACATCGGTCCATCGGTTAAACTAAAAGCACCAATTACCCCCATATCTTTAAATTGATCGATATCGACATCAATCGATCCGCCTATAAAAACAACGGGGACATTGTATCTGTTTGCATATTTGGCAATACCCATGGGTGTCTTACCGTATAATGTTTGGAAATCGATCTTACCTTCACCTGTAATAACTAGATCAGCATTTTCTAAATATTGATCCAGTTTGATATAGTCTATGACGACTTGAATGCCATCTTCAAAATGACTAGGGAAAAAAGCTTTGAAAGCACCACCTAAACCGCCAGCAGCACCAGCGCCAGGTAAGTCATGCAGACGAATGCTTTTCTTATGGGCTACTAAATCGGCCCAATGTGTCAGGTTGTGTTCTAATTGTTTTAAATCTGATTCTGTTGCACCTTTTTGTTTACCAAAAACGTAGGAAGCACCGTTTGTACCAATTAATGGATTCTGTACGTCAGTGGCAATCGTAAAGTTGCATTGGTTGATACGTGCATCAAAATGACTTAAGTCAATATGCTGTATCTTATGTAGATTACCACCACCAAGATCAACTTCATGATGATGCTGATCTAAAAGTTTGGCACCAAGTGCCTGTAACATACCAGCACCTGCATCATTCGTTGCAGACCCGCCGATTGCAAGGATGAATTGCGTATAACCGCTATCCAATGCATCAAGAATTAATTCTCCAGTACCATATGTAGTGGCTTGCATCACATTAAGTGCATTGTCTGGCACATGCTTTAATCCAGACGCTTCAGCCATTTCTATGACACAGGTTTCCTTGTCATGGAGTACACCATATTGTGCAGAGACAGTATCGCCAAGTGGTCCTGTCACATTGAGTGTGGTGAATGTACCGTTCGTGGCATTTACCAAAGCTTCCATGGTGCCTTCACCTCCATCCCCAACGGGTAAGGTATGTATATCGGCTTCAGGGAATATATCAGAAATACCCTTACTCATATAGCGAGCAACCTCAGTAGCTGACATACTACCTTTAAATGAATCCGGTGCTAAAACAATTGTCATACGCCATCCTCCTTGTAAACGATTTCATCGTTGTATTATTCTATTATATCGATTTAATTTTATTGAAAATAGGGTTAAAATATACAAAAATGATGTTATTAATTTGTATGAAAATGATAGGGGATAAAATGATGAATGTATTAACAGATGAATTAGCTGCATTAATCGTTGAGGAAACAGTAAAAAGAACGAATAGTAATATTAATATAATGAATTTTAATGGAGAAATCATTGCTTCGTTTGATAAGCGTAGAATTGGTCAAGTTCATGAAGGTGCGCGCAAAGTATTAGCGAGTGGGGATATAGTGATTTTGTCTGAAGAAGAAACGAGTTATTTACAAGGTACACAGCCGGGTATTAATTTACCAATTATATTTCAAGATAACGTAGTAGGTGTGATTGGTATTACAGGTGATCCATCAGCATTAGTGCATGTGGCTGATTTGGTGAAAATGTCCACAGAGTTGTTACTTTATCAAAATTATTTTACATATGAATTAGAAGGACAGTTACGTAGTCAGGAATTACTAATCGAGGAATTATTGAAAAGTGAACCCTCACAATCCTTTATCCAATATTTAACAAAACAATTAAATGTAGCGTTTCTAACTTATAGAAAATGCATCATTATTAATTTGGAGAAACAAATTTTTTCACGAAGTAGTATTGTACAAAGATTAGCTAAAATAATGGATAAGGCGACTTTCGCAGTCGCTTTTACTAATTATAATCATATTGTTATTTTAGCAACAGATGAGCTACAAGATGAACTGAATCAAAAAATATATCGCATTCATCAAGTATTTACATCCTTAAATTTAGATGTACGTATTGCTTCTAGTTTAGTGTTTACAAGTTTAAATGATTTTAAAAATGCTTACGAAGAATGTGAACTTGTGTTTATGTTAAACGAAGAAAATGTATCTTTCGCTTCATTTGAAGATGTGGAAGAAAAAACATTACTTTATCAGATAAATGAAGAAATAAGGGAGAGATATAAAAAAAGAATACTAGGTGAGTTAGACAATCAAAGTATTGAAACATTAAAAAGTTTATTTGAAAATGACTTGAATATTGCACAAACGGCTAAGTATCTTTATATTCATCGCAACACACTGCTATATCGTTTAGAAAAATGTAAACTACAAACAGGTTTGAACCCCAAAAAATATTCTGATGCAATCAAATTACAAATTGCTTTGTGGTGTTAAATAGTATAGACATTAAGTACAAAATATTTTATAAAATAGCTATAATCAATTAAAAAGATTACAGTATTTTTTGAGGTTTTCATTTTACAAATATGATAAGGCGAGAAAAATGTTATTTTAGTAAATACAAAAAAGCGCTTTACAAATTACACGAGCGACAATATAATAAAATTAAGTTATTACTAAATAATTCTATTAAATTTAGAATAAAAATCTTTATAGATACAAAACGTTTTGTTTCCAATCTGAATTTACTTGTTATAGAAATGGCGCCATTTTTTGAGTTATTTAGTAATGACTCACATCAATCTTGCTTTGATGTATTTAAAAAGATGGGGAGTGAATATGATGGGTATGATATGATGAGACATGACTTATTTTGTAACTAAGTTTTAGCGTAAAAAATAATTACACTACAAAACAAACAGTCTAATCACGTCAAAATTAACGTGAAGTGAACCCTTAAACTTGTTGTAATTTAATAACAAGTATTCCTCTTTCACCACTTTCAAATGATTATATATTACAGTACCTACTTGAATACGCTTTATACTATGGTATTCAGTCACTTTTAAGTGAAATGCATACATTTATAAAACCCAATGCATAGACTCTAAATTTTATCTATTTCACCTACTTTTAATTCCTCATTTTTAAGGACCAGTTTAAAGAACATATGATTTGAAATAGAAAACATTGTAACGTGAGCTATCATTTATAGGGTAGCCTTTATAAATGCGTCTATTTTGATTACTACCACCCAACCCATATCATTATTTAAGTATGTCAGGAGATATTTTCACTTAAAAGGACAATAAACTGGTGAAACAATATGGCCTCAGCAACAATGCTTTCATTGTTATTGAGGCTTTTTTTAGTCATTTAACGTACAGTTTATCAATGAGTATTTGTTTAAATAATAGACAAAAATTAAATATATTTTATTGATGTTAAATATAATGGTTGTCTTTTTCTTTTTAATGTGACATACTCTATAACAATCAGTATAACATAATAACTTATAGAGGTGATTAAGTATGACAAAATATATTTATGCATTTGATGAAGGCCAAAAAAGTATGAAAGATTTATTAGGAGGAAAAGGTGCAAATCTAGCTGAAATGAAACGCTTAGGTTTACCAGTGCCAGACGGATTCACCATTACAACGGAAGCATGTATAGAATATTTAAATAACCATTCAAAACTACCTGATTTATTACTGAAACAGTTAGATGTAGAATTGGATGCGTTATCTAAACGTATACAGAAATCATTTTCTGATGATGGTGCTTTACTCCTAGTTTCTGTAAGAAGTGGTGCAAAAATTTCTATGCCAGGTATGATGGATACGATATTAAATCTAGGTTTGAACGATGAAAATGTAAAAAAATTAGCAAATAAAACAAATGATTCGCGCTTTGCATATGATTGCTATAGAAGATTGTTGCAAATGTTTGGTCAGGTTGTTTATGGTATTCCAATGTCATCTTTTGATACATATTTTGATCAATACAAGACACAACATCATTATGAAAGCGATGCAGAAATTCCAGCCGAAGGGTTAAAAGAAATTTGTGAACATTTTAAAGCAGTTTACTTAGATGAAGCATATAAACCATTCCCACAAGAACCGATTGACCAATTAACAGAGGCAATTGAAGCAGTATTTAAATCTTGGGATAATGATCGCGCGCGTGTATATCGTCAGTTAAATGAAATACCACATGATATTGGTACTGCAGTCAATATACAGGAAATGGTATTTGGTAATAGTGGTGAAAAAAGTGGTACAGGTGTAGCATTTACGCGTAATCCTATAACGGGAGAAGCAAAGTTATTTGGAGAGTATCTACTGAATGCTCAAGGTGAAGATGTTGTAGCAGGTATTCGTACACCTAAAGATATTGAAACATTGAAAGAACAAATGCCACATGTGCATGAGCAATTTGTAAAAGTTTCAACACAACTTGAAACGCATTATAAAGATATGCAAGATATTGAATTTACAATAGAAAATGAAAACTTATATATATTACAGACACGAAGTGGTAAACGTACTGCCAATGCTGCGATTCATATCGCTGTTGATTTAGTTGAGGAAGATGTGATAAGCAAAGAAAAAGCGGTCATGAATGTTGAAGTGAAATCTATTGATCAATTATTACATCCAAATTTTGATGAACAATCATTAAAACAGACGTCAGTTATAACTAAGGTCGGCTTACCTGCCAGTCCTGGTGCAGCTAGTGGCGCAATTGTTTTTTCTGCAGAAATGGCTAAACAACAAGCAGAACAAGGGAATAAAGTGATTTTAATGCGTCCTGAGACATCACCAGAAGATATTGAAGGGATGGTTGCAAGTGAGGCAATTGTTACAACGCATGGTGGTATGACATCACACGCTGCAGTCGTAGCGCGAGGTATGGGCAAGTGTTGTGTCACAGGTTGTTCAGACTTAGAAATTAATATTACAGATAAGGTTGTACATTATAAAGGTGGTTCACTATATGAAGGTGATATCATTTCAGTAGATGGCGCCAAAGGGGATATTTATTTTGGTGAAGTTGAGACAATCCAAGCAGAGCGTAGTCATGCTTTTGAGAAATTTATGCAATGGTCAGAAGAAAATGCAAGATTAGATGTACGCATGAATGCAGAAACAGCACAAGATATTCAAGCAGGTTATCAGTTTGGTGCTAAAGGGATTGGGCTTGTTCGAACAGAGCACATGTTTTTCGCGCCAGAGCGACTCATAGAAATGCGCAGATTTATTTTGTTTGATACACAGGATAAACGTATTGCTGCTTTAAACACAATTAAGCAGTACCAAAAGAATGATTTTGAAGAAATACTAAAACTTTCTGGTGAACGACCAACGATTATTCGTTTGTTAGACCCACCGTTACACGAATTTTTACCCAATTCAAATAACGAAAAAGCAACAGTTGCAGAGCAATTGAATGTAACGATTAAGGAATTAGACCAGTATATTGAAAGTTTAAATGAAGTGAATCCAATGCTTGGACATAGAGGATGTAGGTTAGCCATTACGTATCCTGAACTTTATATCATGCAAGCAGAAGCGATTATAGAAAGTGCATTGGAGCTGAAAGCGCAAGGTGTATCATGCCAACCAGAAATTATGATTCCTTTAGTTTCCACCGTTGCTGAATTTACAACGCTGAAAGCGCAAATTATTTCACGAATTGAAACATTACAACAAGAAGCAAAAGAACATATTCATTATATGATTGGAACAATGATCGAGACACCACGTGCTTGCTTGATTGCTAGTGAGTTAGCAAAAGAATGTGATTTCTTTAGTTTTGGAACAAATGATTTAACACAGCTAACATTCGGTTTTTCAAGAGACGATGCTGGTACGTTTATTGGTACTTATTCTGAATTAGGCATTTTAGAGCATGACCCGTTCCAGACGTTAGATGTAGAAGGTATAGGTGAACTGATAAAAATTGCTTCACAACAAGCAAAATCAGCGAATCCAGACATAACAATTGGTGTGTGTGGTGAACTAGGTGGAGATCATAAATCCATTCAATATTTTAATCAATTAGACATAGATTATGTTTCTTGTTCGCCATTTAGAGTGCCGGGTGCATTGCTTTCAACTGCGCAAAGTGAAGTAGAAGGTGGCCGATTACATGTTTGATGACCAACAAGCACCACAGCTGAGATTATTTGTCATATCGGATTCTATAGGAGAGACAGCGCAACGAATGATTCATGCGACGTTAACGCAATTTCCTGACATTTCACAAATAGAGATAAAAAAATATCCATTCATTAAAAATGAAGAAGAACTGATGCATATTTTAAACAGAGCTAAAGAGTTGAATGCCGTTGTTGTTACGACATTAGTGAATCCAGATTTCAATATTGCAGGTCAACACCTTGCGAAAAAATTGCAAATTCCGTATATCGATTATATGTCTGATTTGATAGGCATTATTCAACAACAAACACAATGTAACCCCATACTAGAAAGTGGGGCATTACGTAAACTAGATGAAAATTACTTCAAGAGAATCGAAGCAATGGAGTATGCTGTGAAATATGATGATGGTAAACATTTTACAGATATTGGAGAAGCGGATGCATTGATTGTAGGTGTTTCAAGAACATCTAAAACGCCATTAAGCATGTACTTAGCAAATAAGGGCTATAAGATTGCGAATATTCCATTGGTACTAGAGGTTGATATTCCAGATGAGGTGTTTAAACATAAGCATTTGAAAGTATTTGGTTTAACTGCGAGTCCTGACTATATTTTAAATATTCGTAATGAGCGCGTTAAAATTTTAGGGTTATCGGGTCCGTCAAACTATAATAGTATGGATAGAATCAGAGAAGAGCTAATTCATGCAGAAGAAGTTTTTGAAAAATTAAATGCAACGGTTATTAATACAGAGTATAAATCCATTGAAGAATCTGCCTTTTATATTGAAAAATGCTTATAAGATGATTCAAAAAGAGAGAATAAGAGATATTAAGATAAATATACGAGTCACTGAGTACAGGAAAAATATTGGATTAGCGGCCTTGAAATTTTAATCATATTAAAGAAAAGCAGAAAAACGACCACTTCTATTTTAATAGAAATGGTCGTTTTTTTGTTAGCTTACATTGTTATGACCTCATTGCTTATGCTTCATTAAGGTTAGCTAGAGTTTCAACAATATCTTCTGAAGCGATAAGACCGCGTAATTTAGCCCAGTCATCTCTGCTTACAAAATGTACACGCTGACTTTTAACTGCTTCTAAGTCATCCCATTGATTACTATTTTGTAATTTATTTAAATCTTTATCGTTATCGTCTTCTACCATCACGATTAATCTTTCAGGGTTAACATTTGCAAGTTGTTCATAAGACATTTCTAAATAATCTGATTCTCTATAAGCAGGTAATGTGTCTGCAACTTTATCATTAAGTGCTGTTGCAAAGCCTAATTTAGTTAAAAATTCACCTACATACGTGCTATTTGAATGCGCCGTCACACCTTGTTCTGATACGACTGCAGCTAATGTTTCTTTATTTTCATCTATAGAAATTTGATTGTTAAAATCATTAACTAAAGCTTGATGTCTATCTAGACGCTCTTTAGCATCTTTAGATTTAGAAACGGCAGTACCAATACGTTGGAATACTTCTAATGTTTCTTGATAACCAGCATCGAAGCTTTTGAAAAGAATGGTAGGCGCAATTTCACTTAACTCTTCATAAATCTCTTTGTGGCGATCAGAATCACCAATAATGAGTTGTGGTGCTGATGATCTAATAGATTCAAAATCTGGGTCTAAACGTGTACCAACTGAGACATAATCGCCTACTGCTTCTCTAAGTGGTGATGTTAAATTTGTACTATCACCGTCATCGGCAATACCTTTAACATCTATATCTAAAGCAACTAATGCATCAACGAATGAAAATTCTAATGCTACTGCTGAAGTTATATCTTCTGGTAATTCACTTGTACCTAAATCATGTTTAAATTCAAAAGTCATCATATTACCTCCCTAAATTGCTTTTACTATTTATATTCCACACAATTAAAATGTGAAACATAAAAATGATGTATAGGGTTGTCATAAATGATTCAGAGGGTGTTACGTTGGTTATTGATAATACATTGTAGAAGTTAGTGCTACGATTGATGTTCCTGGATTAAAGTAACTATGAGGCAAATCACTATTAAATCGAAAAGCTTGATGATGATTGATTGTATATTGTTTACCATCGACTTCGATTTCTAATACACCGTCATTAACAATAATATACTCTTCGGAACCAGGGTGGTGAGGGTCGGAATGCATTTTGCCACCAGGTTGGATTTCCATTTTAAACATTTCGAATTTCTTGTTCTCATCATAAGGAAAGTATGGATATATTGAAACTTCCTTATCAATGAGAGGGATGATATCACTTTCGTCAATAAAATCGATTGTATCATTGGATGTAGAAGTTAATTGCGACAATGAAATATGAAGGCCATTTGCTATTTTCCATAATGTGGTAATCGTTGGATTAGATTGTCCCTTTTCAATTTGACTTAACATATTTTTGCTGACGCCTGTTGCATTCGCTACTTTATCTAAACTTAGTTGATGCTTTTTTCGATAATCGGCAATATTTTTTGCTACGATGCTTTGAATATTATACAAATATATCTCTCCTATTTACATTATAACGTACATATCGTACCATATAATGTGTTATTTTCAAAATAGACCTGATAAGGTGGTAAATGATAGATTATGGAAAATTATAGAAAAATAAAACCATTCAATTGGTTGTTATTTATAGGAATATTACTTGTCGGTGCGAATTTAAGAGCACCTATTACTTCTATTGGGGTCGCATTGCCTGATATTAAAGCGGATTTAGCAATGTCGAATAGTGCTGTTAGTGTTATTACGGTAGTACCATTATTAGCTTTTGCAGTCATTTCATTATTTGCAGCACGAACAAGTAATCAATTTGGTTTAGAAAAAACGATTTTTCTAGCCTTATGTTTAATTTTTATAGGTATTATTGTAAGATCAATGACAGAAATTTCCTGGTTATATATTGGGACAGTTCTGATTGGTATAGGTATTGGATTTGGTAATGTTCTAGCACCCGCAGTCATTAAGGCGAAGTTCCCATTACATATCGGTATCATGACGGGATATTATACTGTTGTAATGAATGTATTTGGTGGTTTATCATCATACGGTACTGCGCCATTGCTAAAGTCGTTTCATTATAATGTAGCAATAAGCTTAATCGATATCGTAACATTAGTGACGATAATTATTTGGTCATTTCAATTAAAAGGTAAACAAGAAATGGCTACAGCGTTACCTCGTAAAAGTGTGAATGTGTGGAAATCTCCAATTTCTTGGCAAATCACGATACTAATGGGCGGACAATCGCTTATATTTTATTCTCTCATCAACTGGATGCCAGCATACTTGTCGCAAAGTGGTATGTCTATTAGTGAAGCGGGCGTATATTTATCTGTGTTACAGATTTCAATTATTCCATTTACTTTTATCACACCAATATTTGCAACTAAGATGAAATCGCAATTTACATTAACTTTCGTGACAGGATTGTTGTTTATTGCGGGTGTAATCATTATGTTATGCGTACCTCAACTGGCCATTATCTCTACAATATTGATAGGTGTTGCTGGGGGAATCGCTTTTGGACTTGTTAATACGTTCTTTAGTTTACGTACAGAACATAGTCAAACGGCAGCAAAATTATCTGGTATGGCACAGTCTATTGGTTATTTATTTGCCGCTATGGGTCCGTTATTATTTGGTGTTCTACATGATATGACGGGTACTTGGATTGCATCTTTAAGTATATTACTATTTACAGCAGTTATCATTACTTTGTTTGGTTCACAAGCAGGACGTAATCGAACAATCGAACAATCACTTCAAAAGTGAAGTGTTTAACTTGATTTTATAGAATTTAGATTAAAGCTAAAATGGTAAATATACCTATAATGGCATATAATGGGTATGAATCAATGTGAAATAAATCAGATTACATTGGAGACAATTGTACTAAAATTAATATATGTATAAGTAATATAAGATTTTAGAACTAAAACATTATAGTTAAAAATATTTTTAGCTATTAGGGAAAGAATGATGAGGTGAAGTTATGCAATTAATATTTGATCCAGGTGTAAGTCCCATATATCGGGGTGTGTTAGCATTCTTCTTTGTTATCAATGTGATATTAGCCTTTGTTATAGTCTTTTTAGACAGGGATAGAAGAGATGCTACTGCAACATGGGCATGGTTGTTTTTACTTTTTGTTATGCCTGTTTTAGGATTTTTCATTTATATATTTTTCGGAAGAGGTATTCGTAAGAAACGTGAACGTGGCTTTGCGCACAATCAGATAGAAGATGGGATGAAACGAGTTCAAGCCCAACTACAAGATTCGACAAATAAAATCAGTGATTCTGATAATCCTATTGTGAGAAAACACCGTGATATTGCAACAACACTTTTAACAAAAGAACCTTCTTTTTTAAGTAATGATAATAATATTGATATTTATACAGATGGTCATGATTTATTCAGTCAAATGAAAGAAGATCTGCGCAATGCGAAAACGTATATTCATATGGAATATTATGTATTGAATTTAGATGGTTTAGGTACTGAAATCATTAATATCTTAGAACAAAAGGCAGAAGAGGGACTTGAAGTGAAGTTACTTTATGATGCAGTAGGGTCTAAATCTGTACATAAGTCGAAATTTAAAAAATTCCGAGAAAATGGCGGACAAGTGGAGGCATTTTTCCAAGCTAAAATACCATTAATCAACTTTAGAGTGAATAATCGAAACCATCGTAAAATTGTCGTCATTGATGGGATGACAGGTTATGTTGGTGGCTTTAACGTTGGCGATGAATATCTGGGTCTAAATGATAAGTTCGGTTATTGGAGAGATACACACCTGAGAGTGAGAGGTGACGGCGTTGATGCCTTACAATTAAGTTTTATACATGATTGGAACTCCCAGGCTAAGCGTGAGCAGTTAGAATATAATATGAAGTATTTTCCAGATAATGCGTACCAAGGTGGTAATGTGTCAATGCAACTCGCACTGAGTGCACCAAGTGATAATTGGCATCAAATTGAATTTGGATATATGAAAATGATTATGAATGCCAAATCCTCCATATACATGCATAGTCCATATTTTATACCAGATAAAGGTTATATTAATGCGTTGCGAATCGCCGCTAAATCAGGGGTTGATGTTCGTTTAATTATCCCTAATAAGCCAGACCATATCTTTGTATACTGGGCGACCATTACAAGCGTTGCGCAATTAATTAGAGATGGTGTGAAGGTATATACTTATGAAAATGGATTTATTCATTCTAAGATGATGATTATCGATGATGAAGTGGCAAGTGTCGGTTCATCTAATATGGATATCCGTAGTTTCGAATTGAATTTTGAAGTAAATGCCTTTATGTATGACGAACAAATTACGAAACAACTTAAAGCAGCATTTCTAGAAGATTTAAAAGTATCAAAAGAATTAACAGAAGAACGTTATAATCAACGTTCAAACTGGATTAAATTTAAACAATCCATCGCCAAATTAGCCTCACCAATATTATAAAAGTCAAAATAAGCATTTAATTTAATATAAATTTTGTTGGAATCAGTAGTTATCATCGTATAACTACTGATTTTTTTATATGATATAATTATTAGAATAATTGAAAAACATTTTAATAATATAAATAATGATTTGATAAACAAAACAATTGAGGTGTGCTATGCAACGTGATAGTAACTTATACATTTATAGACAACTATATACACAATTAAAAGAAGATATCTTAGCATTTAAATATAATAGCCATGAAAAATTACCGTCTAAGCGAGTGATGTCCAAACATAAAGATATTAGCATAAATAGTGTGAAAGCAGCGTATGAACAGTTGCTAGCAGAAGGTTATATTTACACTCAAGAACGTAAGGGCTATTATATCGAACCCATAGATAAACTGATTATCGAAAACGATAAGCAACCGTCATTAGAAACATATCATGAGCATACAGCAACAGAATTTGAATATTCATTCTCACACATGAGCACTGATATATCAGAATTTCCAGTAGATACATGGACTAAAATGATGAAACAAGTTTTTCAAAATTATGATCACTATCTATCATCTATTCCTGAAGTAAAGGGCCCTATGGAACTTAGACAATCGATTGCGAAACTAATTTCCTATCAACGCGGTATCCATTGCCATCCTGAGCAAATTGTCATAGGATCAGGCACCAATGCATTATTAACCAAATTAATTGAGCTCATGACTAAAAATATAACCATTGCAGTTGAAGATCCTGGCTATTCTCGTTTCAGAACATTGCTAGAACAAACGCGTATACATATGGAGCCAATCGCATTGGATCGTAAAGGGATTTCGTTAGAGGGCATTAAAGACATTCAACCTAATGCAGTGATTGTGACGCCATCGCATCAATTTCCAATTGGGACAATTATGCCCGTTTCAAGACGTATAGATTTATTAAATTGGGCTAGTAAAACACACAGCTATATTATTGAAGATGATTATGATAGTGAATTTAAATATGAAACAGATAATATCCCGTCTTTATTTAGTTTTGAAAAAAATGAGAGTGTTATTTACTTAGGGACATTTTCAAAAACACTGATGCCTAGTATAAGAATGAGTTATATGATTTTACCAACAAAATTAGTTAGACAATTTGAACTACAAAATCAAAACACAATTCCAGATTATTCCATGCTAAACGCTTTAACGTTAAATTTGATGATAAAAGAAGGGCATTATGAAAAGTATATAAAGAAAATGCATCAGTTATACGGTAAAAAAAGAGAGAACCTTATAGCACATTTGAGTATGGCTTTCGGCGAACATATCCAAATCAAAGATACACAAGCAGGATTGCATTTTATTATTGAAGTGAATTCTCCGTATTCATATGAAGAAATTGAAACACGTGCGAAAGAACAAAAATTGGAACTTTATACTATTAATAGATTTAAAGTGAAAGCGCTTCAAAAAAATAATGGCCCGAAAATATTGATTATTGGATTTTCAAAAATAGAACAAAATCACATACCAGAGGCAGTTCAACGTTTAAAAAGTGTACTTATTGAATAAACTGGTACCATTAAAAACCGATAACTGGTACTTTACAGAAGACCAATAATATTTTAAATTTCTAGACAATCAATGAAAATGTTTAAAACTAGGAGGTTTCATTATGTCAGAGAAATATGAATATTATAAAACGCAACGTGAAAAATATGTAGCTCGTGGTGTAGGAAACGGAAATTTACATGTAGCGGACGAGGCACAAAGTGCAACCGTTAAAGACGTCGAAGGTAATGTGTTCATTGATTTTGCTGGTGCCATTGGTACTTTGAATGTCGGACATTCCCACCCAGAAATTACGAAACACTTGAAAGCACAATTGGATAAATTTATACATCCCGGTTTTAATGTCATTATGTATGAAAGCTATTTAAATTTAGCGCAAAAATTAACGGAAATTACACCTGGTCATTTTGACAAAAAATCAATTTTGCTTAACTCAGGTGCAGAAGCTGTAGAAAATGCCGTTAAAATTGCAAGAAAATATACGGGGAGACAAGCCGTAGTCTCATTTGTAAGAGGATTCCATGGTAGAACGAATCTAACCATGTCTATGACGAGTAAGGTGAAACCATATAAATTAGGTTTTGGACCATTCGCTCCGGAAGTTTATCAAGCACCATACCCTAATATTTCTGAAAAATCTGAAGACTTATCAGATGAACTTTACACACAACATATAATCAATAAGTTACATGATTTCTTTATCGAAACGGTGGATCCGAGTGAAGTATCATGTATCGTCATGGAACCTGTTCAAGGAGAAGGCGGTTTTATCATACCTGATATCCAGTTTGTAAAAGCCGTTAAACAAATTTGTGAAGATAATGGCATTGTCTTTGTAGCAGATGAAATTCAAAGTGGCTTTGCTAGAACAGGTAAAACATTTGCGATAGAACACTTTGATGTTGAACCAGATTTAATTACGGTTTCTAAATCATTGGCTGCTGGATTCCCTTTAAGTGGTGTCGTTGGTAGAAAAGAAATCGTTGATAGCGCATCACCAGGAGAATTGGGCGGTACGTATGCGGGAAATCCATTAGCATGTGAAGCTGCACTTAAAGTGATTGAAATCATAGAAAATGAAGATTTAAATGGAAAAGCGGAACAACTCGGTCATCAACTAGAAGCATATTTAACAGCATTGAGTCAAGATTATGAGCAAGTTAAAGCTATTCGTCGTTTAGGGGCTATGGTTGCATTTGAAGTCGTTGATCCGGAAACTGGTGAACCTGACAAAGCGTTAACAGCTAAGATTATTAAAACTGCAAACGAAAAAGGCTTATTATTATTATCGGCTGGTATTAAAGGCAATGTGATTCGTTTCTTACCACCATTAGTTATTACAGATCAAGAATTAAACAAAGGTCTAAATATATTAACAGAAGTATTTGAAAAGGCCATTGAAAAGCAAACGAATTAATGAATAAGTAGCATTTATATTTTATAAGCGGAAAGGGTATGGATAAATGAAAGGGATTTTATAATTATATTTAAAAAGGGGTCGTTACCATGACAAAGTTAGAAGTAATTAATCCAGCTACTAATGAAGTTTTAGAGCGTTTAGATTATGCTACGCATGAACAAATTAATCATCAAATTAAACAAGCACATCAAGCATTTCAAAACTGGAAGAAGGTCGATGCGCACGAACGTTCAGCGAAATTAGCGCAATGGGCTCAATTAATTGATGATCATCAAGACGAACTTGCACGTCTGATTACATTAGAAGGAGGTAAGCCACTGGCAGAGGCAAAAGGTGAAGTAGCTTATGCGAACTCATACGTCAAATGGTATGCCGAAGAAGCAAAACGTGTATATGGTCGTACGATACCAGCTAATTCACCTTCGAAAAAAATTGTTATAGATAAATTTCCAGTAGGTGTCGTAGGCGCGATTACACCGTGGAACTTCCCAGCAGCAATGATTACGCGTAAGATGGCACCAGCATTGGCGGCAGGATGTACAATCATTTGTAAACCAGCAGTTAAAACGCCACTGACAACGATTAAACTTGTGGAACTTGCACATCAAGCGGGTTTTCCAAAAGATGCTATCTCCTACATTATTGCTTCAGGTAAAGACGCAGGGGACATTTTCACAAATCATAGTTTGATTAGTAAAGTGACATTCACTGGATCGACTGCTGTTGGTAAATCATTAATTGAATCATCTGCGCAACAAGTTAAAAATGTGACGATGGAGCTAGGTGGCTTAGCACCGCTTATCGTTCATAATGATGCAGACATTGAAGCGGCAGTAGACGGTACGATTGCTTCGAAGTTTAGAAATGCAGGACAAACTTGTATATGTGCAAACAGAATCTATGTTCACGAAGATATCGCCGAGGCATATAACGAAAAATTAATAGAAAAAGTGCATGCATTATCTGTAGGTGATGGCTTGAAAGAAGAGGTTAAAATTGGACCACTCATTGACAATCAAGCTGTAGAAAAAGTGTTAACACACATCAAAGATGCGCAAGAAAAAGGTGGGCAACTATCACGTAGTATTGAAGATATTCAAGCATTGGGCGGTAATTTCTTAAAACCGGTAGTCATTACGAATGCAAATTTAGATATGAAAGCAATGCATGAAGAAACGTTTGGACCAGTTGCGCCAGTGATGACATATAGTGATTTAGATGAAGTGATTAACATAGCAAATGACACAGAATTTGGCTTAGCTTCATATTTCTTCACGAATGATTATCGAACTGGATTAAAACTCTTTAATGAACTGGAATATGGTGTGATTGGTTGGAACGATGGTGGACCATCTGCTGCACATGCACCATTTGGTGGTTTGAAAGAAAGTGGTTATGGTAGAGAAGGTGGCGTAGAAGGCATAGAACCTTATTTAGAAACGAAGTATCTTTCTATACAAGAATAAAAATGCATTAGGATAAACCAAATCTTAAATAAAATATAAAATCAGTCAATTAAAGATTGAGAAAGCGATTGGTTAATCACATATGATAGGGCGGCGTTTATTAAAGTGAAATAAATACAACGCTACGCTGCGCGCTTCTCAACTTTAATTGACGTTATTGAAAATGTTATGGGGTATGTTCAATGAAATCACAATTTAATAAATCAATGAATATAGTTGATGTTTTATTTCTAGCTATTGGTGCCATGCTTGGATGGGGATGGGTAGTCTTGTCAGGAGAATGGGTATCAGCAGCTGGATTTATCGGAAGTATTGTCGCTTTTTTAATTGGTGGATTATTAGTTATTGTTATAGGCCTTACATACGCAGAGCTTGCATCAGCTATTCCGGAAACTGGCGGAGGATTTGTATTTGTTAAAAAGGCTTTTTCTCCTGGTATTGCATTCATTTCTGGTTGGTCCGTACTTTTTGGATATGTATCCGTAATTACATTTGAAGCGGTTGCTTTGCCCACAGTCATCGATTACGTCATTCCTTTTAAACATCATGGTTTTATGTGGAATATCGCTGGTTGGGATGTCTATTTAACATGGGTATTAATTGGTTCAATTGGTAGTATTGTATTAACATCACTGAATTATTTCGGCGTAAAACCAGCAGCCATCATGCAGACTGTGTTCACTATCTTTATTGTAGCAGTGGGCTTGTTGCTTGTATTTGGTGCTGGATTCAATGGCAACTTTAGTAATTTAAAACCATTCGAGAATGGTGTTGGCGGAACCATGTCCGTATTGATGATGATTCCATTTTTATTTGTAGGATTTGATGTCATTCCACAAATTGCTGAAGAGGTGAAAGCACCTTCTAAAAAGATTGGTGGCATTTTAATATTATCAATCATTGCTTCTGTTATATTTTATTTATTGATTGTATTTGGGGTAGCCACAGGACTTTCACCTTCAGCACTGAACACGAGTAGTTTAGCAACGGCGGATGCAATGGTTAATCTGTTCGGTCATAGTGGATTTGGTGTGTTACTTGTACTCGGTGGTGTCGCCGGAATTATAACCAGTTGGAATGCATTTATTATTGGTGGAAGTAGAATATTGTATGCAATGGCTAAAAATAAAATGATTCCACAATGGTTTGCCTATATCCACCCGAAATTTAAAACGCCTACGCATGGTATTTTATTTCTAGGTGTACTCGCTTTTGTAGCACCGCTGTTAGGAAGACCAGCACTTTCGTGGATTGTTAATGCAGGCGGTATTGGTGTTGTTCTAGGTTATTTACTCGTTGCAATTTCGTTTCTTAAGTTACGCAAAACGCATCCTAATTTAGAACGTCCTTACCGTATTAAAAACGGACAAATTGTTGGTATCATTGCGGTTATTTTGAGCATATTGTTTATCGTGATTTATTTACCGGGTATGCCGTCATCGTTAGCTTGGCCATCAGAGTGGTTAATTGTATTAGTTTGGTATTTGATTGCAGGTGTACTTTATTTAACTCAAAAAAGAAAGACAACAGAAGATGCCTATGTATCAATACAAGGAGACAAGCAATCAGATTATCAGTAACACTTTATATAAAACAGCCGTGTCAGTTTAATTTAACTGGCACGGCTGTTTTTAATGAAAATAGTTATGTTATTGAACTAGTTAGCGACATGGATAAGTTGATCGCCTGGCATAATCCACTGTTTTTTAAAGAAATACTTATATAAAGCAAAGCTAATGACTGCAGGCAATATAATATGGAAGATTATAATTAATAGCCAGGTTTGAAGTGAACCCCCCATGGTATTAATCGTCATAATTTGGCCAATTAAACCACTTGTACCCATACCTGCACCAGCGGCATTATTTGTCATAGGAAATAGAGTTGTCATAACTGGAGCAACAACTGCACTTGCTATTGTTGGAGGTACTAAGATCATGGGATGTTTAATGATATTTGGGACTTGTAGCATACTTGTACCAATACCAATAGATAAAATACCACTCCAACCATTATCCTTATAGCCATTTACAGCAAAGCCTACCATTTGCGCCGCACAGCCTATCGTTGCTGCACCAGCAGCTAAACCACTTAAATCAAGCATGAGTGCAAGTGCTGCACTTGAAATTGGCGCAGTAAGTGCTAAACCAAAGAGGACAGATACTAAAATTCCCATTATCAACGGTTGTTGTTCAGTTGCGACAATGATAACTTTACCTAACCCAGTCATAAACTCATTTAACGCAGGTCCAAAAAGTTTTGCGATAGCGCCCCCGATAACAATCGTGAGTAAGGGCGTAACAATGATATCGATTTTAGTCTTGCTTGCATAAAATCTACTTAATTCTACGACGATGAGTGTAGCAATATAGGCACCAACTGCACCGCCTCCAAACGTCGTATAACCTAGTGTGCCAACGATAACACACGAAAAAATAACTAGAGGTTTAGCGCCTAATCCATAAGCAATTGCTACCCCAATAGCAGCACCGGTAACTGACATTGCGACCTTACCAATTTCTGATAAAAACGATAAATCTATTTGTGGAATGAGTGTTTGATTGCCAATAGTTTCTAAGATAAGTCCAATAATTAAAGAGCCAAACAAACCCAAAGCCATAAAACTTAATGCTTCAATAACCCACCTATGCAAATGATTTTTCATTAAGTAATCTCCTTATTTTTTAATTAAATTATTTCATAAATTAATATTAGTATATAGATAGATAGTGAAGTTGGCTAGACTATATTGGGATTTTTTTCACAATCATAAAATAAAAACTGCCAGTGCGTATCGAAACGCACTGACAGTGTTGTAATTGTATTTAAATGTATTAGGATAGATTAATTTTTGTTTACAGAAGCATCATAGATAGATTCAACTGTTTCGCCTAAAATTTTGTCGAATTCTTCATCAGATTGGTTCACATTTAAATCATTGATTAATGCACGAGAGAAGCTAGCGATTAAATCTTTATTTTGTTTAAGTACTTCATTTGCATGTTCTCTGCTATAGCCACCAGATAACGCAACGACACGTACAACGTTTGGATGGTTGATTAATGATTGATATTGATTTGCTTTTGTAGGGATAGTTACTTTAAGCATTACAAGTTGATCATCGTTGAGTTTGTTTAGTTCTTCTAAAATTGAATCAGTTAAGTATGCTTCAATCTCTTCTTTGTTTTCAGCATTAATATTAACTTCAGGTTCAATAATTGGAACTAAACCAGCTGCAATAATTTGTTTAGCTACATCAAACTGTTGTTTAACAACTAAATCAATACCGTCTTTATTTAGTTCTAAGATATTAGAACGCATTTTAGTACCGAAAATTTTATGTTTATTTGCACGATTTAGTAAGTCATCTAGCTCAGGCATAGGTTTCATTAATTGAACGCCATCTTTTTGTTCATCTAAACCTTTATCTATTTTTAAGAAAGGTACAACACCTTTATCAGCTAGATAGTCCGCTGTATGTTTGCCTTCTACTTCGCGGTCCATTGTTTGTTCGAACAGAATCGCACCTACAATTTTATCTGAACTAAATGATGGTGACGACACGATACGTGTACGCATGTCATGAACGAGTTTGAACATTTCGTCTTCACTGTCATATTGATCTTCTGTAACGCCGTAGTCACGTAACGCTTTAGGTGTACTACCACCACTTTGGTCTAATGCAGCAATGAAGCCTTTTCCATTTTTTACTTTGTCAAATTGTTCTTGATTCATTCTTACCACTCCTTTTACTATATTCTCTTATAGTATGATAAAAATTAAAAAATAACGCAAGCTGTAGGCTCTTTTACGATAAAATATAATGGAAATTGTGTCTTTAATAAAAACTTTTTCTGTAGCTAATATGATTTAGTAACTGAAATTAAAAATATGGGCGTTGGGTTATAAAATTCATCTTGTTCTGAGTACATACGTAAATAAATTTCAGTGTCTAAATGGATATGATCAAATCCTAATGATTTTAAGATATCCATATCTGTTTGAGGTCTGGGTTGGTGATTAATGGGTATATTTTGTTTGATTGCCTCGCTTTCAGCCAGCATATCTTTGCCGAGTGTGTGGTGTGCATGTTCAGTATTCAGGGATTTATAGTCAGTGAATGAATCGTTACCATAATTGGCATCAATATTAATCAGTTTACCGTTAGGTTTTAATACACGTAACCATTCTTGATATGCTGCCTTTGTATTAGGAAGTAGCCACGTTACATTGCGAGAAATAACCATATCAAAAGTTTCATCATTGAATTGTAGTGATTCAGCATCCATTACTTGAAAGTGAATATCTTGATGATGACTTTCGGCATTCTGTTTTGCTGATTGGATCATTTCAGGAGAAAGATCTATCCCTGTGACATCGCTACCTAGGTTTCCACATAAAATAGCTAAAAAACCCGCGCCAGTACCAATATCTAAGATTTTCATACCAGGTTGTATCGGGTTTATGTTATTAATTTCTTCTATCCATTTTTGAGCATGCGTACTTTCTAATTCTGCTAGCTTATTTTTACTAAAGGATTCAGCACGTTTATCCCAATAATTAATGATCTTTGATTTTTCCATTTAAATTCACTCCGCTTATTACAATTATTTTGCTGTTTACACTATTATAGAATATTTAAGTATAAAAGTTTGTGATGACTATTTAAAAACACACAAAAAACGACATACATTTAATTATGTATCGAAGAACCTTTATGCGATATTTTATAAAAAAACAGTCTTTTTCTCTGAAAATACAAAAAAATAAAAACAAATATTTATACGTAAATAATGAATAAAGATACATATTATAAAGTTTGTAAGATTCATTAATTTCATTAAGTTTAAACTTAACACTGTGATTATAGCGATTTATACTCCGAAATTAATTCTCTGTTTTATATAAATATTCATATAATTAATTTCAGAATATTGAATGCAATTTGCATTATTATTTAAAGTTCGTTAGGCTCATGTTTGTGAATTAATATATATTTTTGCTAATGTTTATCTATTTTTAGCGACTTTTACATAGTTATAAAAATAAATACAGGGGTGTTCAATAATGAAGAAAAATAAAGTTATGGATTGGACGACCTTTATAGGATCATCGGTTATTTTACTGATTGCAGTAATTCCTATGATGGTCTTTCCTAAAGCAAGTCAAGAAGTGATTACTAAAATGAACGATGCCGTTTCTAGTGCATTAGGTTCAGTTTATTTGTTTATCGGACTCGCTATTTTAATATTTGTTTTATACATAGCCTTTGGTAAGTACGGTAATGTAACTTTAGGTAAAGCGACAGATAAGCCCGAGTTTAATAATTTTAGTTGGGCTGCCATGCTGTTTTGTGCCGGTATTGCGTCTGATATTCTATATTGGGGTATTATCGAGTGGGCATTCTATTATCAAGATCCGCCACATGGTGGTAAAGGTATGACAGATAGTGCGCTTAATTATGCAACGATGTATGGTATGTTCCATTGGGGACCGATTGCATGGGCGACCTTTGTACTACCAGCGCTGTGTATTGGTTACTTATTATTCGTGAAGAAGAAACCTATTTATAAAGTAAGCCAAACGTTACGTCCAATATTAAAAGGGCAAACAGATGGTCTTGTAGGTAAGATTGTCGATATTATATTCATTTTTGGATTATTAGGTGGTGCAGCTACATCATTAGCACTTGGTGTACCAATGATTACAGCGGGGATAGAGCGCTTGACTGGTATCGATGGTGATAACATGTTAATGCGTGGTGCGATACTGTTTTTAGTAACTGCTATCTTTGCTTATAGTTCATATTCTGGATTGAAAAAAGGTATAAAAGTATTAAGTGATTGGAACGTTATTTTGTCATTTGTATTACTTGGATTTGTGTTAATTGTTGGACCAACGGTATTTATTATGGAAACGACAATTACAAGTATGGGTAATATGATTAAGAACTTTTTCGAAATGGCTACTTGGCTAGAACCATTTGGCGGTATTGGTGGCCGTAAAGAAACGAACTTCCCACAACAGTGGACAATATTCTATTGGTCATGGTGGATTGTTTATGCACCATTTATTGGATTGTTTATCGCACGTATTTCCAAAGGTCGTACGTTAAAAGAAGTAGTTTTAGGTACAATTATCTATGGTACATTAGGATGTATGTTGTTCTTCGGTATTTTTGGTAACTATGCTGTGTTTTTACAAATTAGTGGACAATTTGATGTGATCCAAAATCTGAATACACATGGTACGGAAGCTACAATCATAGAGGTATTGCATCAATTACCGTTCCATAATATTATCATTGTATTATTTATGCTTTCGGCAGTGCTGTTCTTAGCGACAACATTTGATTCTGGATCATATATCTTAGCAGCAGCATCTCAGAAAAAAGTAATTGGTGAACCATTAAAAGCAAACCGTCTTTATTGGGCGTTTGCGTTATGTTTATTACCATTTGCGCTTATGTTAGTCGGTGGCGAGAAAGCGTTAGAAGTACTGAAAACAGCAGCCTTATTGGCGAGTGTGCCAGTACTTGTAGTCTTTGTTATGATGATGGTCGCATTTATGCGGACACTTAATGAGGACCGACTTAAACTAGAAAGTCGGGCAGACAAGTATAGAGAGGTCGAGCGACGTTCATTGCGTATCACACAAGTTAGAGAACAAAAAGAAGACGATAATTTGTAATTTTAAATAAAAGCTGAGACAAGTACGATGTCTCAGCTTTTTTATGCTTTAACTTAAGGTTGAATTGTCATGCTTATTTGTTAAATAAAAAAGCGACCGTTTGAAATTTAACTTCACACGGACGCTTTTTGAAATTCTGTTGATTTTGGGCTAACTATCTTACACATATTTAATCTTCTTTGTAATTATTTTCAGGTATTGGGAAGTATTTAAATATTTCTCCACTTTCCAATGCATCACTTAAATGATCTAACCATTCGTAATAAGGTAACGTGTCGATGAGTTGCTGTTTCGTTTCGTTTGCCTCAGTTTTAATAGCGGCATCTGTACTTTCGTCATTAATAATTTTGTTTAGTATCGCAACGGCATCATGGACAGCTTCGGCATTAATTACGATTTCCCGACGCCATTTGCGTGTAAAGAAATTGCTAAAGAAGTTAAAGAAATCTTTTTCTGCAATAAAATGTTGTTTTCTACTACCGCGTGTAAATTGTTGCTTAACGATATCAAATTCTTGGAGTCTTTTGACCCCAGCACTCATGCTTGGTTTACTCATTTGTAATTGTTCACGCATCTCATCGAGTGTCATGCTATCTTCGAAGAGCATAGTACCAAATAAATTACCAACACTTCTGTTGATACCATATAAATCCATTGTTTCACCAATCGCATTGATAACAATATCTTTTGCTTCGTCTAATTGATGTTCAGGGTTGTTTGAATGTGCCATGTAGTACACCTCCGACCAAATATTTTATTGTGAATTCAAATTATAGCAGGTTAACGAACAGAATTTAAGTAGCGCTTTGTTTCTGAAGTTATGAGCCAATTGAAATTTGAACTGGTTTGACACGCTTTCGTTTACTATGGTAACATAAAATCTATAAAATTCGTTAAATAAAAATTTAACAAACTTAACGGAGGTAATTTTAATGGAACTTGTAAATCAATTGTCTCGTCGTCAATACATTGATGGTGAGTGGGTAGATAGCTCGAATCAAACAACAAGAAAAATTATTAATCCATTTAACCAAGAAGTCATATTTGAAGTAGCAGAAGGTACTGCTGAGGATAGTGAACGTGCGATATTAGCTGCACGTCGTGCTTTTGAAAAAGGTGAATGGTCATTAGAAACAAGTGAAAATAGAGGCAAAAAAGTACGTGCTATTGCCGATTTAATTGTGACACATCGTGAAGAATTAGCGAGACTTGAAACATTAGATACAGGTAAAACATTAGAAGAATCTTACGCAGATATGGATGATATTGCGAACGTATTTAACTATTTTGCAGGTTTGGCAGATAAAGATGGTGGAGAATTGATAGATTCTCCAATCCCAAATACAGAAAGCAAAGTAATAAAAGAACCAATTGGAGTTGTAACTCAAATTACACCATGGAATTATCCTTTACTACAAGCTTCATGGAAACTTGCACCTGCATTAGCAACAGGTTGTTCGCTTGTTATGAAACCAAGTGAAATCACGCCGTTAACAACAATTCGTGTATTTGAATTAATGGAAGAAGTTGGCTTCCCTAAAGGTGTGATTAATTTAGTATTAGGAAAAGGATCTGAAGTTGGTGAACCGTTATCTGCACATAAAGAAGTGGATTTAGTGTCATTTACTGGTGGCATAAAAACTGGTAAACACATTATGAAACAAGCAGCAGATCATGTTACAGATGTAGCGTTAGAACTTGGCGGTAAAAACCCAAATGTCATTTTTGACGATGCCGATTTTGACTTAGCAGTAGATCAAGCATTAAATGGCGGATTCTTCCATGCAGGTCAAGTATGCTCTGCTGGCGCAAGAATTATCGTGCATAACGATATTAAAGAAAAATTCGAAGCAGCCCTTATTGAAAGAGTTAAAAATATTAAATTAGGTAATGGTTTTGACTCAGAAACGGAAATGGGACCTGTGATTTCAGCTGAACATAGAGAAAAAATTGAAAATTATATGGAAATTGCAAAAGCTGAAAATGCAACGATTGCTATTGGTGGTAAACGTCCTGAACGTGAAGACCTACAAGATGGGTTCTTCTTTGAACCAACTGTAATTACAAACTGTGATACTTCTATGAGAATTGTTCAAGAGGAAGTATTTGGACCAGTTGTAACAATTGAAGGTTTTTCAACTGAAGCAGAAGCCATAGAACTTGCGAACGATTCCATTTACGGTTTGGCTGGCGGTGTCTTTACACAAGATATAGGCAAAGCTGAACGCGTCGTTAATAAATTGAAGATGGGAACAGTTTGGATTAATGATTTCCATCCATACTTTGCCCAAGCACCTTGGGGTGGCTATAAACAATCCGGTATTGGTAGAGAGCTTGGTAAAGAAGGTCTAGCTGAATATCAAGTAGAGAAACATATATTACGTAATACAAACCCAGAACCAGTTAATTGGTTTGGTAAAGCATAATATAGATTTTTAAATAAGAGAATGAACGTATATAAATTAGAGGAGGCAGTATCACAATGAAGCAATCATACGATTATATCATTATAGGTGGTGGAAGTGCTGGGTCAGTACTTGGTAGCCGTATAAGTGAAGATGTATCGAATAACGTACTTGTATTGGAAGCTGGACGTAGTGATTATCCATGGGACTTATTAATACAGATGCCTGCAGCATTAATGTATCCAGCTGGAAATAAATTATACGATTGGATTTATGAAACGACACCTGAGCCACATATGGATGGACGTAAAGTCGGTCATGCACGTGGTAAAGTTCTAGGTGGTTCAAGTTCGATTAACGGTATGATTTATCAAAGAGGTAACCCAATGGACTATGAAAAATGGGCGAAGCCTGAAGGCATGGATTCATGGGATTACGCACATTGTTTACCGTATTTTAAACGCTTAGAAAAAACATTCGGTGCAACAAAAGATGATCAATTCCGTGGACATCACGGACCAATTAAACTAAGAAGAGGTCCAGCTGATAATCCGTTATTCCAGGCTTTCTTCGATGCAGGCGTTGAAGCAGGTTATAATAAAACACCAGATGTAAATGGATTCCGTCAAGAAGGATTTGGACCATTTGATAGTCAAGTACATAATGGTCGTCGTGTTTCTGCATCTAGAGCATATTTACATCCAGCGATGAAACGTAAGAATTTAGAAGTGCAAACACGTGCATTTGTGACGAAATTAAATTTTGAAGGTAACAAAGTAACGGGTGTTACATTTAAGAAAAATGGTAGAGAACATACAGTAAATGCGAAAGAGGTTATCCTATCAGGTGGTGCAATTAACTCCCCGCAATTACTACAATTATCAGGTATCGGTGATTCAGAACATTTACGTTCATTAGGTATTGAACCACGTATTCACTTACCAGGTGTTGGTGAAAATTTTGAAGACCATTTAGAAGTTTATGTGCAACATGCATGTAAAGAACCTGTTTCAATGCAACCAAGTTTAAATAAATTAAAAATGCCATTCATAGGATTACAATGGATTTTCGGACGTAAAGGTGCTGCAGCATCAAACCATTTCGAAGGTGGTGGCTTTGTACGTTCAAATGAAGATGTAGATTATCCAAACTTAATGTTCCACTTCTTACCAATTGCGGTAAGATACGATGGTACGAAAGCGCCAGCTGCACATGGTTATCAAGTGCATGTAGGACCAATGTACTCAAATTCTCGTGGACATTTAAAAATCAAATCAAAAGATCCATTTGTTAAGCCAGATTTTGTGTTTAACTACTTATCTACAGAAGAAGATAAACGTGAATGGGTGGAAGCAATTAAAGTAGCTAGAAATATCTTAGGCCAAAAAGCATTAGACCCTTATAATGGAGGAGAAATCTCTCCTGGACCTGAAGTGCAAACAGATGAAGAAATTATTGAATGGGTAAAACGCGATGGTGAAACAGCATTGCATCCATCTTGTAGCTGTAGAATGGGACCAGCTTCAGATGAAATGTCAGTCGTAGATCCAGAAACGTTCAAAGTACATGGCATGGAGAATCTACGTGTTGTAGACGCATCTGTTATGCCACGTACAACAAATGGTAACATTCATTCACCTGTATTAATGATGGCTGAGAAAGCAGCAGACATCATACGTGGTAAAAAACCATTAGATCCAGAATATATTGATTTCTATCGTCATGGTGTACATGATAAAGATGCGGGTACTATAAAGTAATGTTTGATTATGATATTTTAAAATAAATGAAATAGATATAGAGGTAAGGCATGTATTTGTTATTATCTCTGACTGCCGACAAAGGCTTAGACTTTGTTGGTAGTTTTTTTGTGCACGTCCGACTAACATTGCCTTTTTTGATACTTAAAGCTTTTACGAGTTCGTTTTCGACAGACGCACGCATAACGCACTGTTACGTAACATGAGAGATATTATTTATCGGGGAGACTTGGTTAAATCTATGGTGGTTGAACGAATGCCTTTTATACACCATAAATATTACAAGTAAGTATCATTTAATTTTGTTATAATGAGTAAAATAAACCATAAACAAAGTAGGGATGCCCAATGGAATTGAGAACGCTTAGATATTTTTGGACAGTTGCTGAAGAACATGCGATTTCAAAAGCGGCAGCGGTACTAAACATTACGCAACCTACATTAAGTAGACAAATGCATGACTTAGAAATAGAACTAGGGGTAGAGCTCTTTTATCGAGAAAATAAAGGTATTATGCTTACAGAAGAAGGCATATTTTTAAAAAATAGAGCAGAAGAGATATTGTCATTAACGAATCAGACGCAACAAGAATTTGAAAATAAAAAACAACAAGCGTTGAGTGGACATATTACGATAGGATGTGTAGAAGCGGATAATTCTGACACGCTTGCCATGATATTAGAAGAGATGGTGAGAGAACATCCTTTAATCACTTTTCATATCGTAAGTGGTATAGGCAGTGAAATCAGTGAGCGTCTTGATAAAGGATTATTGGATATTGCGATTTTAATAGAACCCATTGCAATGGAAAAATATGAGCAAGTACCTTTACCGAGACCAGAGCGTTGGGGTTTGCTTGTTTCTGAAGATTCTCCATTTAGAGGGCAATCCTCAATACATCCTGGAGATTTGAAAAAAACAAAATTATTAATGTCTAGAAGACCAGAAAATCAAAAAATGATTTCAGAATGGAGTCAAATAGCAGTCAATGACTTGCAAGTGATTGGGACGTATAACTTAATATTTAATATTTTTTCATTGGTAAGAAATAATGTCGGTTCAGCTGTTGTGATTGAAGGTGTAACATCGAATAGAAATTTAGATAATTTAGCTTTTATTCCATTTAAACCAGAACTTTACACACATTGTGTTTTAGTATGGAAGAAAAGTAGAATACAAACACCTATTTTAAAAAACTTTATCAAAAGGTTTAAGGAAATGAATCATCCACAGTAGATTTATTTCATAAAGAACGCATGCTTATAAAGCATGCGTTCTTTTATTTTAAGCATTAGACGAATGTCTGAAATGGCACTAATCTGTAGTTGTCTTCAAAAATGTATTAATTAGGAGTGATATATATGGCTAAAAAACAAACTGCAGGTAGAGATAATTTAGGATCATTCGCACCAAAATTTGCTGAACTAAATGATGACGTATTATTTGGAGAAGTTTGGTCTAGAGAATCAGAACTGTCTCCTTATAAAAGAAGTTTAATAACAATAACTGCGCTCATTACAGGTCGGAATTTTGAACAATTAACAGCGCATTTAAAAATAGGTAAAGAAAATGGTGTAACCAAAGAAGAAGTAGCAGAAATAATTACACACTTATCATTCTACGTTGGTTGGCCAAAAGCATGGTCCGCATTTAACATTGCCAAAGATATATACAATGATTAATCAATAATAAGGAGGCCTATCATATGGCAAAACATGAAGAAGTTAAAGAGGGAATTATTTTCTCAATAGGTGAAACGAATGATGCATTTGCAGATTCATTTATTGGTCAAAGTTTTTTAAACACATTAGTCAACGAAGATAATATCGATGTAGTCGTAGGTAACGTTACATTCGAACCAGGTTGTCGTAATAACTGGCATGTTCATACAGAAGGCTATCAAATATTATTAGTTACTGGCGGAGAAGGTTGGTATCAAGAAGAAGGCAAACCTTCCCAAAAATTAGCGCCAGGGTCAGTTATCGTAACGCATAAAGGTGTGAAACATTGGCATGGCGCAACAAAAGATAGTTGGTTTGAACATATCGCAATCACATCTGGTGCGTCAGAATTTCTAGAGTCAGTGTCAGATGAACATTATGAAAGTATTGAAAAGTAAGGAGTGATTAAAATGGCAGAAAATGTAAAAAGATAAAGTAGTAGTTATTACTGGTGCTTCCAGCGGTATCGGTGAATCCACAGCAAAATTATTAAGTGAAAAAGGTGCTAAGCTCGTATTAGGCGCAAGAAGAATAGATAAATTAAACGCACTAAAGTCTGATTTGAAAACGGAGGTCATTGCAAAATCGACCGATGTAACAAATCCACAAGATGTTGAGGCGTTAGTTCAAAATGCTATAGAAATATTTGGCAGAGTGGATGTGTTAATAAATAATGCGGGGTTAATTCCACAGTCTTTCTTAGGCGACAATAATATTGATGAATGGAATCAAACGATAGATGTCAATTTGAAGGGTGTACTTTATGGCATTGGTGCAGTTGTACCTAAGATGAGAGCACAAAAGTCTGGACACATTATTAATATAGCATCTATTGCAGGACACCAAGTTAATCCTGGTGGTGCGGTATATTGTGCTACTAAATTTGCTGTTCGTGCTTTAACTGAGGCGCTACGACAAGAAGAAGTCACAGTGGGAAGTCATATTAGAACGACGATTGTATCACCAGGGGCAATTGAAACAGAACTCTTAAATCATATAACGGATCAAGGGCTAAAACAGGGTATGGAGGATGTTTATAAAGATGCATTAAACCCAAATGAAGTTGCTAAAGCACTTGTTAATGCGATTGATACAGATGCATCTACATCTATAAATGAAGTTGTTATTCGTCCAACACGACAATTACCTTAATCATATAAAAACGCAGTGAAAGGTGAGGTTAATATGTCCGAACAACATTGGCATAGTGATTTATTAAAACAATTTAAAGAAGCAGATGATATGCATGTATCGCCGTTTTATGATGATGGGCAAACTTTGGCAACACCAACATGGATATGGTCTGTTGTAGTTGATGGGAAATTGTTTGTCAGAGCGTATAATGGTCAAAATTCTAGATGGTACCAGTCAGCTAAAGCTCAACAAGCAGGACAAATTCAATTAGCACAGCAAACATTTGATGTTCAGTTCATACCGGTGCATGGCGATAAGCAATTAGATGAAAGCATCAATGGTGCCTATAAAGAAAAATATGGTAATAGTGCATATTTGCCACCTATGCTTGAACCAGGTCCAGTAAGTGCGACCGTCAAGATTGAACCCAAATAATGAATCATGAGATGGCATGGCTGTTGTTTCTTCAAGTTGAAACAGCAGCCATTTTTAGATATTTAATCATAAGTTAGCTATGTAGACTATTTACAAAAGGAAAGGAGGGAATAAATGAATAAGAAGCTCGTATTAGTTATTGTTTTAGGAGCATATTTTATGATTATGATGGACACTTCCATCACGATGACTGCTTTAAATGAAATGCAACAATCATTACATATGTCGAGTGGGACGTTGACATGGGTGCAGAGTGCATATGTATTACTATTTGGAGGATTACTGTTACTGGGAGCTAAACTTGGAGATGTCTTAGGCCTTAAACACGTATTTTTATGTGGATTATGTTTGTTTCTCTTGTTTTCTATAACAACTGGTTTGGCCACCAATACAATGATGCTGATTATTTCAAGAGCTGGGCAAGGTATTGCAGCAGCATTAGTTTCACCTTCTATTTTGGCATTTATTAACTTAATATATGATGATGGTCCAGAAAAAAGAAAAGCAGTCTCTTTTTATAGTACAATTGCTGGTATTGGTGCAAGTGGCGGCTTAATTGTGGGTGGTATATTGACGTCTTTAGTATCTTGGAGACTATGTTTTCTGATTAACATACCAATGTGTATCATATTTATTTTATTAGCGATAAAGTTATTACCCCAAACAACTACATCCAGTTATCCACCACGTATAGACCTTTTCGGTGCCTTATTATCTGTTGTATCGATATTACTGATTGTGCTAGGCATGGAACGTCTGAATATGGCTTTTAGCCTAATAAATTTTGTATTAATCCTCATAGGCTTAATACTATTAATAACCTTTATTGCTTATGAACATAAAGTGAAGTATCCCATTATCGAGCTAAGTTTATTTAAAAATAAAATTCGAAGCTCAGGTTATCTATTGCGTTTTTTATTTTTAAGTACAAGTTTTAGTTATTGGTATTATATGAGTATTTATTTTCAAGATAGTTTCAACTTATCGCCTTTGAATACGGGATTACTACTTATTTGCACAACAGGAGTTAATTTTATAGTAGCGTTAAATATTCATAAATTATTGAAAAGTCAAACCAATATTTCGGTGTTAATCAAAGGCATTCTAATTTCAATTGTAGGCATGATTTTACTCATTTTTTGTTTGAATCATCAAGTTGGCATTACAATGTTTATACTGCCATTAATTTTAATTGGGGTTGGGCAGGGGTTTATTTTTACGCCATTAACAAATTTAGGCGTATATCAAGTGACGAATGAGCAATCAGGTATCGCTTCTGGATTAGTCAATCTAGCTCATCAAATTGGATCATCAGCGGGTATCGTCTTTGAACTCATTATTGCAACGACATTACTGCATATTTTAAACTTTGAAAATAACAACAGTAGTTTAACGCTCATTTCAATGGTGATTGGGACAGTGATTCAAATCATCATGTTATTGTATGTTTTATTAGTATTTAAGAAAAAAGAAAATAAGTACGAAATATAATATTTGAAGTCGTTATTTCCTAGGAAAGCATGCACAATCGAAAGTGTTAGAATTTAAATATAAAGAGGACCAATCCATACTAAGGATTAGTCCTCTTTTTTGAGATTAGGGATTTATGACCCAGACGCTTTATTTTCAGAATGAGTATTTTTTTTCCTAATTATTTCTAATTTAATAGGCTAGTTGTTATTTTTAGTAATTAAATCGGAAATTGCTTTAGACGCTTGTCCATTTTCTAATGAACAAAAGTCATCATAAAACTGATTGATTTTGTCATTGTAATCTATTGAAACTTGATCTAGATTTTTTAGATCTTCTGTTAATTGGTATGGATCTTGGTGAATAGGTCCAGGTAAATCATTGTGATAGTCTAAATAGAATCCGCGTAAATCTTGACCGTATTTATCTAAATCATAAGCAAAGAAGAATTGAGGACGTTTCAATACACCGTAATCAAACATGACGGATGAATAGTCTGTGATAAGGCAATCTGAAATTAAATATAATTCAGAGATATCACTGTAGTTTGAAACATCAATGGCAAAATCTTCATAACCACGTAAATCTAAGGCATTAGAAATGAGATAATGCATTCTCAATAGTACAACATAGTCATCGCCAAGTTGTGCTTGTAAATTATCTAAATCAATTTGTAGATTAAATAAATATTTACCTTTTTTCACAAATTCATCATCTCTCCAAGTTGGCGCATACATGATGACTTTTTTATCTGCAGGTAAGTTTAAATTTTCTTTAATTTCTTGGATATATGATTTGTCATTTGCATGGTTAACTAATACATCATTTCTAGGATAACCAATTTCAAGTAGTTGTTCAGGTTTCATCCAAAATGCAGTCTCGAAAATTTTAGAAGAATATCTATTTGGTGACACTAAATAATCCCAACGGCTTGTTTCTTCTCTGAAATTACGTTTATAGTTATCCGTTGTAGTTCCTGGCATACGAATGACTTTCATATCATTTGCTAATCGTTTTAATGGTGTGCCGTGCCAATTTTGTATATAAACTTGGTTTGGTTTTTTATTCAGATAAAGCGGTAATCTCGCGTTAGACACCCAGTATTTAGCTTTTGAATATGCTTCATAGTAAGCTTTAGAGCCTTTTTTAACTTTTTTAGCTAAGCCAGGAATTTGTACTTTAGAAGGGTTTTTAAAGACCCATATAAATTCATAATTCGGATAGCGTTTCATCATATATTCGTAAATATATTTCGGGCTATCACTGTAATTTTTACCAGCAAATGCTTCAAATACAATCGTATTTGGACTCACTTTATCTTCACTATCTGTTAATTGGTATAATGCACGATTTTTATTTTTTCTACGTAACAAGATACTTTTTACTAAACGTGCTTTTTTTCTAAGTTTATTTATTTTAAAAGCGGATTTACGTTTATTCACCATGAGCATCAATGACTCTAATATAAAGAGTGGTTTCTCATTTTTGAAAAGCGTCGGAATTAATTCTCTGGTCACTTTTGGAAGCAATTCACTGTTATATTTATAACGCTCAGGGTTTTTTCTTGATGAGGGTTCGAATGAATGTTTGTAAATATTTTTCATTTTATTTTTTATGAAAACTTTATTTTCTTTTAAAGGCGCACGTTGAACAGAATCAGAGAAACTATATACATAATCGTTGAACGTAATGCCAAAATCTTGTTTAGACAGTGCTGGTTTCACAAACGGGTCATAGATTTCCCCTTTAATATAGAAAGGAAAGCGACTGACACGCACGAATCCATTGGCATATTTAATAAATTCTAAAATAAAGGACCAATCTACAAAGACGTTCAAGTCTTCATTAAATTGTAAGTTATGGCCACGTGCAATTGCAGTTTTGAAAACAATATTACATGCAGTTTGCTTTCTTAAAAATTGATTAGAATGTGTTTTAGTATTTAAATATTGAGTACGCACTAAATTTTGGTCAACGTATTGAGGTATATCCAACGTGAACCCATGGATAGGCGCAATTAACGCATCGAATTGATTTAGTTTCTTCATATAAAATGATAATGCATAGGATGCCAAATAATCATCAGAATCAATAAAGATAAAGTAAGGAGATTCAACTTCTTTCAAGCCCATGTTTCTAGCATGCGCATGTCCTGTATTTTCTGGTAAATCAATTGCTTTAATTGGAATATCCCAATCTTTAAGTATTTGTGTTGCAAGTGGTTTCGATTGATCTGTTGAACCATCATTTACTAAGATGAGTTCAAAATCTTGGAATCTTTGTTTTTTAAGGCTTATTAAACATCTTTCGATATAATCTTCTGAATTGTAATAAGTCACTATGACTGATATAGACTTCATTGTGTTCCCTCTTTTTACTTAAATTTTCTCACTATCTTCTATATAAGGTAAAATATTAACAAACTTTGTTTTATCTTTTCAACTTTGAAATCAAATTTTTTTGATTATTATGTGCATAAAACGTACGAATAATAATATATTATTATTTATAAGCATATATTATTTCTAAAGCATATATTGTAGCACGGTTATGTAGTATAAAGAAAAGCAAAAGACTTCAACTTATAGGTAAAATACATTATTTACTTTTATTATATTAAAGCATAGTTAGTAGTTTTGGAAATGTATATAAAAATATTAAAGACAGGGGATGAATATCATGACAATAAGATGTGCTAAAGATAATGAATTGAAACTCATTAACAAAGTTATACCAAAGTTATTCAAAGAAGCGATGATGGTGAATTTTGATTTATCAGATGCGTCATTGCGGGATATGTCAAGTCAATTGCTATTGCAAGGTGCAAAATATTATGTGTTGATTGAAGAAAACATATGCAAAGGATTTGTGCTTATTGATAAAAAAACAGATTACCTTGAACAACAAGATTACGGTTTTATCTATGAGTTATATGTCTTTGAAGGTTATAGAAGACAGGGTGTTGCTAAAAAGTTAATATATTTTGTTAATGACTTTTTTAAAAGACAGCATATTGGTGAAGTTAGGTTAAATGTAAATGTACAGAATAAAGCTAAATTATTATATGAAAAAGTTGGTTTTCAAGAGAGAAATATTACAATGTCTATGAAAGTAGTAGAATAATTTTTTTGAATATTTGCTATTTTTAAAAACTTTATTTTTCTTTTAATAGCAAGGGTTTTAGACATTATTAGTAATAAAGGTAAATTTAATAATCAAAAATATTGTTGATAGCGTTTTCATTTAGCGTTAGGTTTTTCTATATTTACCAATGTTGTAAACAAGTGGGGAAATTAAAAATGAAAAACTATCGTTATTTTATCATTACGATGATTATTATTATGACAATGATCAACTATGTCGATCGTGGCGCTATTTCCTATGCTCAAGAAGATATTATTAACGAATTTGGTTTCGATAATATCGCTTGGGGATCAATATTAGGTTATTTTGGCTATGGTTATATGCTTGGTTCATTGTTTGGAGGGGTTACAGCAGATAAAAAGGGGCCAAAATTTGTTTGGTTAATTGCTGGTACACTTTGGTCATTATTTGAAATAGGTATGGCATTTGCTGGTGAGATAGGCATGGTTTTATTTGGCGGTTCTGCATTAGCTGGGTAAGAGTACTATTTGGTGTATCTGAAGGTCCAATATTTTCGACAATCAGTAAGACCAATGCAAACTGGGCAGCACCGAGAGAACGCGGTTTATTATCAGCTTTAGGTTTAATTGGTGTACCACTGGGTGCGTTAATCACAGCACCGATTGTTTCTGGTTTCTTAGTTATTTCAACTTGGCGCGTGCTTTTTGTAATTTTAGGTTTATTAGGTCTCGTATGGATTATTATTTGGTATAAAGTATTTACCGATTATCCTGAAGATAATAAACATGTTTCTCAGGAAGAAATTGAAAGTATTCAATCCACAGAAGAAACGGTTCATGGTGAAAAAACAGTTGAAACTGAGCACAATGCACATGAAAAATGGTATCACTTTTTCAAAAGTCCGACACTTATCTTTAATATGGTTGGTTATTTTGGTTTTCAATACATAAACTTTTTGATTTTAACTTGGACACCAAAATATTTACAAGACGAGTATCATTTTGAGCTTCACTCATTGTGGTATCTTGGTATGCTTCCCTGGATAGGTGCTTGTTTTACAGCATATTTCGGTGGAAGATTATCAGATTGGTTACGTGTGAAAACAGGCAGCCTAAGAATTGCACGATCAGGTTTAGCGATATTTGGAATGACTTTGGCAGCGATTTGTTTTTTAATTATCCCAACAACCAATCAAATTGGCTGGATAATGTTCCTAATGATGCTAGGTAATGCCTGTATATTCTTGCCAAATGCTGTTAATTGGTCTGTCATTATTGATACAGCACCGAAGAAAACTGGGACGTATGGCGGTATTACGCATTTCTTTGTTAACTCTGCAACGATTATAGCGCCAACGTTAACAGGTATACTTGTAACATCATATGGATATTCATCAATGTTTATATCTGCAGTAGTAGCGGCAGTCATCGGTATTATTGCGATGTGCTTTGTTAAACCAGGTATTAAAAAAATGAAACCAACTTCATAAATCAAATTTATGTAAGTTACATGGATATATTCCAAATGCTTTAAAGAAGTATTACTTATAAAATAAAGCTACGAGTATAAATGACCATCATTTTAATATGAGGTTCATTTATACTCGCTTTTTTTGTTTTTACTCAAAGTAAATAGTGTGGGGCGTTTGAGGTAAAACATTTTTTGTTCCTAATTATAAACAAATGATTTGTAATTATAGCTAAATTGAGTATAATTTGATTTTGTTAAAAATGATTAAGGAGAAATAGCAAATGATAAATAATAATTTTGAAGAAATTTTAATGAATAGAAAGTCTGTAAAAGTATTTGATGAACAAGTGAAAATACCGAAAGCAGAAATGGATGAAATGATTAAAAAAGCAACGACAGCGCCATCATCAGTTAATATGCAACCGTGGAGATTCTTAGTAGTCGAAAGTGATGAAGGTAAAGACACATTACGTCCGCTCATTCGTTTTAACACACGTCAAAATGATTCATCAGCGGCTATGGTCGTTATTTTTGGTGATATGAAGAGTCAAACAAATGCCGAAGAAATTTATGGTAATGCAGTTAAACATGATTTAATGCCGGAAGAAGTAAAACAAGAAATGTTAAAAAAAGTCATACCATTATATGATAATGCACCAAAAGAACAAATGAATGACATTGTGAAGATTGATAGTAGTTTAGCCGCAATGCAATTTATGCTTGTTGCGAAAGCGCATGGATATGATACAAATCCAATTGGCGGATTTGAAAGTGATCAAATCGCAGATGCATTTGGTATAGATTCAGAACGCTATGTACCCGTACTAATTGTTGCGATTGGTAAAGCTAAAAATCCAGCCCATGGTTCTTATAGATTACCAACAGAAACTGTGACTAAATACGTTTAATATATAGTGAAAGACATTTTTTAATATTGAAAAATGTCTTTTTTTATTTCTTTATAAAAAATAGTATTCGATTTTACAACTCTATTGATATATTGACTTATCAAATTTATAATAAAATTTAATGAGTATTGATAGGGGTTATGAAATATGTGGAAATATGGGATTATTTTGTGTTTTTTGTTTTCGTGTTTTTTAGTTTTATGTGTAGGGTGTTTAAATGAAAAAGATAAATTAACGCAAACGTTATCTTTTTATGCAGTAGGCGATAATTTAATCCATCCAGTCGTTTATCAGGATGCTTTGCAAGATAATGGACAGTTCAATTTTGAGTCAATGTATGACAATTTAAAAGATGAAGTTCAATCAACAGATGTATCATACATCAATCAAGAGTCGCCACTTGGTGGTGATGAACGCGGTTTGTCAGGATTCAAACAATTTAATACGCCAGAGGCAATCGCACAAAACATAGTACATACTGGATTTAATGTGGTTAATGGAGCTAATAATCATGCTTTAGATCAAGGAACTGCAGGTTTAGAAAATGAAATCAGCGTTTGGAAGCAATTTAAGTCCGTGTTTTATTTCGGAACGTTTGATTCGCCAAAGCAACATGATACGATTCCTGTAATTGAGAAAAATGGAATAAAAATGGCAATGCTGAGTTATACATATGGAACAAATGATATTCCTAGAGAAAAACCATATCAAATCAATTATTTTGATAAGGTACAAATCAAAAAAGATATCGCAAGCGCAAAAGAAAAAAGTGATGCAGTTATCGTCTCCGCACATTGGGGTAATGAAGGTAAGACTAAACCCAATGAGACGCAACAACAGTATGCCAAAGTGTTTGCTGATGCGGGTGCAGATGTCGTATTAGGCACACATCCACATGTGATACAGCCAGTTAAATGGGTGAAAGGGAAAGATAATCATAAAACACTCGTTGCTTATTCCCTGGGAAATTTTCTAAATGGACAAGCTACAGGAACTGAAAAGAATATATTAGGTGGTAACATACGTTTTAATTTAGAAAAAAATCCTAAAGGCGTACAAATCAATAATGTTAAATGGAAATCATTGGTGACACATTATGAAAATGGGGAACCTTATTTAAAAGCAACTCCTCAAAATTTTAAAATGTATAAATTAGATCATTATAAAGATGAGCAGGCACAATATCATGCTTTAAATGATAAAAAAGGCATGGAAGTATCACGTCAGAGACTTGTAGGTATTACGAAAGATGTGATTGATAAACAATATCTGGATGAAAAGAGTTACTAGTATGTTGCGTAAATATATATATAAAAGTGCAAAAGCGCCCTCTCGTTACTACACAGTATTGAAGTGTAACAACGAAAAGGGCGCTTTTTAACACGTTATTGTTCAACTTTTTTTGCTAAATTTGTAATGTATTTAAAGAAGGCATCGTGTTCGACATCATCGACGACTGAAATTGTTCTGCCGTGTACATCATCTATATACGTTTGCCCCTGACTAGGCCCTTCTGTATAAACACTAGCATTGACCGAATGTTGCTGTACCAATTCAGGTTCACCTACATATGCAGTTGTTAGTACATCCCATAAGAAATAAGTAGAATTCGTTTGGAAATGTGTTAATGGAGGTACAGCAGCATAACTGACTCCTAAGAAATCAACACCTGGATAATGTCGTTCGTTTGCCCAAGCTTGTCTAATATCCCATGTCAGTGGTACACGATTTGTACTTTCTAATGCGACTATGTCTATTTTTATATTTGTATCAAAGACGGTTTTAACAGATTCTGGATCCCAAAAAGCATTCCATTCTGCAGTGCCATCGTGTTCAGGTTCTTCGACATTTCCTTTTTCTAAAAATGTACCACCCATCCATACTAAACGTTCAATTTTATTAATAATTGTAGGCTCAACTGTTACGGCTTTAGCTAAATCCGTTAATGGGCCAGTAAATAATAAAGTCACTGGAGCATGACTCTTTTGTAATTTTTCAATAATATCTTCATAAGCATCGTGTTCAAGTAAATTTGAATGGCTTTGATTAGCTTCGTTTAAAATAGGTAAAGCGTCCATAAAAAATGCATGCATACGCCAATCTTTAGGGAATGGATTTTTTCCGCGTTGTTTCGAAGCGGCGACATGAATCGGTTGCTTGCTAAAGCGATTAATGATTTTTTGAGATGCACTTGCTGCAGGTTCAACATAGCTATCAGCACCAATTGCACTCACACCAATGAGTGATACATCCTCCATTTGTAGTAACAGAAATAGAGAAATTAAATCATCGACGCCACCGTCATGGTTAAAATATATTTGTTTCATAAAATATCCTCCGTTTCATTTTGTAAATCTATTATATCAAAAGTGAATCAGAGTCATATCGTGTTGAGAAAGAAGCGGCGTCTTTGAGATATCATGTTGGAACTTATTGCCTTAAATACTTATATAAATACTAAAAGATTGAAGTGTGTGTTTACGATACGGCATTAGATGAATGTCTATAATTAAAATGGCATTTAATAAATTCGCGAAATCATTTTAAAATTTATTGATTTTGAAAATTAAAAAATAATAAATTATAACTTATAAGTGTTTATAAGTTAATACATAGGTTATGTTATATAAATAGAAACAATTTAAGGGGTGTTTTTATTTGTGAAATTTAAAAAAGAGAAAGTTAACAGAGTAGATTCTGATCAAGCCAAAAAAGGTGTTGTAGCCACAGGGATTGGTAATGCAATAGAATGGTTTGATTTTGGTTTATATGCACAATTAGCTGTGATATTAAGTGCAAATTTCTTTGGGAATTTACCTCAAGAGATGCAAATTGTTTCAACATTTGCAGTATTTGCCTTTGCTTTTATAGTGAGACCAATCGGTGGTATATTTTTCAGTCACTTAGGGGACAAATATGGACGGAAAATTGTATTATCGACAACGATATTACTTATGGCAGCATCGACATTGATGCTCGGGCTGTTACCTACACAAGATCAAATTGGTATTTGGGCACCTATATTATTACTTGTTGTTCGTATGATTCAGTCATTTTCAACAGGTGGGGAATACGCAGGTGCAATGACTTATATTGCAGAAACAGCTCCTGATAAGACACGCGGTAAATTAGGCAGTGGATTAGAAATTGGTACACTTGCTGGAAATATTATGGCTGCTATTTTAGCGGGGCTGATGTATTCATTATTAAGTAATCAACAAATGGCTGATTGGGGCTGGAGAATTCCATTCATCCTTGCTGCACCATTAGGTATTATTGGTATTATCTTACGTTCAAGTTTAGATGAAAGCCCAGCTTATGAATCTACATTAGAAGAACAAGAAGAATTAGAATATTCATATTTAGATATTTTCAAATATTATTGGAAAGACGTCGTCGTTTGTTTTGCAGGCGTAGCTTTCTTAAATGTTGCCAACTATATGGTACTTTCCTATATGCCATCATTCTTGAATTCAACAATCAACTTAGGTGGAACTATGGGATCCATATTGAGCACCATAACCATGTTAGTTATGATACCAGCAGTATTTTTCTTTGGTTGGTATAGTGATAAAGTTGGTAACAAACGCACCATTATATTTGGTTTAGCAGGATTTAGTTTATTCTCGGTGCTTGCATTTTGGTTAATGAGTATTCCAATGATTCCATTTGTAATACTTGGATTGTTTATCATTGCATTATTTATGTCAACATTTGAAGGTGTTATGCCATCCTTATTACCAAGTATGTTCCATACAAAGGTTAGGTTACGTACATTATCACTTGTTTATAATATTGGTGCTGCGGTATTTGGTGGTTTAACGCCATTTATACTTTCAACTTTAGTAGAAACGACAGGACAACAAATTGCACCATCTTATTACTTGATGTTTATTAATGTCGTTGGACTCATTATCTTCATAACAATGTTTAAATCTACCTCTAACAAATCACTCAGAGGTTCTTATCCAAATGTCGAAACGCAAGAGGATTATGATCATGTAGTGAAAAATCCTAAAGATGCTTTATGGTGGGAAGATGAAGTTAGAAAAGATTAAATATATTTAAGTAGTTGTCATTATCAAAAATGGCAACTACTTTTTATTTTTGAAAAATTTAAGCTCAACCTACTGTGAAGGACTACATTGGGTATAATTATATTTTTATACAAATAATAAATATAATACTTATTATTAAAAAAGATGTAAAAATTGATAGAATTTTAGAATTAGTTAATTAATTATATATATATTGTGCTATTATAAAAGAAATTAAAACTTAAGGGGAGGTAGAACGATATGTCTAAGACAGTGAAGATTGTTATAGCAGTCGTTATTGGGGTACTACTGATTTGTGGCATTGGGGGAGCAGCAGCGTATTATTTCACAAAGAACACACCTAAAAATACGTATTTACTAAGTGAACAGGAAACAGCAAAGCAAATGAAAGCGTATGGTGAAGACAGGTTTGAAAATGAATTTGAATTTCAAGATAAGATGAAAGATGAGTCGTATTTAATTAATTTAAATGCAAGTGCAGATGTACCAGAAGCACTACTCAAATCATCGGATATACCAAAATCTGTTGCAGATGCTTCGAAGTTAGGATTTAAATTGGGACATGATCCGGATAAAGAGCATTCAGTTATAGCTTTAACACCTACAGTTGCAGATAATGAAATTGGGGAATTTCAATGGGCTGCCGATAAGCAAAATCAATATTATGCAGCTCCAATTTTAGATGATGTTTACAAAGCGAAGAATAATGAACTTGTCGATGTGTATAAAAAAATCACTGGGGAAACATCGAGTGTTGAAGGGACAAATAATGGCATTACAAATGACTCATTAAATTTAAATTCGTTGTTATCTGGTACACAAATATCTCAAGATAAAATTGATGAAATTAGCAAGAAATATAGTGAAGTGATTACAGATAAATTAGACGATGATAATTTTGAAAAAGACGATGTAACAATTAAGGTCAATGGTGAGGATAAAGATGTTAAAAAAGTAACAATGAATGTAAGTAAAGGTGAAACAAAAGCCATTTTAACAGACATATTAGAAAAAGCTAAAAAAGACAAAGATATTAAAGCGATTGCAGAAGATCAATTTAATGCGAAAGACTATAAAAAACAATTAGATGATATATTAAAAGAAGTAAAAGATACAGATAAAGCAGAATTTCCAAGTGTGAAATCAGTTATATGGGAAGACGATAATCAGATTCTTAAACGTAATTTAACGATGAAAGATGAAGACGGTTCAACAGTGAAATTAAATGGGACAAGTCAAGTTGATGATGATAACTTAATGATTGATTATAAATTAACAACAGATGATGACCAAGAAGTAGCACTGAAAGGTAAGTCGACTAAAAAAGACGATCAGTATAAAGATAACTACAAAGTAACTTTTGATAATGGTTACCGTAAGTCTGATGCAACTTTAACAAATACAGAATCACAAGATGGGGATAAACGTAACGACAAAGGTCAGATTGAAATCAATGCTAACTACGATAAAACAACGATTGATTTCAATAATAAATTAGACACAGACACTAAAAATAATACACAAAAACAAGAACTTTCATTATCAACAGATATCGATAATGAGACGGTCGTGATTAATATTAAAGGTGACACAAAACTTAAAGAAGACATTAAATTTAAAAAAGCAAATGCACAAGATTTAAATACAATGTCTGATAGTGACTTTAGAAAACTACAACGAGAAATATCTAACAACACTGAAGATATTGTAAAAGATATCGCAAAAGATATTAAAGATAAAAAATAAAGATAACTCATTTAAAAAGGTAATATATTAATGGAGAGAGGAGTGGTTAAATGAAAACAATTCAATTGTTTCGCATTTACCACTCTTTTCTATTAAAAAAATGGCATCTTTTTTTCTATTTGATTTTGATGATGTGTGCTTTTTTAACTGCCTTACTAGTCGTTCAGTACGTTAATCAAGATGATGCAAAGTTTAGAATAGGTATTGTTGATCACGATAATTCGGCGGAGACACAGCTCATACTCAATTCAATGGGAAATGGAACACATCTAGGTAAAGATATTCGTATTCAGCGTTACAATCAAAATCAAGCGCAAAAATTATTGAAAGCACAAAAATTAGAGGGATATTATGTTTTTGAAAAAGGTATGACAAAAACATTTTATAAACATGGTAATTTACCTATAGCTGTTTATACATATGATCAAACGTCAACTAAAAGTTTAGTTATTAATCAGTTGACTGATTCAGTTTATAGTCGCCTCATGTTATCGATGGGTGGAGGGTTAACCTACACGACATTATCACCAGAGGCCAATAAGGACGATAAGTTACAATTATTGACGGATTTATTATTTACCGGTTTAAATCGGACAGGCGGATTTGATTATCAACCGATACAAATATTTGATACATCGAGCTATTATGTAGTGACAGGTTATTTAGCCTCCATATTTATTTTTGCACTATCACTATTTTCAATTTTAAAAATGAACCAAGCTAAGGCATTAAAATCCAGATTACATATGTACCATTTTTCATTTGAAAAGCTAACATTAATTAGAAGTTTATTTACGCTATTTTATACTGGCGTGTGGACCTTGTTAGGATGCTTATGCATGATACAGATATTGCCCAATACTTTTGAGCCTTATAATTGGCCAACTGTAGTTATTCAATTAGTTTATTATATTCTAATGATTACAGGTTGGTTAACCATTATTGATTTGATCTGTTTCCGTTGGTTCAATATCGTACTGAAAATCATGCTTGCACTTATGGTTATTCTATTTTCTGGTCAAATTATACCAACGATATATTTCAAACATTTATTGAATGGCATGTTTAATGTGCAGCCATTTAGTTTTGTCACTAATCAAATGTTAGAGATTATATTAAATAATTATATCTTAGATACACCCATTACTTTCTATATGAGCTTTGTGATAACAGCTATTATATTATTGGTAATCATTGTTTGGAGGTATCGCCGATGATACAGTCCTTTATATTTATCATTATATTAAAACAGTGGAAGCAATTAGTGATTTTTTTTACTATTTTAACGTGTACGTTGTTATTGATATGGGCAGCTTATTCATCGCTGAATCAATCTTTTAAAATTCCAGTCGCAGTTCAAGATCAGGATCAATCCCAAGCTTCACATACATTAATTCAAAGTATTGAGAAGAACGACTTTGTTAAAGTTGAAAAGTTGGACCAAGAAGCAATATATCTGGATGAAAGTGTTAGTAAAAAAGAAGCGGTTGCAGCGATGCATATCCCTAAAGATTACAGTGATAAATTGAAAAATAATCAATTAAAATTGGCACTTACACTTTATGCAAGAGATGATTTTATTGGTGATATTACATTTGAAATGATTAGTCGTTCATTATATGAACAACAAATTCCGTATATTGTAAAAAAACATTTAGATGATGACGGTCAAGAGACGTCCTTAGAAAAGGTGTCCGATACATTAAATCAACACACGCCCAAATCAGCCATTGTTCACCATGTCGTAAATACCAATTCTGAGACGTCTATATCAATCAGCCTAGTGTTTGGCATTATCTTATTCGTTAGTAGTGTTCAAATCGTGTTGCATCAAAGGCTGAAACAAAATGGTCCGTTAACAAGACTTTTTATATTTCAATACAGTAAGTTGATACTTTTCACAACTTATATTTTGATTCATACACTCATTTTAATGCTTGTACTTGGCATAACAACATTCATATTTCAACAACAACTTTCATTTACGTTCTTTGCGAAATCATTAGTGATTATTATTGTGTATGAACTAGGGGTTTCATGGTTACTTTTCAAAATAAATACACTCAGTCATAGGCTCTTTATGGCAGTCATATTTGCCTTATTGATGGCGGTGTTATATATCTTTATACAATTATAGGAGTGATAAGATGATAGAATTAAAAAATTTAAGCAAGCACTATCGTAAAAAATGCATCTTTGAGTCCCTAGATATGACATTTGAAAATTTGCAATTAACCGTTTTATTAGGTGAAAACGGCGCTGGTAAATCCACATTATTAAGAATGATTGCCGGTTTAGAACAATTGACTAAAGGTGAAATACGTTATTTTGGAGAACAACTGTCAAAAAAGCAAAGACAAGATAAAATCGGTTATGTACCACAGGATATTGCACTATTTGAACATATGACAGTTAATGAAAATATTCGATGTTTTAAGGCGCTATGCAAAACACCGTTATCCAATGTATTGATAGACGAGTATGCACGTCAACTCAATTTAAATGAGAGAACCATGACAATTTCTAATTTGTCTGGTGGTACGAAACGAAAGGTGAATGTTCTAATCGGTTTATTAAGTAATCCGCAAATATTAATTTTAGATGAACCTACAGTAGGTATAGATTTAAAATCCAGATTTGATATTCATAACCTTTTGAATACAATGAAGAGGGAACGACTCATTATATTAACGACACACCACTTAGATGAAGTTGAAGCATTAGCGGATCAAATTAAAGTAATTGGTAATGATCCATTCTATAGGGAAATTCTTGAAGATAAGCATTGGGCATTCGAAGTATATAATAATAAATAGAGATGATGAACCACATCCATTCATGGAGAACCCCCGTAATGATGGATGTGGTTTTAATTATTTTGTATATAATGAGGTGAAAAAGAAGAAACATAAATTAATACAATAATAACAACGTTGTTATTTTGCGATAAATAATTTATAATGAGTAATTGTGAATTCGCTTTCATCATTTTTAAGGGATTGGGGGAACACGAATTTGTCATTTTTAGGGGAACATTTGCCGCTCATATCGCTTGTTATTGGTGTAGGAGTATTACTATTTTTAAACATTAAATTGAAGATTAATAGTATCCTATCGCTCATATTCGCAGCGGTGCTTGTAGGATTTATGAATGGCATGAAGCCGTTAGCAATTTTAGATACAATTAAGGAAGGATTAGGATCTACATTAGGGAGTCTCGCATTAATTATTGGGTTTGGTGCAGTACTTGGTAAATTAATGGTAGATTCTGGCGCAGCACAACGTATCGCTTCAACACTTATAGAAAGATTTGGTGCTAAATATGTTTAATGGGCTTTAATCATCATCGGTGCTGTATTTGGTATTTCTGTATTTTATGAAGTAGCATTTATGATTTTAGCACCGTTAGTCATCAGTATTGCTATTGAAGCTAAGACACCATTTATGAAATTGGCGATTACAATGGTTGTAGCGACAACTTTATCACACAATATTTTCCCGCCACAAGAAGGGCCTACAGCACTCGTAGATGCTTACAATGCGGATATGGGAATGGTTTATATTTTGGGGATGATCGTCTTTATTCCTAGCGTGATTATTGCGGGTATTATATTGCCGAGATTCATGAAGCGCATAGATTATCCTATACCACCATTATTACAAAAAAAGAAAAAATTTTACAGACAGTGAAATGCCTAGTTTTGGTTTGAGTTTATTTGTACCATTAATACCAGCTATTCTAATTTCAATATCAACCATACTCAGTTTATTTATTACCGAAGACACGATATTACATGAAATCGTATCATTTATTGGAAGTGCGGAAATCAGTCTTATCATTCCTATTATTACTGCGATTGTTATGTTTGGACTTAGAAAAGGTAAAGATATGGATACAATGATGAAATCATTTGAAACAGGTCTAAAAGGTGTTGCAACTATTATATTCATTGTCGGAGCGGGTGGCGCTTTTAAGGAAATCATTTTAGAAGCACATGTTGGAGATTATATTGCAGATATCATGAAAGGTACCAATATCTCTCCACTTATTATGGCTTGGTTAATTACAGCGCTTATCCGTATTGCGACGGGTCAAGGTGTTGTTTCAGCAATTACTGCTGCAGGTATCGTTGGTCCGTTGATACCCACTTTTGATGTCAGCCCTGTGCTTATGGTATTAGCTACAGCTGTAGGTAGTAATACCATTACTCATGTTAATGATGCATCATTTTGGTTATTCAAAGAATATTTTAATATTTCTATTAAGGATACATTTAAGACATGGGGGTGCGTTGTTATTAACGACATCTGTAACAGGATTAATGGTTGTCTTAATACTGGATCTATTTATTTAAAATAATAAAGTAAAATAACAATGATTCATATTTGTGTAACATCATAAAAAGCATTATTTGCAAAGTATTTAAAGATATTTTTGTAAATAATGCTTTATTTTAGTATAAATACACAAAACTGTTACAAAAGTTACAAATATTTTTAAATGCATCGATTCAAAGTCTTGTGATTACTGATTTAAAGGTATTTGTAGCATATATGTTATAAATTAGAAGGTTTTGGGTACTATACTTTATGTGAATAAATGAGTAACATGAATAAATCTACTTTCAGCATATTAATGACACTATCTTGAGTGACTTATGTTGTGCGATGTTTTTATACAGTAATATGCTAATATTATGAATAAAAACACAAAAATATACAATTATTGGTAGTGAAAAGTTGATTTGACTTGAATTGTTATACGAGTATAATAACACCATATACAAGAAGGTGTATAAAAGCCACTTATTCTTGATATGAATATAAAAGAGAAAATATTAGGAGTAATTATGGGACAAAAAGATGAAAGTAGTAAAATTAATTTACCACAGCTCGTATTGCTAGGATTAGGTTCATTAATTGGATCTGGTTGGTTATTTGGCGCATGGGAGGCATCTTCCATTGCAGGACCAGCCGCAATTATTTCTTGGATTATTGGTTTTGTAGTTATAGGTTCAATTGCTTATAACTATATTGAAATAGGAACGATGTTTCCACAATCAGGTGGTATGAGTAATTATGCGCAATATACACATGGTTCGTTACTTGGATTCATTGCTGCCTGGGCAAACTGGGTATCGCTGGTAACTATCATTCCTATTGAAGCAGTATCAGCTGTACAATATATGAGTTCATGGCCTTGGGAATGGGCGAAATTTACGTCTGGTTTAATGGATGGATCTACAATAAGTAACGCAGGTTTATTTGCAGTATTTGTGATTATTGTTATCTTCTCATTATTAAACTATTGGTCAGTAAAATTATTGACGTCATTCACAAGTTTAATTTCAGTATTTAAATTAGGTGTGCCTTTATTAACGATTATCATGTTAATTATTTCTGGTTTTGACACTGGGAACTATGGTCATTCAGTTGGAACATTTATGCCTTACGGTTCAGCACCTATATTTGCTGCAACAACAGCATCAGGTATTATTTTTTCATTCAACGCATTCCAGACAATTATTAATATGGGATCTGAAATTCAAAAACCTGAAAAAAACATTGCACGTGGTATAGCTATTTCACTGACTTTAAGTGCAATCCTGTACATAGTACTACAAAGTACATTTATTACGTCAATGCCTACTGAAATGCTGCATGAAAATGGTTGGAGTGGTATTAACTTTAACTCACCATTTGCTGATATGGCTATTCTATTAGGATTAAATTGGTTAGCTATATTACTATATATGGAAGCAGTTGTTTCACCATTTGGTACAGGTGTATCATTTGTAGCTGTTACTGGACGTGTTTTACGCGCTATGGAACAAAATGGTCATATTCCTAAATTTTTAGGGAAAATGAATGAAAAATATATGATTCCTCGTGTAGCCATTATATTTAATGCAATTATAAGTATGGTCATGGTATCGCTATTCCGTGATTGGGGTACTTTAGCAAGTGTAATATCAACAGCTACGTTAGTGGCATATTTAACAGGACCAACGACAGTGATTTCACTACGTAAAATGGCACCTAAAATGCATAGACCGTTTAGAGCAAACTTATTAAAATTTATGGCACCATTTTCATTTGTGATGGCTTCATTAGCGATATATTGGGCGATGTGGCCAACAACAGCCGAAGTTATTTTAATTATTATTCTAGGATTACCAATTTACTTCTTCTATGAATATAAAATGAATTGGAAAAATACCAAAAAACAAATTGGCGGTAGCTTGTGGATTATCTTATATCTTATTGTACTTGCCTTCTTATCATTTATCGGTAGTAAAGAATTTAAAGGTATGAACTGGATTCATTATCCTTATGATTTTATTGTTATTATCATTATTGCATTAATCTTCTACAAAATAGGTACGTCTAGTTACTTTGAAAGTGTTTACTTTAAACGTGCTAAAAAGATTAATAAAGATATGCGTGCGGATTTACGTGAAAAACGTAAATCAGAACACATTAGTGAAGAATAATTTAATTCTGTGAGTAGAAATATATATAGCGTCTGGGACATTGTTAAATCTCCCAGACGCTTTTTTCATATAAATAGCGACATAGTTAATCATTTGAATGATCATGCTTAAATGGAGTGGGAGCCTGAAATCTTTTTGAGACAATTTGATTTCTGCTCCATCTTTTTTATGTATAGAAAATGACTATAATAATGCGACTGTACTTAGACAATAAGCGTATGCAATATTGCAGTGGACAACATTTTATGCAAAATAAATGCATGGATATTCTATGGAAAAGTAAATTTCATTAAAATAAATTATTTAACAATGTTTTTTATTCCCATTAAAACAACATTTTCAATTCGTTTAAAGTGTAAAAATTCAAAATAACCTTTGACTAATTAATCTGACAAGTGTATTATTTATGAATATTAATTCATTTTTAAGAATAAATATTATGAAATGAGGGTTTTGATGCTTGATTTATATGAACACACAGACAAATATAGTTCTAAAAATTATAGTCCATTAAAATTAGCTTTAGCTAAAGGACGTGGTGCAAAAGTCTGGGATATTGAAGACAATTGTTATATAGATTGTATTTCTGGATTTTCGGTAGTTAATCAAGGCCATTGTCATCCTAAAATCATAAAGGCACTTCAAGAGCAGAGCCAAAGAATAACAATGGTTTCTCGTGCTTTATATAGTGATAATTTAGGTAAATGGGAAGAAAAGATTTGTAAACTTGCAAATAAAGAAAATGTTTTACCAATGAATACTGGCACAGAGGCTGTGGAAACAGCCATAAAAATGGCTCGTAAATGGGGCGCTGATATTAAAAATATTGATGAATCATCATCAGAAATCATTGCTATGAATGGAAACTTTCATGGCCGTACGTTAGGTTCATTATCATTATCATCACAAGATAGTTATAAAAAAGGTTTTGGACCGTTATTAAACAATATACATTACGCAGATTTTGGAGATATAGAACAATTAAAAAAATTAATTAATAATCAAACAACTGCAATTATTCTGGAACCTATACAAGGTGAGGGAGGCGTAAATATTCCTCCAACACATTTTATACAAGAAGTACGTCAACTCTGTAACGAATATAATGTGTTATTAATTGCAGACGAGATACAAGTGGGGCTTGGAAGAACGGGTAAGATGTTCGCAATGGAATGGGAAAATACAGAGCCAGATATATATTTATTAGGTAAATCACTAGGTGGAGGGTTATATCCGATATCCGCAGTGTTAGCGAACCAAGATGTGATGAGTGTCCTCACCCCAGGCACGCATGGTTCCACATTTGGTGGTAATCCACTAGCTTGCGCTGTATCAATGGCAGCATTAGACGTGCTGAATGAAGAGCATTTAGTACAAAATGCATTAGACTTAGGCGATAGATTATTAAAGCACCTGCAACAAATTGAAAGTGAACTGATCGTGGAAGTGAGAGGTAGGGGATTGTTTATAGGTATAGAATTAAATGTAGCAGCACAGGACTATTGTGAACAAATGATAAATAAAGGTGTGCTTTGTAAAGAAACACAGGGCAATATTATAAGGATTGCACCACCACTTGTTATTGATAAAGATGAAATCGATGAAGTAATTCGTGTCATAACAGAAGTTTTGGAAAAGTAAAATTTAATATAAAATTTCCGAATATTCAGAAAGGAATGAAGTGAATGATTGAAGTTGGTATCGTTGGCGGTAGTGGATATGGAGCCATTGAATTAATTCGATTATTAATTCAGCATCCTAATGTAAATATAAAATATATCTTTTCGCATTCTAAACAGGATCAACCTATAAAGGAAACATTCCCACATTTGGAACAGCTCACATATCACTATGAAACGTTAAATAGTGAAGGAATTGAATGCGACGTGATATTTTTTGCGACACCTTCAAATGTGAGTAAACACATTGTTCCTCAGTTGCTTAGCAAGAGGATTAAAATCATTGATTTGTCGGGTGATTTTAGATTAACTAATCGAGCTACTTATGAAACGTATTATGGTGAAACGGCAGCTTCTCAAGAATATTTGAATGAAGCAAATTATAGCATTGCAGAATGGTCAAATGTAAACGCACAAACAACGCAATTAATTGCGAACCCTGGATGTTTTCCAACAGCTACATTGTTAGCATTACATCCGCTAATAGATAAAGATATTGTAAAGCAAGATAACATTATCATCGATGCGAAGACGGGTGTATCCGGTGCCGGTAGGTCTTTGGCACAACATGTTCATTTCGCGGAGATGAATGAAAATTTAAGCGCCTATGCGATAGGAAAGCATAAGCATAAACCTGAAATTGAACAATATTTATCATTATTAGCCCAACAAGAAGTAAAAGTAACATTTACACCGCATCTCGTACCTATGACTCGAGGTATTTTATCAACCATTTATATCAAACTAAACCATGCTTTTACTAATGAAGACTTACATAATCTGTTTAAAGATTATTATGAAGATAAACCATTTGTAAGAATTAGATCATTAGGCCAATTTCCAAAAACTAAGGAAGTTTACGGTAGCAATTATTGTGATATCGGTATTTATGTTGATGAAGAGAATCAAACAGCGATTCTCGTGTCTGTGATTGATAACTTAGTTAAAGGTGCAAGTGGTCAAGCGATTCAGAATTTGAACTTAATGTATGGATGGAAAGAAAACACTGGATTGCTACAATCACCAGTTTATCCATAAAGTAGGATGAAAGGAGAGAAGAAATGAGAGACATTGAAACAATTGATACATTAAACCAATTAAATATAGATTTACAAGGCGACGTGAGTTCACCATTAGGTTTTATTGCTGGTGGTTTACATTGCGGTTTGAGAAGAAAGAAAGTGGACTTTGGTTGGATTTATTCAACGACCCCAGCTACAGCAACAGGTGTTTATACATTGAATCAATTTAAAGCTGCGCCATTAAAACTAACTGAAGATAGTATTAATAAGGATAAAGCACTACAAGCCATTATTGTGAATTCGGCTATTGCGAATGCGTGCACAGGAGAAAAAGGTATGCAAGATGCGTTGGATACACAAGCTTGGATTGCTGAGCAATTAAATATCGAGCAACATCTTGTTGGTGTTGCCTCTACAGGTGTTATTGGATCGTTTTTGCCAATGGATAAAATACAATATGCAACGCAGCACGTTTTAAAAGAACAATATAATAAAAGTGAAGCATTCAATCAAGCTATTTTAACAACTGATACGATGACGAAACATCTGTCAGTAAAGGTTGAAATCGATGGTACCACAGTAACGATAGGTGGCACTGCAAAAGGATCAGGCATGATACATCCCAATATGGCAACAATGCTAGGATTTATAACTACTGATGCCAATATTGATGCGAATACGTTGGATTATTGCCTAAAACAATCAATCGATCAATCGTTTAATATGATTACGGTGGATGGTGATTCAAGTACAAATGATATGGTGCTATGCATGGCAAATGGTCAAGCGCAACATACACAAATTGATGCATTACATCCCGAATGGCATAAGTTTGTGTATGCATTGAATTTTGTATGCCACTATCTTGCCAAGAGCATCGCTAAAGATGGTGAAGGGGCAACTAAATTGGTTACTGTAAAGGTCAAGGGCGCTCACGATGTTGTTGAAGCAAGAAAAATTGCCAAGAGCATTGTCTCCTCGAATTTAGTGAAAACCGCTGTCCATGGTGAAGATGCGAATTTCGGAAGAATTGTCACTGCTATAGGATACGCATCGCGATATATAGAACCTAGCGCAACCCATGTTTCGTTATGCCAAGTGAGTGTGTTGGAAAAAGGTATGGCTGTAGATTTTGATGAACAGCGTTTAAAAGAAGAATTAGCATCAGATAATATTTTAATTGAAGCAACTGTTGGAAACGGGGAAGGAGAAGCGGCAGCATATGGTTGTGATTTATCATATGAATATGTACGTATCAACGCGTCGTACAGAACTTAAGGAGTGACTGCAATGAATTATATAGTTATCAAAATTGGTGGTAGTACCTTGACCGAATTACATGAAACTACCATTGATGATATTGCACAGTTAAAGCAACAGGATTTGCATCCGATTATTATTCATGGTGGAGGGCCTTTTATCAATCAAGCGTTAGAGCAGCAAGGCGTCGATTCATTATTTGAAGATGGATTGAGGGTTACTACAGATGAAGTAATGTCAATTACAAGTCAGATATTAATCGGAAAGGTGAATCCGCAGCTTGTAAGTAAAATGAATGATGAAAATATTCAAAGTATTGGGTTAAATGGAATAGATGCCAAGCTATTTGACGTTGAACCATTAAACGAAAAATATGGATATGTAGGCGAACCAATCAACATTAATACAGCAGTTATAGATCATCTTACAGAAGAATATATACCTGTTATTGCGTCTATCGGCAGACATAAAACCTCTAGACATTTATATAATATTAACGCAGATACGTTGGCGTACAAAATAGCGCAGACATTAAACGCACCTATCTATTTATTGAGTGATATACCAGGTGTCATGATAGATAATAAAGTAAAGGCCACATTGAATTCAGAGCATATTAAAAATTATATTGAACAAGAGCAAATATATGGGGGGATGATTCCTAAAGTACAAGATGCGATCAGTGCCATTGAATATGGCTGTCAAAAAGTAGTTATCGCAGCAGGTAACGAAGCGCATGTCGTGGAAAGGATAAGAACTGGGAAAGGTATTGGGACAACGATTGTGTTGTGAGCATAATATAATAGCAATTTCCTGGGAAATCGTTAAATCAAAGTATCACTATATTAAAAATTAAAAAAAGACTTTGTCATAGTATAAACAAAATTGGTAGATGCTTGAAATAGCGCTGCTTTTAAACGATGTGGTACATATTAAAGTAACGCAATTGGTTAGTGTTTTTCAGCAGCTGTTTACATTGTAGGATTGAATTGGTGTGATAGTGTAATGGTTAATTTGAAAATAAAAAAACAACGCATATGCTGGAATGACGCATATGCGTTGTTTTTTTATAAATGGCTTGGATATCGTACTTAGTGCTAATCAGGCCATTAATAATTTTTTGAATAAGTGATTAATAGTTCTTTATAGAAATCAATGAATTTAAGGTACATTGCTTTTTCTACACGTTCATCTACTTGGTGTGGTTTTTCACCTGGACCAAATACTAAGAATGGGAAAGATTCATCTTTACCGCGTAGTAAATTAGAAGCATCCGTCACACCACCAATTGGGGCAGCGACAAAATCTTTATTAAATGCTGTTTTGCCAATCGTTTTAGCAGTGTCAATTAGGCTATTTTGACCAGTAGTAAGTACAGGATCTAAGTCAAGATATAATTCACTTTCTAAATTTGAGCCATTTGCATTATGTTTTTCAATTGTATTATTAAATAAATTTTTAACTTGGTCATTATTGTATTCTGGGATTGTACGAATATTGAAATCAGCATCAGCGTCTTCAGGGACAGAATTCACTTGAACGCCACCCTTGATTAATGTGTTAGTGATGACAAGCCCTTGTAATGCGGATTCAATTTCTTCAACAGCAAATGTAGCTGGTAGAGAAGGTTTCATTCGATCGAGCAAATGAGTGAAGTCTAAAGATTCACCTTTAATTTCTTTAGATATTTTTTGATATGCGTTATCGATATCTTGAATAAATTCAATTAAAGGTTTAATTGCGTTTACACCGAAGATAGGCATAGAACTATGTGCAGAAGTACCTTGTGATTTAATACGATAGTCCATAGACCCTTTATGTGCGTAGACCATCATATCTTGACAAGGCTCGGCTATGATGAGTGCGTCAACATCATCCATGTAACCTTTTTCGTAGAGATTTTGTGAACCAAGTTGTTCCATCTCTTCACCTGTAGTAGCTAAGAATTTAATGCGTCCTTTTGTTAATAATTGTGCATCGTGCATTTCGATAAGAGCAATAGCGAGTGCAGCGAGTCCAGATTTCATATCAGCAGCACCACGACCATATAAATAACCATTGTCTTCGGTAAGTTTAAAAGGGTCATATGACCATTGTTCACGATTACCTTCTGATACGACATCCATATGTCCAGATACACCGATGACTGGACTGCCTTCACCAATGTCGGCAATTAAGTTAGCGCGTCGTTCATCAACTTTATCAATGGTTGATTTAATACCGTGTTGTTCAAATAAATTTTGGAAGTATTGACATACCTCGATTTCATTATCATTTACTGTATTCATTGCTACAATATCAGATAATATTTGTACTTTTTCTTCTACAGAAAATGTACTCATAACATACCACTCCTTTAGAAAAACTATAACAAGTATACATCTGACAAATTATTTTGATAAGTGAAAAGACTTTTAATAAAAACTTTATAATTTTAAAATATATATTGTGTATAATTACAATAGTGCGATTAATTGATTAATAAACTTGTTGTATACAAGTTTTAAAGCTATGATATAGAGTAAGCAAATAAGCGTAAAAGAGGTACGATTATGACGTTATCATTAAATAAAATTCATCAAGCACACCAACAATATACAGGCGTAGATTTTCCGAAATTGTTTAAAGCTTTTAAAGATATGGGAATCATTGTTAATACAGTGAATATAGAACAAGGTGAAACATCTTATATTCATCAGGATGGAGCTGAAATTACTGATGAAAGTGTTAAAGTAGCTGTACCCATTGCACAACAGACACACCTTGCGTTGGTAAAAGATATATTGCAGCGTCATCAAGCAGGTGAAACGGATTTTCCAAAGTTTTGCGATGAAATGGCACGAGCGGGCATTTATAAGTGGTATATTGATATTATCGCTGGCACATGTGCCTATATAGACAAGGAAAATCAGGTTCTCATTACAGAAAATATACCTCAATCTTGATATGTGTTTATAAATACGAGTAAAAAGATAAGATATTTAAGACGTATACTATGACAGCATTTATAATTGATGATACGGTAGAGAGTGTAGAAAGATTATAAAGTGGCAAGATTAAAGCTTAATTATTAATTAAACGTGGGTTGTTTAGGGGAAAGTTGCGAGTCGAACAATGACCCTAAAGTGCTTCATATAGATATATCGTGTTTAACAATGAAAGGGGACAATAAGTATGGCAAGTGTAGCAATTATCGCAGGTGGTAATAAGATTGAGTCTAGGTTAACAGGTGTAGTAAAATATGCTGAAAAATATTTAAATGATGAAGGCATTGAGACAGATGTCATACATGTACATCAATTAGACGCTGAAGCATTGATTACCGCTAACTTTTCAAATGAATCAATTAATAAAACACATAAAAAAATTGAAGAAGCTGATGGGATAATTATCGTTTCACCTGTATTTAAAGCAGCGTATTCAGGCATCGTGAAGACATATTTAGATTTACTGCCACGTGGCGCATTTACAGGTAAAACAGTCCTCCCGCTCGCATTAGGTGGTACATTTGCACATGTATTAGCGATTCAATATAGCTTAGATCCAGTTATAAAAGAATTGGGTGCAGATACAATTCATAAAGGTAGATTTATTTTAGACAAACATATTACATCTAATGAAGACGGTACTTATGGTTATGATCAAGAAGCGAAAGATGGCTTAAATAAAACTTTAAAAAAGTTTGTCAGTGATAAAGCGCAAGTAATAGAATAAAAGATATTGATTTAAAGGCGTATCTAAATAATTGCGATACGTCTTTAAAAATGCTTTGTTTTAACACAGGTGTATTAAAATGTGTTAAAGTAAATAAAATAAGTTTTAAAGGCTATTTTTTTAGTTTTTAATTAATACAATTGTATTAAAAAGGGAGTTCTGATATATGCCCAAAGTAGTAGATCACGAGAAAAAGAAGCAGCAAATTATACAGTATGCATGGCAATCTATCGTAAGCAATGGCGCTAAGGGTGCTACAGTTAGAAATATTGCAAAGTTAGCACGAATGACACCAGGACAAATACGTTATTATTATCCAAACCATCATGATTTGTTAAAAGCAGTATCGGTCGAAGTAGATAGTAAAGTTAGAGGAAGAATTAAAGCGGTATATAACGACGGAAGTCTAAGCCCGCTTGATAAAGTCATACAGGCGATGTTGAAAGCTATGCCGCTTGATGAAGAACGATATGCGGATATGGAGGTCTGGTTGGCCTTTCAATATGAGTTACATGAAGTAGGTAAAGATTCCATGGGGAATGAAATCTTTACTTTAATAAAAGCATCGATGTCATTTTTAGAAGAACATGACTTACTCGACACATCGTTAAATCAATATGTAGCAATAATGAAAATGCATGCATTATTGGATGGATTAGCATTACATAAATTGTTAAATCCCGAGCAGATGATAAATGAAGATATTGAACATTTAATAGAGAGCGAAGTGAAATCCTGGTTAAGGAGGTAATATAATGAACGGGGTATTAATGATACTTATTGTAGCTGAATTATTATTTTGAATTGTCATTATTTTAGTTTTGATTTCAAGATATGTCTTACGCATGAAACAAGTTGGTTTGATTTTACTTGCAATGACGCCTGTAATTGATTTGATTTTAATTATTACGATGAGTGTAGATTTATTAAATGGTGCCAAAGCAACGGTCCCTCATGGCATAGCAGCAGTATATATTGGCGTTTCAATTGCATTTAGAAAACAAATGATTCAATGGGCAGACGAACGTTTTAAATACTATGTTTTAAAGGAAGGAAATTTACCTGAAAAGAAAACGGGTATTGCTTATGCAAAAGCTTATTTTGTAAGTTGGTTAAGACATGTTTTAGCCTATTTGATTGGAACAGGTCTATTGTGGTTAATTATAAATATTGTAGGACAAGGCGATAGTGTAGCAGCGCTTTATCATGTTATTAAAATTTGGACAGTTATATTAGGGATTGATTTATTAATCACACTGAGCTACTTTATTTGGCCGAAACCTAAAAAAGTATAAAGTATAACCGATGATATAAAAATAGTGGAACAGAAATTTAATTTTTAGAGAAAATTGGATTTCTGTTCCACGTTTATATTTACTATTTTTGAATAATTTAAGATTGCTTTAAGTGCCATTGATGACGCGTATCATACGATAAGTGGAATGTTTCCGTCTTAATATCAATTGGATACGCAATGGAATGTTTCTCAGAAAATGACCAGCGTCTATCTTCAGGTGTGAGTAGTATATAGCTTTCATCGGATGTATCGCCTAGAAAGTTTAACGCATAAGGTTCAAAATGAGCGTGTTCAAATGTTTCGATTTTATAATCCGATAAAGCTTGGTAAATAGCATTTGTCTCATTACATACAAAGCCGATTTCACTGATTCTAGAAAATTCAGGTTCATCTGTAATGTTGGATACTCTTGCAATCAATTCCACGATGTTTCCAGATGGATCATTAAAGTATATAGCGTGTGCGACAAATGATTCAAAATAAGTTGTATGGTGCCCGTCTTCCATTAATAAAAATAATATATTTTGATAATGCTCTTTCATGTCATAAAAATGATTGTATGGAATATCAATTGCAAAGTGATAATAAGGTTGAATAACGTCTTCAGACCTACAAAATTGCAATTGTGTTTCACCAATTTGAACAATGAAAGTATCTTGATTAATAACTTCTACAGGACATTCCAAAGTTTCCTCATAAAATTGTAGCGTTTCTTCTAATTCTGAAGTACATAACGTTATACTTTCAAATTTCATATGTATATCCCATCCCCACGTAGTAACCATATTTTAAAAAGTATTTTAATAGTACTTTATCAAAATAATAATAAAGATGATAATATTAAGAATTTATATAACCTAAATGTTTTGAAATTGCTCAGATTCTAAATTATCATCAAAAGTAATTATTAAATTATAATAAAGTATTTATGAAGTTAAATAAAAGGACCAAGCCCAACAGTAAGGGGTTAGTCCTTTTAAAAATACATTTATAGATTAAAAGAATATTGAGGTAATGATATAAGCACTTAAACCAACTAAGAGACAGTATAGTAAGGCTGGGCCGAGTGTTTTTCTAATTACACTGCCTTCTTTTCCTGGCATATTCACTACAGCACATACAGCTACGACATTGTGTACGCAAATCATGTTACCAGCTGCTGCACCAATAATTTGTGCAGCCAAGACGGTATAAGGTTCTGCGCCAATGGATTGAGCAATATTTAATTGAATAGGTGAAAATGTCAATGTAGAAACGGTTGCACTTCCTGTAATAAAGGAGCCTAATGCGCCTAAGAAAGGTGCTACGAATAGCCAAATAGGTCCTAAGTATTTAGACATATTCTCAGCAATATATTCTGGCATGCTGATTAAATCACTTGTATTGATTCCAGAATTGATAAACACATGCACCATCACAAGTGTAGCTACTAATGTTATTCCAGTGGTTTTAATCGTATTTAGCGATTCTACGCTTGCTTGCGATAGATCTTTGAACGATTTTCTCTGTATTAGGATGGCAAATAAAGCAGAAAGCAGTAAGATAGTGCCTGGTGAATAAAGAAATTCCCAATCAGATGAAATTGTTTCAAAGCCTAGAATTTGATTCCAAGATAAATCTAACACTTGTGTAGTGAAATCTTTAATCAGTGGTACAGTTCTTGTCAGTAATAATAATATAACGACCATTAAATAGGGTGACCAAGCAGTTAATAATGGCATGTCATGTTCTGATTTTGTGGGTGTATAACTGTCATCAAAACCGTCTTTCCATTCATTTTTAGGGAGTAGCCAACCTTTACTTGCTGTGACTACGGCTACGATAAGTCCTGTGAGTGAACCGAGAATTGCAACGAATTCAGGACCGAATAGAAAGGCATAGGCAAATGAAGAAGCGACATAGATGAAACCAATACAGGCTAGCCATGGAATCATTTCAACAATAGATTTGAGTTTGTTTGTTTTGCCAAAGAAAATAATCAAAGTAGCAATTAATATAATAGGTATAAAAATACCACTTAGTAAATCTAATGTTGTAATACGTTCAGCTGTAGCTTGAAACAGTGAACTATCTGCGTCATTTAATGTACTTAAACCGACTAATACAGGTGTACCCACGGCACCAAATGAAACAGCAACGCTATCAGCAATCAAAGCGGTAACAACAGCTATCATCGGTCTGAAACCTAGTGCTACCATGAGTGGTGCTGTGACCACTGCAGGTGTGCCAAATCCAGATGCACCTTCAATCAATGAACCAAATAAAAAAGCCACAATAATAACTTGAACACGCATATCTCCTGATAATTTTTTGAATCCTTCATTAATACGTGTAACTGCACCAGTTTGTCGCAAAGTATTAAGCAACACAAGCGCACCAAATAAAATATAGAGAATGGTAAGTGTTTTATGAGTACCTTGAAGCAGTGAGGCCGATATGACATGGCCTTGCATTCCCCAAACAAAGACGCCCAAGAATGTGACAATGAACGCACTAATAATCATACCCTTTAGTGCAGACATACGTAGTAATACTAAAAAAATAAAAGGCACAATGACAGCACTAAAAGCAACAAATAACATCATTTAAAAAATCCCCCTAAGTAAAAATAACAATCATCTAGTCATATGATGATTAAATATTATTCATTGTAAACGCATTCATGTAAAAATTCAAATTCCAATAAATAAATTATTTCATTTAAAAAATGACATTTATTTTTAAAAACATACTTTAAGAGTAAAAACGTTTGTAGGAAATTTAAAATTGTAAACACAGTTTTTAATAGTAATTAAAACAAAGAAACGAAAAGAAACGAAAATAAATTTGCGATAATAGAAAAAATGAAATAAGATAATAGAAATAAATGAAATCGTTTTCTTTTAATTGGAATAAATGAACGCATAGGGTTTTAAAGAAAGCGCATATTATTTGAAATAACATAGGAATGAAAATTTATAGATATAGGGGTGTTATGAATGAATAAAAAGTTAGCTAAAATGGGCATGCCACCGACACTATTATGGGGATATATTGGTGTACTCATTTTTATGATGGGGGATGGCTTGGAGCTAGCCTGGATTAGTCCATACTTACATGATCATGGCCTATCTGTACATCAAACTGCTATATTAACTACTTGTTATGGTGTAACGATTGCTATTGGATCTTGGTTTTCAGGTGTATTAGTAGAGATTATTGGTCCACGAAAAGTAATGTTATTGGGAACGCTATTGTATATTATTGGTCACATGATATTTGTAGGCTTAGCACTTCCATCCATGAATTATGGACTAATGATACCATCGTATGCGATTAGAGGTTTTGGGTATCCATTATTTGCCTATTCATTTTTAGTTTGGGTAGCATATCGTTCTCCACAGAAACGTTTAGGTGCAGCAGTAGGATGGTTTTGGTTTGTATTTACAGGAGGTTTGAGTGTACTGGGTTCATTTTATTCTTCGATGGCGATTCAAATATTTGGTCATATATTCACCTTATGGACTGCGATTTTATGGGTGATTGTTGGAACATTTTTAGCAGTATTTGTAAACCGTGATAAATTTGAAATAGAGAATAAAGGGAATGGTTTTAAAACCCATTTGAAAGAGATGGGCGCTGGTATTACAATTTTAAAACGAGAACCTCGCGTAGCGGTTGCTTGTATTGTAAGAATTATTAATCAAGCTGCACAATATGCATTTCCGTTGTTCCTTCCAATATATTTATCTACGAAAGGTATCGCAACGACGACGTGGTTAAATATTTGGGGTACGATTTTTATTGCAAATATTATTTTCAATCTTATATTTGGTGCATTAAGCGACAAGATTGGTTGGAAAAATACAATATCTTATATCGGAGGTATTGGTTGTGCTGTATTTACTTTAGGCTTGTATTTTATACCTGAAATATTTACAGGGAATGTGTTCATTGTCGGAACAGTAGGATTTTTATGGGGAATGTGTTTAGCTGGATTCGTTCCTATATCAGCACTTGTGCCTTCACTTGTGCATGATGGTGATAAAGGTCCGGCAATGGCTATATTGAACTTAGGAGCAGGTTTGTGTGTGTTTGCTGGACCTGGATTAGTCGCTTTATTCTACGATAGTATTGGCGTACAAGGTATGATGTATCTTATATTTGGACTTTATGTAGCAAGTGCGATTATGACTCGTTTTTTAAAAACACCAGAAGAGCGTGGTATTTTGAACGAAAAAGAAGCAACTTAAAATCCGATGGATAACATATAATGAACAAGGCCCTGATATCTATAGATGTCATGGTCTTTTTTCATAGGTAATAATTAAATAAATTGAATAGATATTGAAATATAACGAAATTTATAAAAAAGCCTATGAAATATAAGGGGTGTCTCATAGGCTTTGAATCAAATTGACGATCAACGACTGATTCGAAAATTCATTTCTGATTAAAAGGGTGATTATGGAATTTTTTGAGGTGGAGTGGAAATAAATGCTTTATTTTTCTTGGAAACCGCCTGAAACAAATTGTGCTACGATTTGTTTAATTACAGCTACAATATCTTTAAACATAATAATTCACCTCCGTGAGATAAATGATTACATTCCCAATATACAACCATTTTGATAATAAAAGATATGTAACGCATAACTTGAAATTTAAAGTTCACAACTGTTTATTTTCAGATATTTTCAATGCTTAAATGACGAGATTTTCGACGTTATTGTTTAAGAGACTTTAACTTTTTTTAAAATTGAAAAAAGCTGTCAATGTATATAAAATTAAATAATATTCATTTTTTAGTATAAATATACTTGAAATATCATTTAAATACCTTTATTATGTATATAAATCTTATAAAACATTGGAGTGATGAAAATGGGGCGTACACAACAGCATTAAACAAGCTAGCATTATTCAAGGGTAAAGACTTTTTGAAGACATGTGATTTTTCAGCAGATGAGTTACATACTTTAATTGATTTTACTGGTGAATTAAAAGAAAAGAAAAAGCGTGGTATTCCACACCCGTATTTAAAAGGGAAAAATTTGGCATTCTTATTTGAAAAACCTTCTACTAGAACGCGTTCAGCATTTAGTGTGGCAGCATATGATTTAGGCGCTTATCCAGAATACTTTGGGCAAGGTGATATTCATTTAGGAGTTAAAGAATCCTCAGAAGATACTGCCAAAGTTCTAGGTAGAATGTATGATGGTATTGAATTTAGAGGTCATCATCAGAAAGATGTAGAAGCACTTGCTAAAAATGCAGGTGTACCAGTATGGAATGGGCTCACTAATGAATGGCACCCAACTCAAATGATTGCAGATTTTTTCACATTAAAAGAACACTGGGGAACATTACAAGGTAAAACATTGACTTATGTCGGTGATGCTAGAAATAACGTAGCTCATGATTTACTTATTACGGGTGCAATTTTAGGTGTGAACATACATGTAGCCGCACCAAAAGCGTTACAACCGGATGAAGATATTCAAGTTATGGCACAAAAATATGCTGCTGAATCATCGAGCGATATATTGATTACAGATGATATTCAACAAGCAATCTATCAAACAGATGCAATATACACAGATGTTTGGTTTTCAATGGGTGAAGATCAATCGGTATTAGAACCGCGTATCAATCAATTATTACCTTATCAAGTAAACAAAGAGATGCTGATCAACACAATGAATCCAGATGTTATCGTATTACATTGCTTACCTGCATTTCATGATGTAAATACACAAGTAGGACAACAAATTTACGAAACGTATGGCTTAACTGAAATGGAAATTTCAGATGACGTATTTAAAGGTGAACATGCTGTCATTTTTGACCAATCAGAAAATAGATTACACTCTATTAAAGCAATTATGGCTGTAACACTGGGTGATATTTTTTAAATTAGATGTTAAGTATTATGAAGAGGTTTTGTAATGCTACTATAAAAAGGATGGAGCCTGGGACAAAAGAAATGTCTTACACTCTTTTCCTACGATTAGTCAGTAGATGACTGAATTGAACATGTAAAGGCCAACTTAATTTAATGCATAGATAGTGTTAGCATTTTATTATGAAATAGATTGACGTTTCTACTTGTAAACAACCAACAAATTTAATTTGTTGGTTGTTTTTTTATCTTCAAATTTAAAAATGAAGTTAAGGTGTGACTTTCGTTGAAATGAAGGAAGTTGAAAGTATATATCTAAAATGAATTTGGACAACATATGGATAACTTAATAGATGCATATAATAGATAATGATAACACTTTATGAAAATATTTTTCGTATTGTTCTATTATAATGATTAATATTTTCTTCGACTGTATATTGATGTTAATTAGGAGGTTATAGTATATGAGTAAGTTGTTTGAAAAAGCACAACAATTTGGGAAATCATTTATGTTACCGATAGCTATTTTACCAGCAGCTGGTTTATTGTTAGGTATTGGTGGTGCGTTGAGTAATCCGAATACAATCAAAGCCTATCCAGTATTGGATATTGCGCTCTTGCAAAATATATTTATTTTAATGTCAGCAGCAGGAAATATCGTTTTTCAAAATTTACCGGTTATTTTCGCGGTGGGTGTGGCATTAGGTTTAGCAAAAAGTGATAAAAGGCACGGCTGGTCTAGCAGCAATGCTTGGGTTTTTAATTATGAATGCATCAATGAATGGTTTGTTGACGATCACAGATACATTGGCGAAAGGCAACTTGGCAGAAGAAGGTCAAAGTATGGTATTGGGAATACAAACTGTAGAAACAGGTGTATTTGGAGGTATTATCACCGGTATTATGACAGCTTTGTTACATAATAAATTTCATAAAATATCACTGCCTGCGTATTTAGGTTTCTTCGGTGGGTCACGCTTTGTACCTATCATCACTTCAGTTTCTTCAATAGTGCTAGGTGTGGTTATATTCTTTATTTGGCCAACGGTACAAGGATGGATATTTGGTATCGGTGGTCTAGTAGATAAAACAGGGGTTATTGGTACGTTTTTCTTTGGTTTTATATTGAGGTTATTAGGACCATTTGGTTTGCATCATATTTTCTACTTACCGTTTTGGCAAACCGCACTGGGAGATTCTTTAGAAGTTAAAGGGCACATGGTTCAAGGAACGCAAAATATATTTTTTGCACAGCTAGGTGATCCTGATGTAACTAAATATTTCTCAGGCGGTTCACGTTATATGTCTGGAAGATTTATCACAATGATGTTTGGACTTTGCGGTGCAGCATTAGCAATTTATCACACGGCGAAGCCTGAACGTAAAAAAGTAGTCGGTGGTTTAATGTTATCTGCAGCATTAACATCGTTCTTAACAGGTATTACAGAGCCTTTAGAATTCAGTTTCTTATTTGTTGCACCAATGCTATACGTAATCCATGCCGTTTTAGATGGACTAGCATTTATGATGGCTGACATTTTCAATATCACTGTGGGACAAACATTTAGTGGCGGTTTCATTGATTATTTATTGTTTGGTGTACTACAAGGTAATGAAAAGACGAATTTCTTATGGGTCATTCCAATTGGCATCGTTTGGTTTGTGCTATATTACGTCATATTTAGATATCTCATTACGAAATTTAATTTTAAAACACCTGGTCGTGAAGACGAAGGTGTAACAGAAACAGTTGAAGCAACTGATCGCGCTAAAACGATTATTCAAGCGCTGGGTGGAAAAGAAAATATCGATGTCGTTGATTGTTGTGCAACTAGATTGAGAGTAACGTTAAACAGTGATAAAGCTGTCGATAAAACAATGCTAACTTTTACAGAAGCACGTGGCGTGATTCAAAAAGGGAACGGTGTACAAGTTATCTATGGGCCACATGTTACTACCATTAAAAACGAAGTAGAAGAACTTTTAGAAAATGATAAGTAAGGTATTCAATTAGAGGATGATGAATAGATTATAGAAAGTTTTGGTGAGATGATGAATGTAATCAACTTAAAAAATCGTACGGTTGGAAGCCAATACGTAGCAACAGAAATACTGAAACAGGTTATCTCCAAACCTAATACTATATTAGGTTTACCACTGGTAATACCATGATCGAAGTTTATAAAACATTAGCAGCGTTATTAAATGTGAATCAAATAGATCTATCCAATGTCGTAACGTTTAATTTAGATGAATATGTAGGTTTATCTGCAGAACATAATCAAAGCTATCATGTGTATATGAACGCGCACTTATTTAATCATAATCAAGCATGGAATAATAAAAATATTTATTTGCCTGTAGGTGATGCGCCTAATATTGAATTAGAAAGTGAACTTTATGAACAGCGTTTAGGTGAAATCGGTTCAGCTGATATCCAAATATTAGGCATTGGTGAAAATGGGCATATTGGCTTCAATGAGCCATATTCATCTTTTGAAAGTGTAACAAGAGTTGTTGATTTAACCCCTTCAACCATTAATGCAAATAGTCAACATTTTGAAAATATAGAAGACGTACCTAAGCAAGCGATTTCTATGGGATTGTCGTCAATTATGAAAGCAAAACGGATCATATTGTTAGCATTTGGTAAAAATAAACAGCAAGCAATAAAAGCTTTGTTAGAAGGCGAAGTGTCAGAAGCATTGCCAGCTTCTATTTTGCACAAACATCCTAATGTAGAAGTTATTATTGATGATGAGATTTTTACTTCACTCATAGAAGATGGAACATTGTAAGTAAGATATAAATAATCATATGCGTCCTTCAAAGTAGACATTCTAAAAATGACAACTTTGGAGGGCGCATTTTTATGTCTTGTAATAATTAAATACTATTTTTAATGAATCAAAAATGAGTCTGTATCGTTTTTAATGAAATACATAAAGTATAAATCTTAAATGAAATAATAATTTAAAAATTGATTTTTGTAAACGTTTACAATTATAATGTAATTATATAATTTTAAAAGGGGTGTGTAGTTATGGTTAATGTGAAAAAAGAACGTATGAAAGTCTATGTTTTGGATAACGGACGTATGAAGATGGATAAGAATTTGATGATTGCTAATTCCAATCAAGCAACATTAGATGACCCTAAGGCCAATAACGAGATGCATGAATTCCCTATATATACTGTGTTTATAGATCACCCAGATGCTAAAATCCTTTTTGATACAGCTTGTAATCCGAACGCTATGGGAGATAGTGGGAGATGGATAAGTGCAACACAAAAAGCTTTTCCGTACTTTGCTGATGAAGCTTGTCATTTACCTAATAGACTCGAGCAAATTAATGTAGATCCTAAAGAAGTCGATTTTGTTATTGCTTCACATTTACATTTGGATCATGCAGGGTGTTTAGAATATTTTACGAATGCAACCATAATTGTCCATGATGATGAATTAAGTGGTGCAATGAAAACATATGCACGAAACCAACAAGAAGGGGCTTATATTTGGGCAGATATAGATGCTTGGGTGAAAAATAATCTGAAATGGAGAACGATTAAAAAAGAAGAAGATAATTTGAAACTAGTAGATGGTGTTCGAATTTTAAATTATGGTAGTGGTCATGCATGGGGCATCATTGGTCTAGAGATTGAGAGTGCTGAATTAGGAACGATTATATTAGCATCGGACGCAATATACACTAAGGAAAGTATAGAGGATACATTGAAGCCACCAGGTATTTTATATGATTCTATTGGATGGACGAAATCAGTGGAGAAAATTCAAAGATTAGCAAAAGAAAAAAATGCTCAAATTTGGTTTGGACATGATGGCGAACAATTCGAAGGCTTTAGAAAATCAACGGAAGGTTATTATGAATAATTGCTATTTTATCAAAGTATCTTTAAATCACTACAGTGAATGAGGAGTGTATGTTATGAAAACAAGAGCGGCAGTATTGCGTGAAATGGGTAAAGATGCACCATATACAGAAAGTCATCCTTTAACAATAGAAACTTTAGAACTTCAAGGGCCTCAATCAAATGAAGTACTTATAAAAATAGGCGCAGTGGGTTTGTGTCACTCTGATTTATCTGTAATTAATGGCAGTAGACCACGTCCAATGCCAATGGTATTAGGGCATGAAGCAGCTGGAGAAATTATCGAAGTAGGTGAAAACGTTGCGGAATTTGAAGTGGGTGATCATATCGTATGTACATTTATACCAAGTTGTGGACATTGTATTCCGTGTCGTGAAGGCAGACCTGCCTTATGTGAAAATGGTGCAGCGGCAAATGAAAAAGGAGAAATGTTAGAAGGTGGCTTTCGTTATGAATCTGACCGTGATGAGGTAATGCATCATCATTTAGGTGTATCAGGTTTTGCAGATTATGCAGTGGTATCTACAAATTCAATTGTCAAAGTAGATAAAAAGATTCCATTTGAAAAGGTGGCGATTTTTGGTTGTGCAGTCATTACGGGCATAGGTGCAGTCATTAATACAGCTCGCATTAATGCAGGGAGTACTGTGGCGGTTGTTGGGCTTGGTGGCATTGGTCTTAACGCAATTCTTGGTGCACGCCTGGCAGGTGCAAGTGAAATTATTGCACTAGATATTAATGAAGAAAAATTTGCATTGGCTAAATCACTTGGAGCAACAGCAGTATTTAATTCAGGTGAAGCACATACAATAGAAGATATTAAACAATATACGCAAGGTGGTGTGGATTATGCTTTTGAAACGGCGGGCGTAGTACCTGCCATGGATGTCGCATATCAAATCACACGTCGAGGTGGAATGACAACGACAACAGGTTTACCAGATCCCAAACACCAATTTTCATTTCCTCAAGTAACGCTCGCTGCTGAAGAGCGTACGATAAAAGGGTCATATGTGGGAAGTTGTGTTCCTGACCGTGATATACCACGTTTCATCAACTTATATCATCAAGGTCGTTTACCAGTAAATGAACTTTTAACAGATACATTACCATTAGAACATATTAATGAAGGGTTTGACCGCTTGGCACGAGGTGAAGCGGCACGTTTAGTAGTGAAAATGGATTAGGTGTGTTCATATGAGTCGTTTTAATGACACATTAGAAAAGTATTTGTTACCAGTCGCGTCTAAATTGGGATCGAATAAAATTTTAATTTCATTAAGAGATGGTATTATCGTTGCGATGCCATTGATTATCATTGGATCACTATTTCTTGTCATTAGTGGCATCGCCATACCGGGATGGATTGAATGGTTGGAAGCACAAGGCATACAACCCTATTTAATGAAAGCAGTAAATGGCACATTTGGATTGATGGGATTAGTTGCAAGTTTTGGTGTGGCACATAGTATTGCTCGACAGTATGATACGGATGGTGTTTCAGCAGGAATTATTTCCATGGCTGCATTTTTAGTTGTAACACCTAATGTTATGACCGGTGGCAAAACATCAGAAGAAGCTATACCTCAAATGTATATGGGAAGTCAGGGACTTTTTGTAGCATTAATTATAGGGATCTTTTCCGGATTGATATTTCAATGGTTTATTAATAGAAATATAAGGATTAAAATGCCCGATCAAGTTCCACCTGCAGTAGCGAAAAGCTTTAGCGCATTAATACCTGGAGCTGTCATTATTTTATTGTGGCTTATAATCTATATAGCATTAGATAACCTTCCTTTTGGAAACATACATGACCTTATTGTTAATACATTAGGTGTGCCATTAAGTTTAATGGGAAGTACTTTAATAGGTACGATTATATTAGTAGGACTAAATAGTGCCTTTTGGTTTGTAGGTATTCATGGTGCAAATGTAGTAAATGCGGTTATGCAGCCAATATGGCTTAAGAATATAGATGAAAACCGTATTGTATATCAAGCTAATCCTCATGGCGATTTGCCACATATCATCACGCAACCTTTTATAGATAATTTTGTATTTATGGGGGGCGGTGGCTCAACCATTGGCTTAGTGATTGTTATTGCCATTTTAGCCTTTAAAAAGCGTTCGAGTAAAATTACGAAAACAATGGCACCACTGACATTGATGCCTGGTATTTTTAATATTAATGAACCGACCTTGTTTGGTTTGCCAGTCGTTCTCAATGTTAGGCTGATTGTACCCTTTATATTGGCGCCGATGATCAATGCGACGATTACTTATTTTGCCATGGCAAGCGGGCTTGTTCATTTAACTAATGGTACTGCGATGCCTTGGACAATCCCACCTATTATTAGTGGGTTTTTAGCTACGGGTCATGTTAGTGGTTCATTGGTACAAATGGTTTGTATCATTGTTGATATCTTATTGTATTATCCATTTTACAGAACGATGGAAAAATATAATTTGCAACTAGAGCAAAAAGAAGCAGATGAAACAAAAGAAATCTAAACAAAGGGGATTTGTCTCATGGTAAAAAGATTATTAAGTGCGAATGCATCTGAAATCGTTGAAATGACAGCCACAGAATTAAAACAAAGTATTAAAGCAAGTGATGGTCGTGTTGTATTATCTGAAAATGTGGTCACACGTACTCCAGTCATTCCAGATATTACAAATGCTGAACTTGCTCGTGCATTTGGCGCAGATTTAATTTTATTAAATGGTTTAGATGCCTTTGATCCTAAAGTTGTTAATGTAGATGAAGATAAACAGGTTATCAATGAATTGAGACGTCTTGTTTGTAGACCGATTGGTGTCAATTTAGAACCTGTAGATAAAACCGCAACGATGTCAGAAGAAAAACTAAATATTGTAGAAGGTCGACAAGCAAGTTCGAAAACGGTAAAGGCATTAGAAAAATTAGGTATTAATTTTATATGTATGACAGGGAATCCTGGGACAGGTGTAACGAATGATAAAATTGTCAACGCTATTTCAGAGACACGAAAGCATTTTACAGGACTTATTATAGCGGGGAAAATGCATAGCGCTGGTGTAGATGAACCTGTAATAACGGAAACGTATGTAGATCAATTTATAGACGCTGGGGCAGATATTATTCTTGTACCATCAATTGGCACGGTACCAGGATTTGATGAGGAACAATTGAAAAATATTGTTAAAGCAGTACACCGTCGTGAAGGTTTAGTTATGTCTGCTATAGGAACAAGCCAAGAAAGTTCTGATCCAAGTACCATTAGGGATTTTGCGATACGTAATAAAATCTGTGGTGTTGATATTCAACACATTGGTGATGCTGGTTATTGCGGTCTTGCACCAGTCAATAATATTTTTGAATTAAGTAAGGCAATCAGAGGTGAAAGGCATACAGTATCCATGATAGCTAGATCGATTCAACGTTAAATGATGAAACTACGCTTTTAATCAGGAGGAATTTTTATGGCAGAAAAAACAATCATGTTGGTATGTGCAGCGGGAATGAGTACAAGTATGTTGGTACAAAAAATGCAAAAAGAAGCTGAAAAGCAAAAGCTTGATAGAGATATTTTTGCCGTTTCCACTTCAGAAGCAGATCAAAAAATTGAAAGTGACAATATAGATGTATTGCTACTAGGACCACAAGTTCGCTTTAAAAAAGACGAATATACTAAAAAATGCTCTGAGAAAGACATACCTGTAGCGGTCATTGAAATGAGAGATTATGGAACGATGAATGGAGAAAATGTATTAAATACAGCTGAACAATTGATGACAAAATAGAGGTGGTTCAATGTCAGAAGCGGAAAATAGTTTAGAGTTTGCCATGTCACTTATTGCATACAGTGGTGACGCCAAAAGTCATGCAATGGAAGCCATCTATGCGGCAAAGAAAAATGCTTTTGAAGAAGCTGAAAAGAAATTAAAACTTGCAGAAGTTTCATTATTAGAGGCACATCATATTCAAACAAATATGTTAACCAAAGAAGCGCAAGGTGATGAGATAAAAATGTCGCTGTTAACCATTCACAGTCAGGACCATTTAATGACAGCGATTACGTTCAAAGATATGGCAGCAGAAATGATCGATTTATATAAAAAGATGGATTCGAAAGCATAAATATATTAAGTATCATTGAAAAAGTACATTTTCAAAAGATTTGAAGATGTACTTTTTTGTTCATTATTGTAAAAAAAGGAGTAAACAAGGGAATCAACTTAATTGTATTATATGTTAATTAATTGGAATTAAAAAATAAATGTATATTTGGATAAAAAAGTTATTGACTTAATGAAGGGTTAGGCATAGAATATTTTTATTCCGATAAGAATAATAAGAATAGAGGGCGCGAAATGAAAAAAATATTATTAGGTATACTGACGTTACTTTTAGTTGTGGGACTCGCAGCTTGTGGTACTTCTGACAAAAAAGACAACGATAACAAAAATAAAACTGCAAGTGAAAATAAAACATTTGTTGTAGGTACGGAAGGGACCTATGCACCTTTCTCATATCATGATAAACAAGATAAACTAACAGGTTATGATATTGATGTAATGAAAGCAGTAGCTAAAGAAATGGGTTACAAAGTTAAATTTAAAGAAACACAATGGGATTCTATGTTTGCTGGATTAGACTCTGGTAGATTTAATGTGATAGCGAACCAAGTAGGTATTAATGATGAACGTAAAGAAAAATATAAATTCTCAGAACCATATACGTATTCAGAAGCAGTATTAGTCGTTAACAAAAACAACAAAGATATAAAATCATTTGACGATGTTAAAGGTAAGAAATTGGCTCAAACGTTTACTTCAAATTATGGTAAATTGGCTAAATCTAAAGGTGCAGAATTAACGAAAGTAGATGGCTTCAATCAGGCTATGGATTTATTACAATCTAATAGAGTTGAAGGTACATTTAATGACAATATTTCATACTTAGATTATAAAAAACAAAAACCTAATGCAGATGTGAAAATTATTGAAGGTAATGCTGAGAAGAGTCAATCTGCTTTAACATTTAGTAAAAAAGAAGACGATGCAACAATTGAAAAAGTAAATAAAGCAATGAAAAAATTAAAAGATAATGGTGAATTAGCAAAAATAAGCAAAAAATGGTTCGGCGAAGATGTTTCTAAATCTTAATACTGAACAGCAACATGCACTAGACGCAGCTGGTCAAGCATTTGCACCGATGCTTGAAGGATTAGTGAAATTTTCTATACCTATTACATTAGTAACCTTTTTGTTAGGTTTAGTGATTGCGTTACTCACTGCGTTAATGCGCATTTCAACAAGCCGTATTTTAAGAGGGATTGCTCGTTTTTATATTTCAATCATCCGAGGTACACCGATGATTGTACAATTATTCATTATCTTTTACGGGATCCCTGAACTCGGCAGATTATTGACAAATAACTCTGAAAATCAATGGACGTTAGCACCAGTTATCGCAGCAATTATTGGCTTATCATTAAATGTAGGGGCATATGCTTCTGAAATTATTCGTGGAGGTATTATGTCTATACCTAAGGGTCAAACAGAAGCGGCCTATTCAATCGGTATGAATTATCGACAAACGATTCAACGTATTATCTTGCCACAAGCGATTAGAGTATCCGTACCAGCATTAGGTAATACATTTTTAAGTTTAATTAAAGATACATCACTTTTAGGATTTATATTAGTAGCTGAAATGTTTAGAAAAGCACAAGAAGTCGCTTCAACGACATACGAGTATTTAACTATTTATCTACTTGTAGCACTTATGTACTGGGTGGTTTGCTTTATCATTTCAATTGCACAAAACTTCTATGAATCTTATCTTGAAAGAGGGTATCGCTCATGATTGAATTAAAAAATATAAAAAAATCATTTGATGATAAAGAAGTTATCAAAGGGATTGATTTAAACGTTAATCAAGGAGAAGTTGTGACATTTATTGGACGATCAGGTTCAGGTAAGACGACTTTGTTGCGAATGATTAATGCTTTAGAGTTGCCTACAGAAGGTGCTGTGTATGTTAATGGAGAGACTTATAGCAATGCAGACAAGAAATCACAGATAAAAGTCCGTAAACAGTCGGGCATGGTATTTCAAAGTTATAATTTATTCCCACATAAAACGGCATTAGAAAATGTAATGGAAGGTCTCATTACTGTTAAAAAAACGAAAAAAGATGAAGCAAAGCAACAAGCATTAGCTTTATTGGAAAAAGTAGATTTAACTGCTGTAAAAGATCAAAGACCGAATGCTTTATCTGGAGGGCAACAGCAACGTGTAGCAATTGCTAGAGCTTTAGCCATGAATCCAAAAGTAATGCTGTTTGATGAACCTACGTCTGCGTTAGATCCAGAACTCGTTAATGATGTGCTTCGTGTCATCAAGGACCTAGCTAATGAAGGTATGACAATGATTATCGTGACGCATGAAATGCGATTTGCTAAAGAAGTATCTAACAAGATTGTATTTATACATGATGGTGTAATTGGAGAATCTGGGCCTCCAGAGCAAATCTTTAATCATCCACAAAGCGCTGAACTACAAAGATTTTTAAATATGATTCGTGAAGTTTAACGTTGAAAGAAAGTTTAGTGAAAGTATTATGATAAAACGATTGCCTTGTTATATATACTGACAAGGATGATTAGGCAGTCTGAAGAATAGCATTTTTAAAAGTGATAGCGATGTATTTTCAATAGAATATATGATTGCCTAAATAAGGTGAGTCCGAGACATTTAGTTATGTCCGGGCTTTTTTTTATAAAACGATATCATATATGTACTTTGAACTTTATAATTTAAAAATATAATGATTTTTTTATTTGATGTGCAACTTTTCGCATTTAAAGACGAAAGAGATTACACATCTATCATCTTTAGAAAGCGTTTACAATAAAGAGGCGAGGAGGTTGCTAATATGTTAAGTAAGCGACAGTATCATATTTTAATGTTCATACTTGAATGTGAAACTTTTGTGCAAATTCATCATTTAGCAACGCACTTTAATGTTACAGAAAGAACGATACAGTACGATCTTGAATACATTGAAGATATGGCAAGTAACCTAGGTTTAATTATTCAAAGGACTAAGCAAGAGGGGGTCAAAATAACCACAACACCAGAACAGTTAAAGCGCTTTGCACATAAATCGACAACGCATACAATACATTATGCAAAAGAAGAGCGCTTGTTATATATAACGTTAAAATTACTTGAAGCCAATACGCCGACATCATCACAAGTGCTTGCGACCACCGTATCTGTTTCAAGACGAACGATTGTGGAAGATTTGAAAAGCGTTCAAAATTGGTTAGAGCAGCATGACTATCTTGCTATAGCAGAATGTGCTTTCGTAGATTTAGCGCATTTAAATAAGGTATTTAAATATCGATATGGCGTAACAGCTTATCAATATATGTCAAAACTAAAATAATATTGCATTTATCGACTTAACTTTAAACAGCGCATGTCATCTCATAATAAAGATGACATGCGCTGTTGTATTTCAGATTTGTGATCTGTTTATATTATTTAAGCATTTCTTTATAGACTTTATGGTTTTGGTAGACGCATTTAAGTAATGGGGCGTCAATTTGGTACGTATCGGCTAAGTTTAATAAATAACCTTGTAAGTGACCTGTTTCAATATTTAATCCTTTTTCCATGTCACGTTGCATAGAAGTCTTAAAATGGTATGATAACTGATTAAATGATGTCATATATTGTGATACAATATCGTCTGCGAGTGGCGCTCGATGTGCACGCATTATCGAAGCGACTTCATTGTATAAAGAGCGAACGAAGTTAATGCCACCATCACTGTCTCGAATAGGACCAATAGGCGCATGCATTAATGTTGTGATACTGGATAACACAGTAATCATTAAATATTTGTGCCACATGCCTTGTTCGATTGAAGTGCTTAATTTGAATTCTGCCTTTGTTTCAGAAAATGCTTGTGCAATTTTTTGTGCGCGTTCACTTTTACTTCCATCTAGTTCTCCAAAAAAGAGTTTATCAAAAGGGCTTGTTTGTATGATTTCTCCCATACTATCTAATGTTGTTTCTATCACACAATAGCCACCCATAACTTTGTCTTTACCAAAGATAGATTGTAATTGTGGAATATGTGCGACGCCGTTTAATAATGGAATGATGGCAGTATGACCATCGACAAATGGTTTCAAATCTGTCATGGCTTGCTCTAAATGATAGGATTTAGAAGAAAGTAAAATAACATCGAAAGGCGCTACGCGATCGTCTTTTGTAATGAGTTGAGGATTGAAATGATAATCTCCCTGCTCACTGTGGATGGCTAATCCATTTCTTTCTAAAAATGACTTGCGTTTGGGTCTTACTAAGAATGTCACGTTCTGTCCGCTTTCGGCTAATCTGCCTCCAAAATAGCCTCCGATACCGCCAGCACCTAATACTAATATACGCATTGAATACAACTCCTTATACGCTATGTGTGTTGATTTGTTAATTGATGTATATATACCACATTTGAGGGGCATATACGCATATGAAAATAATTTTCAAATAATTCAATAGATGTAGTTGGGACAGTATATTTTATTTTTAAATATATATTTGAAAACAATAAAATTTGTGCAATGTAATAAGTGTTCACTAATTAAAAACATGGAGGGGTTCCAATGTCGTTTAAAAATGATCATAAGTATCAGTGGAAAGATATGCAAGGGAAAGATTTTCTACTACCGTTTATTTATTTGATAGGTAATTTTTGTTTATCTATAGTCATCTTAACAATCATGATTGGAATCAATGAAACGCAAGGGAAAAATAACGCTAACTTTAATGCTAACTTTTCAGGTACGCCAGGCATATTAATGGAAATGATTGCCTTTATAATTATATTCGCGTTATGGATTTTATTCCATAGACATTCATTTAGACAATCGTGGAAACAGGGGCTACAAAATATTAAGCAACACTGGAAACTCATTGTCATTACATTTATCGTTATTATAGTGTTTAAAGAAATTTATCCATATTTAGTAAATGCATTCGCACCAGAACATTGGAAATTTGAAGAAACACAAAATGACAAAATGGTGGAGGAAATGTTTGCTACGCCTGTATCAACCATATTAGCTTTTTTCTCAATTGTAATTATTGCACCAATGACAGAAGAATTTTTATTTAGACATTTAATTATTGGCGAATTAGGAAAGAAATTAAATTTCTATGTTATGTCTGTTATTTCAATTATTGTGTTTGCATCTTTACATGTAACAGAAGCTAAATCTCCATTAGAAATTGTGATGTATCTTGCCATAGCAGTTGGTATTGTATATGTATATATGAAATCGCAGCGTAGTTTAGCTGTAGCCATTGCGTTACATGCTTTGAATAATTTATTAGCGTATATTTTCATGATTATCATGTAATTTACATAATTCTTAGTGATATACCTGTCTTCTTTGTGAAGGACAGGTATATTTTATCGTGTTAGTGTTTAGAATTTTCTAAAAACTCATTGACTAATCTTGAGCATAATGCTAGGATTAAACCACTAAACATAAATATGATTGACTCTTATCAAGAGTGGTGGAGGGATGTGCCCGATGAAACCCAGCAACCGTCGATTTTTCGAAATGGTGCTAAGTCACAAAAAGTTATTTAACTTTTGGAGATGAGAGAAAGTGCAAACTTTCTCTTGATTTATTAAGAGAAAGTTTTTTTATACATATAAGTACGTTGAAACAAATTTTTAAGGAGTGAAAGTATTATGAGAAAATGGTTTATTTTAGGATCATTGTTTGTGTTAACGATTATACTAGCAGCATGTGGTAAATCGAATGGTGAAAAAGAGGATAAGGAAATTACGATTGCTGCTTCGCCAGCGCCCCATGGCGTCGTACTTGAACATGCAAAAGAAGAAATGAAAAAGAAAGGCTATGATTTAAAAATAAAAACAGTTAATGATTATAAGGTTCCTAATAAATTATTAGATAAAGGAGATGTTGATGCGAATGCATTTCAACATACACCGTATCTTAAAGCAGAAAAGAAAGACCATAATTATAAAATAGAAGAAGCCGGGAAAGTGTTCACGACACCGATGGGCGTTTATAGTAAAAAATATAAAGACATTAAAGATATCCCTAAAGGTTCTACCATTTATGTATCAAACAATCCTGCTGAAGAAGGTCGTTTCTTGTCATTCTTTGTTGATAAAGGCTTAATCAAAATTAAAAAAGGTGTCAGTATTGAAGATGCTAAGTTTGATGACATTGTAGAAAATAAAAAAGATTTGAAATTTAATAACAAGCAAGGTGCGGAATTCTTACCTAAAACTTATAATAGTAAAGAAGGCGCAGCAGTGATAATGAATTCTAATTATGCGATTGATAATGGTCTAACACCACATAAAGATGCAATTGCTATAGAAGGAAAATCATCACCATTTGCGAATATTGTTGCCGTACAAGAAGGACATAAAAACGATAAAAAATTCAAAGAACTTATGAAAGTTTTACAATCTAAAGAGATGAAGAAATTTATAACTGATAAATATGGACAAGATGTTATTCCGTATGAAAAATAAATAATCATGTAATATATAGATTGAAGAGGAAGGTGATTCGATTATGTCTAAGCTAGGTATTATTGGTTTAGGAAAAGTGGGTACGCAAGTACTTACAGATGTACAGCAACTGAATTTGTTTTCAGAGATTATTTTAATTGATGATAGAGCGGACGTGGCAAGTGGTGAAGCACTTGACCATATTCACTCGCAAGGACTGATAAATACTGCACATATCAAGATTCGTAGCGGTGTCTATCAAGACTTAACGGATGCAGACTTTATCGTCATAGCTGCGAGTGAAGCAACCGATAAAAATAATGGTGACCGTACATTATTAGCGCAAGGAAATCACGACATCATTAAGGGCATAATGTCCCAAATAGCTGAAGTGACGCAAGAGGCGGTTGTGATTCTGATATCTAATCCTGTAGATTCTATGGTTTACTTTGCAAATCAAATAGATTACCCAGCCCATAAAATTATTGGTACGGGTACGGCTCTAGAGACATCAAGATTTAAAACAATTATAGCCGATCATTATCAAATTGATCCAAATAATGTGGAAGCTTTTGTCATTGGGGAACATGGTCAACATGCAATCCCCGTGTGGAGTAAAGTGCATATTCATGGTATGGAACTATCGGAATTTGAGGCATTAAGTGACCGTCCAGCAATTGATAAGTCACACATATCGTCCATTATCAACGAAGTGTCGATGGATGTTTTTTACCAAAAAGGGTGGACCAACGCAGCGATATCAAAAGTGACATCATTTTTGATACAGTCCATTGCATTGGATCAGAGAACAATTACACCATTGACTTCCCTGAGTTCAGAATATGGCTTAGAAGATGGTGCATTTAGTTTACCAACATTAATAGATAAAAAGGGTATTGTTCAAAGATTTGCGATAACATTAGACAAAGAAGAAGAACGCGAACTTAAAGAAGCATATGAATATATTAGACAAACGATTCATACAGCACAACAATAGCGATTAAAACATTCAAACACGCATTCATTAGATATTTTCTTTTGAATGCGTGTTTTTTATATTTAAAATAAATGCTTATCTTGTTTATCAATCCGGTAATGGCTACAATATACTTAAATATAGCGATGAATAGAAGTGAAGTATATGAGCATGGGAGGTGTAATGATGCTAGAAAGACATGTAAAGCTCATCAGATTAATGTTAATCAATCGTAATCAATTTTTAAATGCAGATGAAATTGCAAGGTACTTAAATGTTTCTAATCGAACAGCTAGAAATGATATTCAATATATTAATAGTGAAATCTTAGATGATCTCATTGTAAGTGTAAAAGGACGAGGGTATAAATTGAATCAGTCCTTATATAGTATGCAACAAATAGAAACAATTGTAACTGATTTTACCAATAAAGAAAGTGAACTATTAATCAAGTTGGGTTATCAATTACTCATGTATCAACAACCACTTACAAGTGAAGCCATAGGAAAAACTTTTCATTTAACGAAGGCAGAAGTCACTGATTATATAAATAAAATTAAAGCATGGTGTATATCATTCGACGTGAATATCCAAATAACCAAGAAAAAAGGGATCACCGTCAATGGTAGTGAAATGAATATCAGAAATGCAATATTGCACCTAAATCAACTCTCAGAAAATGTTAAAACAGTGGATGCGTTTATTTTAGCGGAGCATCAATATATGAAACATCAAACTGAGGATTTTATATATTTAACTATTAGTACGGGTGTAGGTATGGCCTATATAAGAAAAGGGGAACTTGTTTCTGGTGTTAATGGGAACTTTGGTGAAATTGGTCATACCATTATAAAAGGCGATAGTGATTACCAATGTCCGGTTTGTAAACAATATGTTTGTGTGGAAAATGAAATATCAGGTTTAGCGATCAGTAGAAAAGCGAGTCACATTTTAAATAAGCATGTAAGTACTAGAGAAGCTATAGAAATGTATCTCCATCAAGCGCATAGTGAGATAACTGAAATGATAGATGAAGTTTTGATATTAACACAACAACTATGTACAAATCTATTCAGTATTTTTAATATTAATAACATTGTATTGGGTGGCGGTGTTACCCAAAGTAAGCTACCTTATAAATCAAGCATTGAAAATTATGCACAAAAACATTATTTAATTCAAAATAGCACATTAAATGTAACAATAAGTAATTTAGAGGCAAATGTTTTAACGGGTTTATATCATGTAAACAAATAATATATAGGAGAACGTGACAGAAATTGAATATGCTAATAGAGATTTCGTAGTCTCACTCCGGATAAACTAAATTAGAATAAAGATCTGGAACCTTTATTAATATCTAGATTTTTAAATTAGTCAGAGATGGTTAGCACGAATAGAAGGTTGTAGGAAATTACACTGAGGTTAGGCTTCGGTTTGTGTGAGGTAAGTGTTCTGGGACGTGTAAAAAAGGCAGGGCCATAGTGATATGGCCCTGCCTTTTTTATGAGTATATGTGATGTCACACTTTAAAGTTACATCATAAACGTAGTAATATTGCATAAGAATCACTAAGGAAATTCGTAACATTAATTTCCAAGTGAAATTAATGAATACAAAAGAAAATCTTTTGCATAAGAATCACTAAGGAAATTTTTAACATTAATTTCCAAGTGATTCTTTAAAACCGTTATCGAGATCAGCAATAATATCATTAATGTTTTCGGTACCTACAGACAATCTAACTAGTTCTGGTACTACGCCGGAAGCTTTTTGATCTTCTGGTGATAATTGTAAATGTGTAGTACTAGCTGGATGAATGATTAATGATTTTGAATCACCTACATTCGCTAAGTGGGAAAATAGATTTAAACCGTCAACAAATTTGGCGATATCGTCTACCGTGCCATCTATGCCAAAGGTCAATATAGCACCTTGGCCATCAGGTAAATATTTTTGAGCGAGTTGATGATAAGCGTTATTTTTTAAACCTGGATAGTTGACCCAAGTTACTTTTGGATGTTGTTCTAGATATTGTGCGACACGTAAAGCATTTTCAGAGTGTCGTTCTAAGCGTAAGTGTAGTGTTTCTAAACCAATTAAGAACTCATGGACATTAAAGGGTGATACTGCAGAACCTAAATCACGTAACAACTGTACACGTGCTTTGGTAATATAGGCAGCTTCGCCAACATCTTTTGCATAAGAAATACCATGATAACTTTCATCAGGTTCTACTAAACCTGGGAATTTTCCATTATCCCAATTGAATTTTCCACTATCAACGATCACGCCACCAATGGAAGTACCATGGCCACCAATGAATTTAGTGGCTGAATGTACTATGATATCTGCTCCAAATTCAAAAGGACGCAATAAGTAAGGTGTTGGGAATGTGTTATCAACAATCAAAGGAATGTTATGATTGTGTGCGATATCGGCTACAGCTTCAATATCTAACACATCAATGCGTGGGTTCCCAATGGTTTCAGCATATACTGCTTTTGTTTTATCTGTTATTGCATTTTTGAAATTGTCTGGATGACTAGGATCTACAAAATGGACTTTAATACCTAGTTTTTTAAAGGTAATATTTAAAAGGTTATAGGTACCTCCATATAAATTTGACGAAGCAACAATTTCATCGCCACTTTCTACAATATTTAAAAGTGCTAAATGTATGGCTGCTTGTCCAGAAGATGTAGCTAAAGCACCTACACCACCTTCTAAGGCTGCAATCCGTTCTTCAAAAACATTTTGTGTAGGGTTCATAATTCTTGTATAAATATTGCCATCTTCCTCTAAAGCAAATAACTTTCTCGCATGTTCAGTATTATCAAACACATAACTAGATGTCTGATAAATTGGTACAGCACGTGCTTTTGAAAAATCATCTACTACTTGCCCGCCGTGAATAGATAAAGTATCTAAATGCCAAGGGTTTTGAGTCATATGATAAAGCCTCCCTATAATTTCTAAATTTTCTGATAATTACAACTATACAAGAGCTAATTGGCTATTTCAAGTATGCTTACTGAAAAAGTAGGAATTAGATTATTATACTTTATTGACTTGAAAATGAAATGATTGCAAATATGAAGAAAAGGATTTATAATTCTTATCGGTATAGTAAGGTATTGTGGGGAGAAAGGCACTATGGAGGGAAATAATGATTGCTTTTGATTTAATTGGAAATACGCCATTAGTATTGTTGGAGTCATTTAGTAATAAAGATGTACAAATTTATGCCAAGTTAGAACAGTATAATCCTGGTGGTAGTGTGAAAGATCGATTAGGAAAACATTTAATCGAAACAGCAATAAGAGAGAATATAATCCAAAAAGGCGATGTCGTTGTAGAGGCATCTGCAGGGAATACAGGAATTGGTGTTGCAATTGCTGCTAATCATTACGGCGTCAGTGCTGTGATTTTTGCACCTGAAGGTTTTTCTGAAGAAAAGATATCAATTATAAAAGCGTTAGGTGCTGAAGTCATCAGAACAGATCAAACTTTAGGCATGGCAGGTGCACAAAAGGCCGCACGTGATTATGAACTGCAAACTGGTGCGTATTATTTAAATCAATTCGAATCTTATCGCAATCCTGAGACCTATAAATCTACAATAGGAAAAGAAATAACAGATAAGCTTAAAGATATTGATTATTTTGTAGGTGGTGTTGGTTCAGGAGGGACTTTTACAGGTGTTGCTGAACATTTAGCAGCAACATATCATACCGAAAGTGTCATCGTAGAACCAGAAGGATCTATTTTAAGTGGCGGTAATGCGCATAGTCATGATATTGAAGGGATCGGTTCAGAAAAATGGCCATCTTTTCTACCTAAAGCATTGGTGTCAGATATTATAAAAGTGAGTGATGATGCCGCTTTTCAAAATGTTAAATTATTAGCAAGACAAGAAGGTCTTTTAGTAGGTAGTTCTTCCGGAGCAGCATTGCAAGGCGCTCTAGAAATTAAAAAACATATTAATAAAGGTGTCATTGTAACCATTTTTCCAGATGGCAGTGACCGATATATGTCAAAACAAATTTTAAATTATAAGGAGACAATCAAATGAATAAAAAAACACAATTAATTCATGGTGGACAAACAACAGATCCATATACAGGTGCAGTTACAACGCCAATTTATCAAACAAGTACGTATATGCAAGATGGTATTGGCGACATGAGACAGGGATATGAATATTCTCGTTCGGCAAATCCAACACGCAGTGCTTTAGAGGGTTTAATTGCAGATTTAGAGCAAGGTGAAAGTGGCTTTGCATTTGGTTCTGGTATGGCAGCTATTTCAGCAGTTATTATGTTATTAGATAAAGGTGACCATTTACTCATCAATTCAGATGTATATGGTGGTACTTATAGAGCTTTAACAAAAGTGTTTAATAGGTTTGGTATTGATGCTGAGTTTATCGATACGACAAATATAGAAGCTGTTGAACAATATATTAAACCTGAAACGAAAATGTTATACATTGAAACGCCGTCTAATCCTTTATTACGTGTCACTGATATTAAAAAATCAGCAGAAATTGCTAAAAAGCATCATTTAATTTCGGTTGTTGATAATACATTTATGACGCCATATTTCCAAAATCCATTAACATTGGGCATTGATATTGTTTTACATTCAGCCACAAAATATATTGGTGGTCATAGCGATGTTGTTGCCGGATTAGTTGCAACAAGTGACGCTGAATTAGCTGAACGTTTAGGATTTATTCAGAACTCAACTGGTGGTGTGCTTGGACCTCAAGATAGTTATTTACTGATTCGTGGCATAAAAACACTTGGATTACGCATGGAACAGGTTCAACGTAATACACTTGCTATCATTGATATGTTACAACAACATTCAGCAGTGAAACAGGTATTCCATCCAAGTATCTCGGACCATTTAAATCATGATATTCACGAAGCACAATCTGAGGGCCATACAGGTGTTGTCGCATTTGAAGTCGCTGACATAGAAAGTGCTAAAAAAGTAATCAGTGAATCACATTATTTCACTTTAGCTGAGAGTTTAGGTGCTGTTGAAAGTTTAATTTCAGTACCTGCATTAATGACACATGCTTCAATTCCTAAAGATATTCGTGAAAAAGAAGGCATCGCCGACGGATTAGTACGTTTATCAGTAGGTATTGAAGATACAAAAGATTTAGTCGAGGATCTAGAACAATCATTAAACGCATTAGGTTAATAGTATAAATTTCAAAAAGAAATGAAATGCATATAGGAATAAGTTGGGAATAAGCGGAAATCAATTTAGAATCATTGATTTCAGGCTTATTCCTTTTTTATATATGGTTATATTTATCATTATTTGAGTTTGAAGTTTGATGTTGTGCGTAAGTATCGTTAAGTATATCTGAGTTAGTTTTTTGTAATTTACTATAACGACCTTTCGGTATTTTGTTTTCTGTAACCTCTACTTTAGGATAAATGAGTAATGGAATCAGTCCGATAATGCCAAAAATGATAAAGCTATATTCATAATTTAGTATATCAATTACAATACCAGCGATAGATGAACCTATAACTTGTCCAACCGCTAGAAGTAAGAAAGGTATGCCTATGCCAAGAGAAGCATTTTTGACAAACAGTTTGATTCCCCAAACCAGTAAAACACCGGTTAAGAAAATATAACTCAGGCCGAATAATGATGACGCAATAAATGGTAGTAACCAAATGCTTGGCGTGTATGCTAATAATACACTAGCGCATGCTAATGCAATAACGCCAAAATTAAACGCGAAGTGAATCCCTTTTTTATCGATAATTGAACCAGAAATACCACCAACTACACCAAATATGCCAATTAAAATCCAAAAAATAGAAAGTGCTATATCTGAATAATTGCCTGTTAATTGGACAATGGGTTTTGAGAAAGTCCAAATGGTGCAGTAGATATACCGAGCAGTGTAGAGGCAGTGACGATACGTGTGCTTGCAGAAATATCTCTAATATTAAGACTACCTGTATGAATTTTAATATCTTTTTGAAGCTTCGGTATGACGATATAGTTCCAAAATAAAACGACCAATGCAATTAAAGCATATATTAAATAAGTATCACGCCAATCTAAAAATACAAGCATTGCTGTTATACCAGTAAACATTAAACCCATACTCGTTCCTGAATTAATCAAAGTATTTGCTTTACCTTGATCTTGAAGATTAATCCACAACGAAATGGTATAGCCATACGGAGGAGAAACGAGACCGGTGCTTGCACCTGTAAAAATAACACCGATAGATAGAATGATTGCATTGCTTGATACGCCAATAGTAATCAAACCAATGACTACAGAGATGCCAGCAAGTATTATCATACGTTTTGGACCAATCGTATCTGTCTGTAGAGTTGAATAAACGATTGTAAAACAATACGCTAAATAAAATAAAGACGAAATTAGACCAGCTTGAGATGCAGATAAAGATAAATCATTAGTAATGTCTGGTAAAAAGAGACCAAAACTAAAACGGCCTAATCCATAGGTCGTTGCGATCATAGCAATACCAGGGAATACAAGTTTTGAAAATTTCATTAATAGGAACCTCCTTTTATAGATAGAATGTTCATTCTACTTAGAACTAAAATATATAGATGTTCATTCTACTTTTGTGTAAAGATAACGAGTAAGTGCATTTTGTATTAAAATACTTCAAATTCGTTTGGAATTATTGATTATGTGCTTCATTTAATAATAACTTGGCCATTGTGATAGCATGCGAAGTCGCATCTTTAGAACCTAATAAAGCAGTCATAGAAGTTGTACCTTCTAAAAGCAAAGTATATTGAACGGCTAAATCATAACCATTTTCAATACCAGCATCATCAGCAAGTTTTTCTAAATAATGTAACAGTCTTTCTTTGTGACCTCTTGCTGTACTTTCAATCTCATTATCCGTGTCTGCATAATCCTCAATAGCACGCATAAACATATCACCTTTATACGAATAATCATTTAACCACTGACAATGCGCCGTGACTGCTGATATAAAAGGTTTTTCAGGATGTTGTTCAACGTGACTGTCTAGATAGTGCCAATAACGTGTTTCACGCTGTTTCAGTACTTGAGCCACTAAGTTATCTTTAGATTCAAAATGATTATATAGCGTCATCGTTGCGACATTAGCTTCTTGTATAATTTGCTTCAAACCTACACCTTTAAAACCATATTCATAAAATAGGCGTTCTGCTACACTCAAGATATCTTGTTTCTTTTGTGACATATATCTCACACTTTCAAAATAGAATGGTCATTCTATTTAATTCTAGCAACGCACAATGAGAATGTCAAAAAAAGCGTAAAGCTCAATACACTTATCTGATTATAAAGTGTATTGAGCTTTACTAATAGCGTCGGATGATATTTGCATGATTTAGTTGTCGTAACCAAGCGTAGTTATTTCTTTGGAATGCCGATGACATGTCCGAGTTGTTTAGGTACGTCGAAAGTGTTTTGTTGATCAAAATAGTGTTTGATTTTTTCTTGGATGGGTTTAGGAAAGTCCATGCTTCGTCTTGTTTCATTGCCAACACCCATCATAATGGCTTCATATGTTGCATTGCGTTCATCGTTGCTATTATACATTGTTAAGAATAAATGTACTCTTTTGGCATCGTAATCGTAAATATGTACTTTAATATAGAAGGATTCATCGAGTAAAAGTTCTTTTAAAAATGAAATATGCGCTTCTACGCTGAACATTGTCACATCTTGACTATGACGATAATCTGTGGAGAAATCGATAGATTCAAAAAAGCCTACAACAGCATCACTGAAAATGGAATAATATTGCGCATCATGCATATGATTATTATTGTCTATCCAAGATGGCTGTACCGTATTTTTATAGATATATTCATCTGTCACAAAAATCACTCCTTTATTTTTTATAAGCCTGTACTATTGTATCAATTATGTATGAACAGAGTTAACAATTTGTTTTACGAGGCTTAAAAATAGTTAATTCTTTATAAAATGCATAATGTAAGATAGTATGATATTTAGCTTACTAGAAAAATTTACAACTGGAAAAGGGGGACATATATGGTATTGGTTGCCTTAATATTATTCATTATTTCTATTGTCTTTCTTATTTATTCTATTACATTATTAATGGGCAAAGATGGTACCATGTTTAGTTTGTTTACAAAAGAAGAAAAAGCATTAACTAAAGGACAAAAGTTAACCATTTATCTCATTACTATTGTATTATTTGTAGCAAGCTTAGTTTGGCTACTTAACCTGATTTAAGAAATAGACTTTGAACGTTAATAATATAACAGAACGCATATTCATAATAAAAAGGACTGGAAATGATTCCAGCCCTTTTTTTAAAACTAATACTTTCTTAAAAAATCTACATCACGGTCAAAGATTTGTTTGACGACATAACATTGAACTGCAGTTATGATACTTTCAATCACTTGCGTTTTATTAGATAAGATACGAAGGCTGAAACCGTGAGTTGGTAAATGTGTGATACCAAAACGGCAGTCATATTTATGTTGGAAGTGTTTAATTTCCTCATAAACTTGTTCAATAAATTTTTGATTAACGCTAGGGTGGATGAAATAACAAGAACCTAGATGCGTATAATCTTCCATATAACCTAGACCATCCACATTTTGTTTCTGTGGATCGAGTAACATATTATCAAACGTTACCAATGCATCATCTACATATATTTCGTTTAGTAAGTGCATATACGTATAACTAAAACGTTTATCTGATTTGGAATAACCTGGTGTAAGAATATCTGTATAGAATAGAGACGCAGTTGATTCCAAATTGAATACATTGTGTTGATAAAACTTTGCGTTTTCAAAGGCTATAATGGGATCACCAACATATTCAGCATAACCATTATTTTTTATATTAAAGGTTTGGTATTGCTCGACATGATCATTCAATGTTTTATAAATTTTTGTGGCACCTTGTGAAGTTAATATAACTTTAGCATCAGAATCAATATTAAAATTCATCGTATAGCGGTCACCATCTAAGTATCCGCCACCTACGTTGACGATATAGAAGGTGGGGATATCAGATTGATTTAGATAGACTGGACGCATGACTTTTAAGGCTTTTTCAAAAAAGACATCTCTAGCAACAGATTTTTTACCATTGTTAAAAACGGATAAATCTAATTGTCCTGTCCAAGCTTGTTTGTTGTTAGACATTTAGGCTAATCCTTTAAGAAATACATCTTGTTCAATCCATTGTATGACTTCATCCAAGCCTTCGTCTGTTTTAAGATTTGTAAAAGTAAATGGTCGGTTACCACGGAAGACTTTCGTGTCTTCTGCCATGCGATCTAATGATGCGCCAACGTAAGGTGCTAAATCTGTTTTGTTAATGACGAAAAAGTCCGACTTAATCATACCTTGGCCACCTTTACGTGGGATTTTCTCTCCTTGGGCAACATCGATAATATAGATTGAAAAGTCGACAAGTTCAGGACTGAATGTAGCAGCTAAGTTATCGCCACCTGATTCTATGAAGATAAGTTCAATATCATCATTGCGCTCTTTTAATTCATCGATTGCTGCAAAGTTCATTGACGCATCTTCACGAATTGCTGTATGAGGGCAACCACCTGTCTCTACACCGATGATTCTATCTTCGGGTAAGACACCTGAATTCACTAATATTTTCTCATCCTCTTTAGTATAGATATCATTTGTAATTACACCGATACTCATGTCTTTCGCTAAGCGTTTGACAATTTTTTCGATAAGTTGCGTTTTCCCTGCACCAACAGGGCCGCCGACACCTATTTTAATTGTATCTGTCATAAAGCTTGTCCTCCTAAGATATAAAAATTCTTACATTTACGTTTTCATGTTCCATTTGATTGATTTCCAAACCTGGTGCTGTAATACCGAGCTGTGACGCAGGAATTGTCATGATATGGTCTCTTGTTTCTTTCATGATTGGAATCATTTTATGAACAATACGCTGTCCGGCAGTTTGTCCTAATGGAATTGCACGAACGGCATTTTGAGTGAGACTGGACACATTTTGATATAGATAATAGTCAATGATGGTTTCGATATCGACACCGAGATGGTGACCAAGCATTGTAAAGCAAATTGCAGGATGCAAGGATGCTTTTTTATCTTTCATTTGGGCATGATACCAATTAATCCAATCGCTATCATATAATTCAGACGCAAGTTTAACCATGCGATTTCCCATTTGTTTTGAACCTTGTCTCGTTTCTTTTGGTAAGTTTTGAACAAAAAGAATACGATCTAATTTCAATATTGCTTTTGTATCATTTTCATTTAGGGCATCATACACTAAACGCATTGTTAAACCATCTGCATATGTTAATTGCTCATTTAAAAATAACACGAGCCATTGTTGGAAACTTTCTTCGTCATGGACAGTATCACGCTGGATATATGTCTCAAGTCCAAATGAATGACTGAATGCGCCTGTTGGGAATTGCGAATCGCAAAATTGAAACAGGCGTAGGTGTGCATGATCAATCATGTGAATGTCCTATGTGTCTGAATGCTTTGTTAACTTTGCGGTCTTCATGTTCATAAGGAATACCTAGGTCTTTTAATAAAGATTCCACTAAGTAGTCATATTGAACGAGCATTTCAGTTTCTGTGAATTGTGCTGGTAAATGTCTGTTACCAAGTTGATGAGCGATATCTCCCATTTCTTGTAATGTACGTGGTTTGATTACCAGTAAATCTTCAGAATTTACATCAACAACAATCATATTTTTATCATCTTTATATAATATATCGCCGTATTGTAAATCAATAGGCTGTTTTAAACGGATACCTATTTCATTACCATGATCTGTTGTAACGCGTTGAATTCTTTTTACTAAATCTGAATTTTCTAGGTATACCTTTTCCATATGTTTACCTTTTTCACTATCTGAAAAATTAGCGATATTACCTACAATTTCTTCGATAATCATGATTTACCTCCTAGAATAAGAAATAGCGTTGTGTTAATGGTAATTCTGTAGCAGGTTCGCTTGTAATTTTCTCTCCATCAACAAAAACTTCATATGTTTGTGGGTCAACGTCTAAATCTGGTGTTGCATTATTGTTTTTCATATCTTTTTTACTTAATTTACGGATATTGTGCACAGGTCTTAATTTGCGTTTTAAGCCTAAAAGTTTACCAATATCGTTTTCATAAGCAGTTGTAGAAACAAAAGTCATCGATGTACTTTGTAGATTTCCACCTAATTGACCATACATTTTGCGATATTTTAAAGGTTCTGAAGTAGGGATAGAGCCATTCGCATCTCCGTTGATTGCAGCGTTGATTAACCCGCCTTTAACGATGACATCAGGTTTAACGCCGAAGAATGCTGGTTCCCAAAGAATGATGTCGGCTAATTTACCTTCATCAATTGAACCTACATAGTCAGAAATACCATGTGTAATGGCTGGGTTAATTGTATATTTTGCTATATAGCGTTTAATACGATTATTGTCATTGTATTCACTGTCGCCATCTAATAATCCACGTTGTTCTTTCATACGGTGAGCAACTTGCCAAGTACGGGTAATTACTTCTCCGACACGTCCCATTGCTTGTGAATCAGAACTTACCATACTAAATACGCCCATATCTTGAAGTACATCTTCAGCTGCAATGGTTTCTTTACGAATACGTGAATCCGCAAACGCAATATCTTCAGGGATAGATGCATTTAAATGGTGGGTAATCATAACCATATCTAAATGTTCATCGATTGTATTTACAGTATAAGGTAACGTCGGATTTGTTGAAGAAGGTAAAATGTTAGCATACGCAGCAGACTTAATTAAATCGGGCGCATGACCACCACCAGCACCTTCCGTATGATACATATGCAATACGCGATCTTTTACTGCAGCCATTGTTTCTTCCATGAAACCAGCTTCATTTAACGTATCTGCGTGCAACGCGATTTGTACGTCATAGTCATCTGCGACTTGTAAAGCATGATCAAGTGCTGAAGGCGTTGCACCCCAGTCTTCATGCACTTTTAAGCCGATTGCACCAGCGTGAATTTGTTCGACTAAAGCTGTGTGGTTTACAGCTTGCCCTTTACCAGTAAAGCCAATATTCAACGGTAATGACTCTGCTGCGAGTAACATACGATGTAAGTGCCATGGTCCAGGTGTGACAGTTGTCGCCTTCGTACCCTCAGACGCGCCTGTACCGCCACCGATATGTGTTGTGATACCACTTTCTAATGCAACTTGCGATTGTTCAGGGTTAATGAAATGGACATGTGTATCTATGCCACCCGCAGTTACAATTTTACCTTCAGCAGAAATAATGTCTGTTGTAGCACCAATAATAATATCTACGTTATCCATAATATCTGGATTGCCTGCTTTACCAATTTTCATGATATAGCCATTTTTAACGCCGATGTCGGCTTTGACAATCTTATCGTAATCAATAATCATCGCATTTGTGATGACTAAATCAGCAACTTGCTTGTCATCACGTGTGACATTTGGATTTTGTGCCATACCATCACGGATAGACTTACCACCGCCGAATGCAGCTTCATCTCCATATGTAGCGTAATCACGTTCTACGCGAGCAAATAAGTTTGTATCGCCTAATCTTACAGAATCACCAACAGTTGGTCCATAGAGACTTGTATATTGGGATTGCGTCATTTTAAAGCTCATACTTTTTACCCTCTTCCTTTGTTAGCATTTTCACTCGTTTTGTCTTGTTCTGCAATGACTTCTGTTGCAGTACTATCATCTTCCAGTTTATAAACACGTGACTCATCGATGGAACCATTTACGTCACCATGAAAACCGTAGATTTTACGTTTACCACTGTATTCTACGAGTTGTACTTCTTTTTCATCACCAGGTTCAAAACGAACAGCCGCGCCTGCTGGTATATCTAGACGTTTGCCATAGGCTTTTTCATGATCGAATTGTAACGCTGGGTTAGCTTCGAAAAAGTGATAGTGTGAACCAACTTGGATAGGGCGATCGCCTGTATTTTTAACATTAAGGATTGTTGCATTATGCCCTTGATTCACTTCGATTTCTGTACGTTTGACTATAATTTCACCAGGTTTCATAATTTTAATCCTCCTCTAAACGATTGGGTGATGGACAGTAATGAGTTTCGTACCATCTGGGAACGTTGCTTCGATTTCCATTTCAGTTAACATATCTGCAACGCCTTCCATCACGTCATCTTCATTTAATATTTGTTTACCATAGCTCATGAGTTCGGCAACTGTTTTTCCGTCTCTAGCGCCTTCGAGTAACTCGAAACTGATAATAGCTACAGCTTCCGGATAATTTAATTTCAAACCTCGTTGTTGACGTCTGCGAGCTAAATCTGCTGCGATGACCAACATCAGTTTATCTTGTTCACGTTGTGTAAAATGCACAATCTCACTACCTTTCGACAAATTGAATTGTGTACATAAAAATTTATATGTGCACCTTAATAATAAGACGATTAATTTGGAACTACAAGAATAAACCATTACATTCCACAAAATTAAAAAACATTTAAATAAAATCATGATATATATTGCTTTAATTTTTTGTATTTCTCATATATTATTGTTTAAGTCAGAATATATAGAAATCAGGTGACAATGTGGATGCGATTCGAATTGTATTGAAGAATATCTCACAAGTACTACTGCTAAATAATGCATGGACGGGATTATTTATTTTGCTAGGGTTATTTATAGGTAGCTGGAAGGTGGGTGTGATGGCACTCATAGCGAGCGTCATTGCATTGTTACTAGCAAAAAGGACTAATTATTCAGAAGAAGAAATCAATACAGGATTATCAGGTTTTAATCCAGTATTAACAGCAATTGCATTGACATTATTTTTAGTGCCAAAATGGTACAGTTTAATTATTATTTTAGTTGCAATCATCATTACGATGCCAATCGGTTCTGCATTTAGAGAGTTCTTTAAACCTTTTGGTGTACCTATGTTAACGATGCCTTATGTGTTCGTAAGTTGGCTCATTTTACTCATGTCATTTCAATTTAAATTCGTAAATGCTGATGTAAATATTCTTCCCAATGCGATACAGGAAATTCAATTTTCGGGTCATCATATTCAATTTATCAATGCTTTTTTATCCGGATTTAGTGAAATATTTTTATTGAAAAGTGTGTTAGCGGGCACGTTAATATTAATTGGCATTTTTATAGCATCTAGAAAAGCGGGTGTTTATGCGATAGTAGCCAATTTAATAGGATTTTTAGCAGTGATTGTATTAGGTGCAAATCATGATCAAATTAATGAAGGTTTATTCGGCTATAATGTGATACTCACTGTGTTAGCGCTAGGCATAGCGTTTCGAACTAGAATACAACGACCAATTAGTATCGTTTTAGGTATATTGCTGACTGTGGTAATCCATGCAGGTATGACGACATTATTAACACCCTATGGACTCCCTGTCTTTACACTGCCGTTTATTATCGCAACGTGGATAATGCTATTTGCGGGTAATCAAATGAAAGCGCAAGAAATATAATCATAGGTTATTAATAATGAATGTTATGCAAGATAAAGTCATAAGTATATTTTCTAAGTGATTAATAATTTATTAGGAAGAAGGAATATGAATGAAAAAAATGGTCGCACTATTAGCAACAACAGCGATTGTGTTGGCAGGTTGCAGTGGATCAGGTAATGAATCAAAAGGTAAAACGTTGAATGTCGAATTGCCACTAAAGACAACTTCTATAGCACCTTACGAAACAGATGTACCTGTTAAGATAGGCTCAGCAGAATCACTATTTAAAGCAGGTGCGAATGGTAAAGTACAAAAACTTTTAGTAGATACGTATAACCAGAAATCACCAACGCAATTAGATTTGAAATTAAAAGATGACATTAAATTTCAAAATGGTAAAAAAGTAACGGGCCAAGCTGTAAAGGCGAGTCTTGAGGAAAGTATAAAAAAAAGTGATCTCGTTAAAGGCTCATTACCAATTAAAGAAATTAAAGTAGATGGCCAAAATGTAAGTATCACTACCAAAGAGGCTTATCCTGAATTAGTATCTGAATTGGCTAGTCCATTTTCGGCTATTTACGATACAAAAGCGGATAGTGATGTAACGAAAGCGCCTGTTGGTACGGGACCATACCAAATTAAAGATTACAAACAATCTCAAAATATTAAACTAGATCAATTTAAGGATTATTGGCAAGGTAAACCAAAATTAGACCATGTAAATGTTACATATCAAGAAGATGGTAATGCGCGTTCAAGTGATCTAAGTTCAGGCAAAGCCGATGTCATCACAGATGTGCCAGTCGAAAAAGAAAAAACATTAAATCAAGGTGATAAAACGACAACATCTTCAGTTTCTGGATTTAGAACGTCCTTGATCATGTATAACCACACAAGTAAAAAAATGACGAAACCGGTGCGTGAAGCCCTTGACAAAGTTGTGGATAGAGAAAGCATTGCTAAAAATGTCTCCAAGAATCATGCGACACCTGCCACTGGGCCATTTAATACAAAATTAGATTTTATTGATAAACAACAGGTACAAAAGCAAGATATTGATGAAGCTAAAAAAATAATGGCAGCGCAAGGCTACACGAAAGCACATCCTTTAAAACTAACGGTATCAACATATAACGGACGTCCAGAGCTTCCAAAAATGGCTCAAGTACTTCAATCAGATGCTAAAAAAGCAAATATTGATATTACGATTCGTAACGTAGATGATATTGAGGGTTATCTTAAAGACAAGAGCCAATGGGATGCATCAATGTATAGCTTTGGAACGATTCCTAGAGGTGATACGGGTTATTTCTTTAATCAAGCGTATAAGCCTGAGGGTGCAATCAATGCAGGTGGATATGACAATGCGAAAGTAACCAAACTGATTGATCAATTCAATAAAACAGTTGATAAAACTGAACGTAATCGACTAACTAATGAAATTATCGATATTACAGATAAAGATAAAGCCAATAGTTATCTTACTTATATGGATAATATTGTCGGTATGAATAAAAAAGTTAAAAACTTAAAAGCAACGCCTGAAGGCATTTATCTCATTGATTATAAGGTTGATAAAGCGAAATGATATTAAAAAATATACTTTCTAGAATTGGACAAATGATCATTGTATTGTTTGTCCTTTCTACTATTACTTTTATTTTAATGAAACTTACGCCAGGAGATCCTATAGATAAAATATTACATTTGGATGTAGCAAATGTTTCAAGTGATCAAATAGAAGCGACTAAAGCAAAACTTGGGCTAGACCAACCCGTAATCATTCAGTATGTGCAATGGCTCGGGCAAATTATCCAATTAAATTTTGGGACCAGTTATCAAACAGGTGAACCCGTTATCAAAGAATTAATTTACTATACACCGCCAACATTATTTATCGCAGTGATGACAATAGTTGTCGTGTTTGTCGTAGCCATACCATTAGGCATGATTGCAGCAAAGTACTATCATACATGGTTAGACAGTTTAATAAGAAGTGTGACATCTTTTACAGTAAGTATACCGTCCTTCTTCTTGGGTACGATATTGATTTATGTGTTTGCGCAAAAGTGGAATCTACTCCCGTCCTCTGGTCTTGATACAATGGCAGGCTATATATTACCAGTCATTGCATTAAGCGTTGGTATGAGTGCATATTACGTAAGGTTAATGCGTTCAAATTTAGTCGAACTCTACCAATCAAAAGAAGTGGAAGCAGCAAGATTAAGAGGGATGTCTGAACGTTATATATTATGGCAAGATTTATTTAAACCAGCAATTATTCCAATCATTACGGTGTTAGGTATGTCTGTGGGCAGTCTAATCGGTGGTACTGTTGTGATAGAAAATTTATTTGGTATACCAGGGATTGGTCATTTTCTTGTAGATAGTATTCAAGCACGTGATTACCCTGTTGTTCAAGGTGCTGTTATCATGATTGGTTTCTTTGTTGTATTAGCAAATACAATGAGTGATTTACTGTTATTATGGATTGATCCCAAGCGACGATATAACAAGCCAACGGATATTGAACGCATGAAACGTCAGGATGGTGAGTCATTATGAAGCAGATTAACCGACGAAATATGATATTTTATGCATTTGCGGTTTATTTTGTTGTACTTATCATTGCACAGTTTTTTGTATCGTCTTATAGTGCATACGAAGTCAATTTAGGCAGTAGTTTGGAAACGCCAAATTTAACACATTGGTTAGGTACGGATGATTACGGACGTGATTTATTTTCAAGAGTGATTATCGGTGCTAGATATACATTGATTATAAGTTTAATTACGCTGTTTATTACAGTTATCATTGGTGTGCCATTAGGCCTGCTTGCTGGCTATAAGAAAGGTATCGTGGATACGTTCATTATGCGCTTGATTGATATTGGATTAAGCATTCCTGAGTTTGTGTTAATGATTGCATTAGCTAGTTTTTTCAAACCGAGTATTTGGAACCTTGTCATTGCGATTACAATTATCAAGTGGATGACCTATACAAGATTAACGCGATCAGTAGTTAGTAGTGAAATCAATAAACCATATATACAGATGGCAAGGTTATTTCATGTACCGACACATGTCATTATTTTTAAACATTTTATGCCGCAAGTGATGCCATCTATTATTGTATTAATGACGGTAGATTTTGGGAAAATAATATTATATATTTCTTCACTTTCATTTTTAGGATTAGGTGCACAACCACCATCTCCTGAATGGGGCGCGATGCTCAATGTAGGCAGAGATTATATTAGTTCCTACCCATTACTGATTATTGTGCCAGCCTGTTTAATTACTGTTACGATTTTATTATTTAACTTAGCAGGCGACGCGCTGAGAGATAGGTTATTGAAAGGACAACGTGATGTGAATGACTAATATACTAGAAATAACAAATTTATCTATAGCAGATCGTTTTGGTAATAAGCTGATTCAACACGTGGATTTAGGTCTTAAAAAAAGTAAAGTGAATGTCTTAATTGGTGAGAGTGGTTCTGGCAAAAGTTTAACAGCTAGAGCAATGGTCCAACAGATACCGAACACACTAGATATGCAATACGATTGCATGACTTATGAACATAGTGAAATGTCTGATATGCACAATCTTTTAGGTAAAGAAATTGGTTTTATTTCTCAAAACTATACACACAGCTTTAACGATCATACGAAACTTGGGAAACAATTGATTTCTATATATAGACAACATTACAAGACAGATAAAAAAGGTGCGCAAAAAATTGTGGAACAAGCACTATCATGGGTCGAATTAAATCCTTCTCAAATGATGTCAAAGTACCGTTTCAGCCTTTCTGGAGGGCAATTAGCTCGAGTTCAAATTGCTAGCGTATTAATGCTCAATCCTAAGGTCATTATTGCCGATGAACCAATAGCTTCATTAGATGCTGTTACAGGCGTGAGTATTATGAATTTGATTAAACATTTGGCTGAAGTACACAAAGTGACTTTGCTGTTAATAACACATAATCTATCGCATGTATTAGATTTTAGTGACTGGATTCATGTCATTAAAAATGGTGAAATGGTAGAGTCCAATCATATTGATGCTTTTAAAAATAATGATGTTAAACCGTATAGTTTAAAATTATTTAATTCCCGTAGTCGATTAAAGAAAGGGGATTACCATGCTTAATTTAACAGACGTTAGCTTTAGCTATAAACATGAAGCTATTTTAAAAAAGATTCAATTATCCATACAAGCCGACGAGATTGTCGGAATCGTTGGTGAAAGTGGTTCTGGTAAGACGACACTAGCAAAAATAATGCTCGGATTACTTCAACCAACACATGGTGAAGTTATCACGCATAAGGAACGCGTTTTACCAATATTTCAACATGCTGTAGATAGCTTTAATCCTAAATTTAAAATTAGAAAATCTATGGAAGAGCCAATAAAGTATCAACGTAGAGGGGAATCACAAAAGGCGGCGCAACGCTTGTCTGATTTAATGGCCTATATGCAATTAGATACAAAATTGATGGATCGATTGCCTGAAGAGTTAAGTGGTGGCCAATTGCAGCGTTTTAATACGATACGTACATTAATGTTAGAACCTGACATACTTATTTGTGACGAAATTACAGCAAGCTTAGATGTCATTGCAGAACAACGTATGATTGATATATTAAGGCATTATTATAAAACAACACATAAAGGCATGATATTAATATCACATGATCTTGCGTTTCTAAATCAAATTGTTAATCGATTCATTGTAATGAAAAATGGTGAAATTGTAGATGATTTTGAAACTAAAGATTTATTTAATGTTACGCGTCATGAATATACTAAAACACTACTTTCTATTTATTAGAAAGTAGTATTTTTTTAAATTTCGATAATCAAATATATTTAAATTTCAAAAATAATGCGTGATATATGATTGAGATTAATATATATGATTGAGATTAATATATATGATTGAGATTAATATATATGATTGAGATTAATATATATGATTGAGATTAATATATATGATTGAGATTAATATATATGATTGAGATTAATATATAATAATGTATAATTGAGAATAAGATGAGAAAAGGGGAAAGATAAATGAAAAAATTAATATTTCCGTTGCTAGCACTGATGTTAATACTAGCGGCGTGTGGCAATAATTCAAGTGATGACGCTTCGAAAAAGGATAAAAAAGAAAAGACGTATACACAAGATTCAGGTAAAAAAGTAAAGATACCTAAAGATCCTAAACGTATCGTAGTGTTAGGTGCAACATATGCAGGTGGATTGAAAGAACTTGATGCAAATATCGTGGGTGTCGCAAACATTGTAGATGATAGTAAAGTGTTAAAAGACAAATTTAAAGATGTTGATAAAGTAGATGCTGAAAATGTTGAAAGTGTAGCGAAACTTAAACCAGATTTGATTATTACATACAACACTGACAAGAATTTGAAAAAATTAAATAAAGTTGCACCAACTATTGCTTTTGATTATATGAAACATGATTATAAAGAACAGCATAAAGAGTTAGGTAAAATTGTAGGTAAAGAAGATAAAGCAGAAGATTGGATTAAAGACTGGGAAGAAAAAACAAAAGATGATGGTAATGAAATTAAAGATGCCATCGGTGAAGATACAACTGTATCTATCATTAAAGATTTCGACAAAAAAATCTATGCATTAGGTAAAACATATGGTCATGGTAGTGAAATTCTATATGATTCATTTGGTTTGAAAATGCCTGAAAAAGTAGAAAAAGCGACTAAGAAAAATGATTTAGCTGATATATCTGAAGAACAAATTCCTGAAATGTCAGGAGATTATGTTGTTACACCAGTTGCCAAAGGTGCAGATTTATCATTCGAAAATAAAGATATTTGGAAAAATACAGAAGCGGTTAAAAATGGTAAAACATTTAAAGTGGATGAAGGTATCTACTGGTTAAATGATCCATATTCATTAGACTATGAACGTAAAGACTTAAAAGAAAAATTATTAAACCATTAGTCATTTAAAACAAATTAGTTAGTGAAGTAAACTTAAAACTGTCGCCAAAGTTGTTAAACTTTGCGGCAGTTTTTCTATTTGATTGAGTATGTCAATGTGTATCAATGATCATTATTTTGGTAACAGCGCTAAGATGATAAAGAAAGATGCACATGTCATAGTTTTTGAGCTAAACATTATAAGGTGACATCCTATATTAAGACAAAAAATGTATTTAGAGAATTAATTAAATAAATGTTATCATTTACATAAATAAAATCACATTGTATTAAAACGATGCTTATATCTTTGGGAGGATACGATGAAAAAACAACAGAAAATTGATAATTGGGTACAGCTCACGAAATATGTAAACTATATCGATACGATGATTGAGAAAAAATTGAAGCAAGAATACAATTTGAGTGTAAAAGAATTTTATGTGTTGTATGAGATTTACAAAGCTAAAGGGAAAAAATATAAAATTAATGATTTGATTAAAATTGTAGATTTAAGCCAAAGTGCAATGTCACGTTTAATCGTAAGAATAGAAAAGCCAACGAAAGCATTAGTAGTGAGACAAGAATGTCTTGAAGATCACCGGGCGATGTATATTTATTTAACTGAGGAAGGGCAGGACATTACTGAAAAAGCTTTGAACACGTATGAAAGTCTAATCTCAAAAGTGAGCTTTTCTAATATTCGTAAGCTTTCTCAAATAGATAGTATAGATTAATGGTGTATGTAAGCTATAACGATAGCTGTGTTGATAAATAAACAGCAGTATAAATATTTGGTTGAATGATAAAACGAGTGTTTTATAAATAAAAGGGCTAAAACATGTACGCATGTTTTAGCCCTTTTTATTCGTATTATTAAGATTGACGTTTTTTAGAATGCTTCACACCATATAGAAGGTAAATGAGCAACCCAATAATAAACCAGATGAGTGTGTATAATTTTGCTTCAGCACCTAAGCCCCAGAATACAACAACGACACTGACAAACGTGATGATTGGCATAACAGGGTAGAATGGCATTTTAAAAGCTGGCATCGGAATATCTTTTCCTTCTCTTGGGCGTAACCCAAAAATACCAATGGAAACAAACATAAATGCGACCAAGGTTCCTGCAGAAATTAACTGCGCAAGGAAGGCGAATGGGAACATAGAGCCAATGATAACTGCAATCACGGTTAAAATAATTAATGAACGATTAGGTAAATTTTTCTTGTTTAGTTTTCCTAACCAAGAAGGTAATAAACCATCACGACCAAAGGAATATAGTAGACGTGAGCCAGCTAACATCATTCCAATAAGGGCTGTGAACATACCAATAACAGAAATTGCTTGCACAATAGCTGCCACAACACCAAAACCACTTTGTCTTAAGGCCCAACCAACAGGTTCAGCATTATCAGCATAAGCTGAATAAGTAAACATACCTACAAGGACAAGTGATACTGCGACAAATAGAATGACAGCTATTGCTAATGACCCTAAGATACCGCGAGGCATTGTTTTTTGTGGATTAATTGCTTCAGCCGAATTTGCTGCAATTGAATCAAAACCAATATATGCTAAGAATATCATTGATACACCTGCATAAATACCTTGCCAACCACCAAAGGAACCTGTTTCAGTTACTTTATGTTCAGGTATAAATGGTACATAATTGCTTAAATCAATAGCGGTTAAACCTACTACGATAAATAGTAAAACAGCTAAAACTTTAATTACAACGAGTATATTTTCAATACGTGCTGCTGCCGAAACACCATATGACAAGAGACAAGCAGTAAGTAAAATGACCACAGCGGCAACGATATCAATGATGCCTCCATCTGTCCCTAATGTATTGGATAATGATTTGGGTAATTCAATCCCTAATGGTGAGACGAGACCACGTAAATTTGCCGAAAAACCAGAGGCAACAAAGGCGACGGCTATAAAGTATTCAGCTAACAATGCCCAACCGGCAACCCAACCGAATACCTCCCCAAATACGACATTAATCCAAGAATATGCTGAACCAGCAAACGGCATTGCCGATGACATTTCAGCATAAGCAAAAGATACGAGACCCGCTACAACTGCAGCTAATAAGAACGAAAGTGCAACTGCTGGCCCAGTATGCTGTGCTGCGACTACACCTGGTAATGTAAAAATAGAAGTTGAAACAATGGTACCAACACCTAAAGCAAGGAAATCTTTTACACGTAATGTTCTATTTAAATGTGCATCCTTCACTTGATAGACGGAAGGATCTTCTCTTTTTAAAATCTTATTAAAAAAACCTTTCATAATGAACCTCTCCCAATGAATAATATATCGTAAAACTTAATAACTAATTTATGATAATGTATATCATAGCACATATATATCTAAATATTCAGAAAATTTTATAAAAATATGTGTAAATATACACAAAAATACCGCTTTTATGTGAACTTTTGTTAAGCAGTGTTTAATACCAGTAGATGATTACCTAGAAATTTTTAGAAAGGTGATAATAAAGCTAATTAACACATACTTTTAGCAGCGCATTAATATTTTCAAAAAGTATTTTTATTTAGCCTCATTATAATAGAATGCTCTGATGAAAAATAATTTATACATCCCGAAAGTTAGGCACATGGTCTTAACTTAAAGGATGTATTTTTATTTATATTAAAAACAGTGATTTATAGTTTTATTCAAGTGCAAATGGTAAGCTAATATTAAATTTGAGATTGAATGAAATAGGGGGTATTTATTATGAATATACAATCATCATGGCTTAATTTACCAGTAAAAGATTTAAAAGCGAGTGCGACTTTCTTTGAAAATATTGGGTTTACGATTAAAAAGAATGAAGCTGTTTTAGACAAAATGAGAGGTATTGAAACAGCAGATCATAAAATCATTATGTTAATTGAGCAAGGTCAATTTGAAAAAGTGGCGCAACAATCTGATATAGTTAGACATGAAGCATTGGTTTCAGTTTCTGTAAAAGAGGCAGCAGAGGTAGATGACTTATTAAATCATGTTGAAACAGCAGGTGGAAAAGTACTTCAACGTGGTACAAAACATGAAGGCTTTTATGGTGGTCTATTTAGCGATATTGATGGACACTTATTTAATATTATCGCAATGTAATTTAAACTATAACGTAAACATTTATATACAGTATTGAAGGGAGTATCAGTATGATAAAAGCAATTGCGGTAGATAAAGATGGTACATTTCTTAAATCTGACCATACCTATGACAAAGCATATTTTAATCGTTTATATCAAAAAATTGTACAGCAAAATATAAAATTTATCGTAGCTAGTGGTAATCAATATGCACAGTTACGCTCATTTTTTCCTGACAAGGTAGATAATATCACTTTTGTAGCAGAAAATGGCGCGGTAACTTATCAAAATGATGCATTGTTGACAGCACATTATTTTGACCAACAACTCATATTTGAAGTTTTAGAAATGATTCATCAAACGTATCATATCAGTGATGTTGTTTTAAGTGGTATACATTCAGCATATGTAAGTGATGAGAGTAGCGACGAATTCCTAAATTTTATACGAAATTATTACTATGATATCAAAAAAGTAGCTTCATTTAATGAAATCACAGAGGATCACTTTGTAAAAATAGCTTTACGGATTAAAGATGAAGACTTGGTTAAGCAAGTGACTAACGAAATAGAACAACGTTATAAAGGGAAGATACGTGCAGTGACAAGTGGAAATGACAGTGTGGATTTAATCTTACCTAGTGTGAATAAAGGCGTTGCGATCAAAGAATTGTTAAAAGAATGGGACATACAGCAAGACGAATTACTCGCGTTTGGTGATGCCAATAATGATTTAGAAATGCTCGGTTTAACCATACATAGTTATGCTATGGCAAATTGCAGTGATGAATTAGCAGCGATTGCAAAACATCGGGCACCGTCTAACGATGAATCAGGTGTTTTACAAGTGATTGAACGATATCTTCAACAATAGTGCATTTAATAATAAAACTCAATTTCAGTTATACCTGCCAATGAATAGAGGCGAGTTATAACTGAAATTGAGTTTTTATTTGCTAATTTACAATTAATACAGGTATGTCAACATTACTTGCAATTTTGTGTGTAACGTTACCAAGTATATTCTTGATATCAGATTTTTCACGCGTATTACTCATTACGATAATGTCATATGCATTTTCCTTCACTTCAGTCAAAATCGCTTGTTTAATATAACCTGCGCTAAATTTAACCGTGACAGTTAAATCGAGTGCTTCTAATTGTTGAATGAAAGGTGAGAGCACTTCGTTCTTCTCGTTTGCTAAATCTTCAAAATGCTTATTATCGTAACGTACCGACGTTTCAAGTTCACTTTCTGGAATAACATTAAATACTGTAACTTCAGCATTTTCAACGCCATTGGTTAAATTTTCCAATTCTTTAGGGACGTTATTGAACGAATTATCAAAGTCATAAGCTAATAATATTTTCTTATACATGATAGCGCCTCCTTTTTATTCATATACCCTATTAAAAATAAAGTAATAATTTAATATTGATGATTAAGTGATTGCTTAAATAAATAGGATGACGCTTGTTAGCATAGCGTTATTTTACATCTAAACCGATAATTTCGTTAACATTGTTGTAGCCATTTGATTTAAGATAATGTGCTAATTGTTTATTCAATTTCTGAGTTAGTCCTGGACCTTCAAATACTAAAGCACTATAAATTTGAACTAGCGATGCACCTTGGCGCATCATTTTTATGACATCTTCTGCGTTGAAAATACCACCAGTTCCGATAATTAAAAATTGGCCATCTGTTTGTTTGTAAGCATAAGAAATGAGTTTAAGATTACGCTCGAATAGTGGTTTGCCACTTAAACCGCCAGTTTCTTCACGATGATTTGAATGCAGTGCTTCACGTTGTTGTGTTGTGTTGGCTAGTATAATGCCATCAAAAGTTTGCGTAATTGGTGTTAACATTGCACCAAGACCATCTAAAGATAAATCAGAAGTTAATTTTATGAAAATAGGAACATTAAGGCTTTCTTTATATTTATATGTCTGAATAGCTTCGCATAATTGCGAGAATTCATCTTTATCATGGAAGCTTTGTAAATTTTCTGTATTAGGTGAGCTGATGTTGACAGTAAAGAATGTGACGTCGTTTTTAAACGTATCAATCACTTTGATGTAGTCTTCATAACGCGCTTCATAAGGTGTGGATTTATTTACACCAACATTTAAACCGACTGGAATTTGATAACGATGCTTGCGTAAATAACTTAAAGCTTTATTCATACCTAAATTGTTAAATCCCATGCGGTTAATGAGTGCTTGATCTTCAACTAAACGATACATACGCGGTTTTGGATTACCTGGTTGTGGTTTAGGCGTTATACCACCAAGTTCAATTGATCCAAATCCTGCATTTTCTAAAGCTTTAGGAACTTCACAAGATTTGTCGAAGCCGGCTGCTAAACCAATAGGATTCGCAAAGTGAATGCCTTTGAGGTTTTGGTTTAATGAGTCGTTTTCGTAATGAAAGATTTTTTTAATTACAGGTAATAATTTTGGATGGTTTTGAACAAATTTAAGCGCGTCTATCGTCATTCCATGCGCTTTTTCAGGATCGAATTGAAATAACATTGGTTTGATGAGTTTATACATATAGTGATCGCTCCATTTATCAAATTTAATTAAAAATATTTATGTATCTTAAGTTCAATATGTAAAAAAGCTGAATTGAAAATGATGTCTTTAATAGACTAGCATTTTACGGAATATATGCCTAGACCAAATAAAAATAATTAATAGAAGTTTCACAGAAATCATTGGGTAGGTTTGTATGATTAAGTAGATAAGAAAAAGGAAATAACCATATATAACTTAATTTTAAGAGATTAGTGGAGGGATGATTCATGAATCAAGCGTGGCAATCACAATTGCCTTTAAGTCATATTAAAAATATCGTTCCTGTAAGTGGTGGAGATGTTAATGATGCATTTCGTATTGAAACGGATCAGGAAGATTATTTTCTACTAGTACAACGTAAGAGAAAGTCAACTTTTTTTGATGCCGAAATTGCAGGGCTCAATTTATTTGAAAAAGTCGGTATTACTGCACCGAGAGTCATTGATAGTGGAGAAATTGAAGATGACGCTTATTTACTATTAACTTATTTAGATGAAGGCGTGTCAGGTAGCCAAGAAGCATTAGGACAACTTGTGGCGCGTATGCATAGCGAGCAACAAGCAGATAATCAATTTGGTTTTGATTTACCTTATGAAGGTGGCGATATTTCATTTGATAATAGTTGGACGAATAGTTGGATTACCTTGTTTGTAGAAAAACGCTTAGATAAGCTCAAAGATAGATTGGTGCAACAAGGATTATGGGGAGACGCAGATGTCACTCAATATCAGGCAGTACGTCGTGTGATTGTAAATGAATTAGAAAGTCATAATAGCAAACCTTCATTATTACATGGCGACTTATGGGGCGGTAATTACATGTTTTTAACAGATGGTTCACCAGCGCTATTCGATCCTGCACCATTATATGGGGATAGAGAATTTGATATAGGCATTACTTCAGTGTTTGGAGGATTTACGCAAGCATTTTATGACGCTTATCATAAGCACTATCCACTGAGTGAGGGAGCAGATGTGCGCTTAGAATTTTATAGATTGTATCTTTTAATGGTACATCTAGTTAAATTTGGTGAAATGTATGCAGGTAGTGTTGATCGTTCAATGCAAAAAATATTAAATCAATAAAATAAGGAAGTGGGATAGAAATCAAATTTTCTAATAGAGATTTCGTATGCCTATCTATGCAATCAAGGCAAGGATGACTCGGATAAAGGTTTGCCTGAGCTAACGTTCATACATCAATCTCACTAGCATTTTTATGTGGCATAGCTAAGTTTCAGCTGATACATCAGAATGATTTGTGTCCATAAAAATGAAAACATCGTTTCTTTAAACAAGTGAGACGTTACATTTTCAATTCAGTCATCTACTGCCTAAACGAAAAAGAGCCTGAGGCATCTAATTATGTCTCAGGCTCTTACTCATAACAATCAAGTATCTCTAGATGATTCATTTAAATTAATCTATATCAAGTGTACCCATTTCTTCTCTTAATTGGTAAACTTTGTCTGGTGTCACGTCTTCACCTAAAGGATCAACTACTTTTAACGTTGAAAATGTATGGATTACTTGTCCACGTATCATTTTCAAATATTCTTGTCTCAAAGTTTGTTGTTCTTCTTTTTCTTCAATGCTTAACGTTTCTATTTTTTCTTTATTTGCAAGTTCATTAATTCTGTCTAGTAATGTCATTGTTTTTTTCCTCCTGTGATAAATGAGGTGGGAAGTGTGGAATAATATAATCGCCGACCTCAGTTAATAGTGATTTATATGGTCTATCATTAGATGTTAAATGCAACATCATATGATTTGTACCGATTTTTTCATATGATTTTAAAATGTTTAATAAAGTATTTCTACCTAAACGGTAGCCACCTTTAATTGGTTTAACGAGTTCATTAGGATTTAAAGATAAGTCGATAACTAATGGATGCATAAATGGTTTGAATACATCATTGTTATGCCATTCTTTTAATAAAGCTTTTTGTTTTTGAAATGGTTGTGGATAAAACATAAGGCCATCCATATTTTTCTTAATCCAGGAGAGTTCCTGTCGCGAATATCCTGTAGCAAACATGGGTATATGATTGTGTTTTGGCAATATTTGAAGACCTGAATCTTCATATAATTCAAATATTGAATTTGATATTTTTGGCGAATGTGATTGCCACAAATCATTCATTGCATAGATCGCATCCTGGAATTGCTTTGATAATTGCGTTTCTTTTATCTTGAAAGCTGGAAACTCAAATGGACGATCTCCTGTTGCTAAACCTAATAAAAATCGCTCGTCTGATATCAAGTCAAGAGAAGTTGCAGCTTTAGCTGTATGAATTGGATGACGCAATGTAGCAACAATACTAGATGTTCCGAGAGCGATTTTCGATGTTTTAGCGCTTAAATAAGATAAAAATACAAACGGATCGTAGTTTGTCGTTACATTACCTAAATGTGGACTATAAAGTGGATTATCTCTCACAAAAAGGCTTGTAAATCCAAGATTTTCAGCATACTGTGCTAAATCAACTTGATTTTCAAACGACAATGCGATGTTTTCAGAATTATCAAAAGGCAGCATTAATCCCAAAGTTAAATGGCCTTGTTGAAAAGTCCGTTTGAAACCATTGTGTTTTTGAATTGTTGTCACGTCTATCCCTCCTTAACTTGTATTTACAACACCTGATAACTAACTAACACGTGTTGTATAAATGCATTGTATACTGATTTGTTAACTAATGCAAACAACATGTTTATTCACTAAAAAAGTCAGTTGAATTTAAATGATATTTATTATTTTAAAAGCTAAATTTCTAAAACGATAATACAATTATTTGATTATTATCCGAAAATTCATTAAATTGAAATAGAAAAAATTTTGATGGAGGTTGTTTATGCTTAAAAGAAAACTACGAGGTGGTCTCATATTCATAATAGCTTTATTATGTACTGTGATCTCGATAAATGGAAATACATATGCAGCAACGCAAACACATCAATCGACTGATCAGTCAGCTCAGTCTGAAGACGCTAAAGTCGGTACCAATCAAATTAAGACAAGAGTCGTCTTACCTAATGACGATAGAACACAAATAGAAAATACAACAAATGGTCATTATCAATCTGTTGGCTATATTAGTATTGGAGATAATATTGCGACGGGTGTTGTGATTGATAAAAATACAGTGTTAACTAATAAACACGTTGCCAACCTTTCTGAAGGGAATATGAATTTTTCACCAGCTGCCCAAAATGAAAATACGATGCCTTATGGTACATTTTCTGAAAAAGAAATTGAAGTGTACCCAGGAAATGAAGATTTAGCGCTTATACATTTAAATAAAAATAAAGATGAGCAATCAGTTGGAGATGTAGTTCAACCGGCGACTTTAAAAGATGCCTCAGCGGTAACAAAAGATATGCCGATTACCGTAACGGGTTATCCAGGAGATAAGTCCTTGGCTACAATGTGGGAGAGTAAGGGCCAAATACTGAATACGAACACTACTGAATTTGAATATAATGCGAGTACATTCGGAGGTAATTCTGGCTCTCCTGTATTTAACGAAAATAATGAAGTGATTGGTATACACCAAGGTGGTATTGAAGGTGAAAGTAATAGTGCCGTAGCTATGACAGATGATGTATTGAGCTTTATTAATAAGAATAAAAGTTAATAAAAGGTACAAGCATGAAATCCACGACAGAGACCTAATAAGTCCTGACGTGGATTTTTATTTTAAAATCTGTTTCATTAGAAAGGGTAGTGCACCCTCAATGTAATCATTTGCTGATAATTGACTACTATGAAACCAATGCTTAGCTGTACCGTATAACCCCCATGAAAGAAATCTCGCACTTGCCGCAAGAGATTCTCTTGTTTCATTTGGATGTTGTTGGACAAGCAATGTTAAAAAGATATCCTCTAACTCTTCTTTGACTCTTTTTTCAACAACTTGTCCATAGGCTTCGCTATTTAATTTACATTCATTATGTGTTTCTTGAATATAACTCGTAATTGTAATGAAGCTAGAAGATAATGTCGTTTCGTTAAGTTCTGAAGAAACATCTAATGCATCATTTAAATTTTTTAATACAGTTTCTGAGAGCGTATAATCCATAATGTCATATTTATCATAAAAATGAGCATAAAACGTAGCGCGATTTACCGTTGCACGTTCCGTAATGTCTTTAATTGTTATAGTTTGTAATTTTTTTTCTTTAGCAATTTCACGAAAGGCGTCCATCAACAACTTTTTAGTTCTGGTTACTCTTGGGTCAACATGTGTTGTAGTCATTGACCTCATACCTCCTCTAATTTATAAAACGATTATGTATTCAAACAAATTATCTTGCTTTCATAACGAGATGTCAATGTGAATGATTTGAACTGCATATATTACAAATTAAGCAATACGTTTAAAAACCTTACTATAAAACTTTGTCCCAAAATATTTTGTGATTTGAATTACAGTGTCATGTTATTGTTTTCCTTAATTATGCTGTTCATGAAACTATAGATGAAAATACCTAATGTAATTATGATGATCCCTATCATACTAACTGTGCTTGGAAGCGGTAAGTCCAAAAGGAGCATTTCACCAATTAATGTAAAAATGATTTCAGTCGCTTGTGTCGATTCGACTGCTCCAAGTTTTGCTTGGTTATGTTTTACCATATTGGTTGCATAGAAAAAGAGTGTCGTAGCTATTATCCCAGAGAATACGGCTACGATAAATGTCTGTAAAAGTTGATTAGAAGAAGGCGGACCGGACTTCAATACACCACATATAAATATAACCACCCATATAGGTAGTGTGACGAGCGTCATACCATAAATACGTTCAAGTGTATTTAATTGATTATCCACAAGAATCATCATCTTACGATTACCTAAAGGATAGCAAAAGGCACCTATAATTAAAGGAAGTACCGACATGATAAAAACTTGTATTTCAATATGAGAAACTTGAGGTATTTGGACAAGTACAACACCCAAGACCATAATGCTAGAGGTACCTACAGAGCGCCAAGAAATACGCTCTCTTACTTTTATTTGTTGATGATTTATTTGCACATATTCATAAAATAATGGCGCGAGGAGTAGACCACAAATGATTGTTAATTGCCATGTTGCAGAGATAAGCCAGCCGGGACTGTAATTAGCGACAAATGTAATTGGCATATAAAAAAATACAAATCCTAGGGTACTCCAAATCATCCATGGAACAAAATGCGTTTTAATATGATAATGTACTTTAGTTAGGTTCTTTTTAATGTATATAATTATAAAAAGTATGGGGAACATAAATAAAAAAGCGTAATGAAGCACTAAATAGCCAATTGCCTTCATCTTTAGCCATTGCATGATTCAAGATAAATGTTACAGAAAAAAATAATGCACCAAGAATACCAATTAATATTGCACGCATACGATTCACCCTTTAACATTGTAATTGAAAATAATTAATATTTTTAATTTAACATTTATTTAAAAATTAGCAAAGCTAGTATGTTTGTAAATATATTTATAGGAAATAATAAGTGTAAAGCAATATGATTTCATTTGTGTTAAAAGTATTTTGATACTTATCATGAAAAAAGTAGTATGATAAAAATGTGCAAATATTTCGAATAAGGGGTAGAAATAATGGCAGATAAATTAAAGGAGAACTCAGTAATCGGCATATACAGTTAATTGCGATTGGAGGAGCCATTGGAACCGGATTGTTTTTAGGTGCTGGACAATCTATTCACTTAGCTGGACCATCCATTTTACTCACCTATATTATTGTTGGATTTGTGTTGTTTATGTTCATGAGGGCAATGGGAGAAATGTTATTGTCAAACACTGAATTTAATTCTTTTGCGGATATCACGCATGAATATGTAGGGCCGTTAGCTGGATTTATAACGGGATGGACATATTGGTTAACATGGATTATTTCAGGGATGGCAGAAGTGACAGCAGTAGCTAAATATGTATCCTTTTGGTATCTAGATATTCCAAATTGGTTAACAGCACTGGCATGTGTATTGTTACTTATGTCGTTTAATTTATTAAGTACGAAATTATTTGGCGAATTAGAATTTTGGTTTGCAATAATCAAAGTAGTAACTATTGTGGCATTGATTATTGTGGGCATTGTAATGATTATCATGGCTTATAAAACGCCATTTGGTCATGCTAGCGTATCAAATATCTATCGTCATGGTGGGGTGTTCCCTAATGGTATGTCTGGTTTCTTAATGTCGTTTCAAATGGCAATCTTTTCATTTGTCGGCATTGAGATGATTGGTATCACAGCCGGAGAAACAAAAAATCCTCATAAGACAATTCCTCAGGCGATTAATAATGTGCCACTTAGGATTTTATTGTTTTACATTGGTGCGTTAGCAGTCATCATTTCTATTATACCTTGGAATGAACTAGATCCAGAAGGCAGTCCTTTTGTGAAAGTATTTGCATTAGTGGGGATACCATTTGCTGCAGGCATGATTAATTTTGTTGTGTTAACAGCTGCAGCGTCAGCGTGTAATAGTGGGATATTTGCTAATAGTAGAACACTATTCGGATTATCAGATAGAAAACAAGCGCCACCGAAGTTTCAAGCGACAAACCGTAAAGGCGTACCTGTTGTCGCAATTCTTGTAACGTGTGCATTATTGTTATTTGCAGTATTATTGAATTATTTTATTCCAAATGCGACGACTGTGTTTGTGTATATCAGTACAGTTTCTACAGTATTAAATATCTTTATTTGGACAATTATTATGATTGCCTATGTAAGGTATACCAAAGCACGTCCGGACTTACATAAACAAAGTAGATATAAAATGCCAGGTGGAAAAATTATGTCGATTTGTATTATTGCATTTTTCGTATTTATTTTCGGGGTATTATTTGTTAACCCAGAAACACGTATTGGGGTTATTTTAGCACCTTTATGGTTGATTGTACTTGCTTTAATGTATAGACAATACAAAAAGCATACAGTTGAGTAATGCGTGCTTTTAACATGAATACGCATAGGTTGTGAATTTTTATATTGGAGTGATTAAAATGAGTAAAAAAATAATTATGGATTGTGACCCGGGTCATGATGATGCAATCGCATTAATTTTAGCAGGAGCACAAAACAGTCCATTAGATATATTAGCTGTGACAACGGTAGCAGGGAATCAATCGGTAGAAAAAAATACCAAAAATGCTTTAAATGTATTAGAAGTGATGGGAAGAGATGATATTAGTGTCTCTGTTGGTGCTACGCGTCCACTTATTAAGCCAGCATCCTTTGCTTCACAAATACACGGCGATAGTGGGTTAGATGGTCCGAAACTGCCTGAAGTCCCAGCACTAAAACCAACGCAAAAACAAGCAGTCGATGTTATTATCGAAACATTGAAGCAAAGCAAGGAACCAGTCACGCTTGTTGCAACGGGTCCATTAACCAACATTGCTACGGCGCTGATTAAGGAACCAAATATCACACAACATATTGAATCTATTACAATTATGGGCGGTGGCACCTTCGGGAACTGGACTCCTACTGCAGAATTTAATATTTGGGTTGATGCAGAAGCGGCTAAGCGCGTCTTTGAATGTGGTGTGTGTATCAATGTGTTTGGTTTAGATGTGACGCATCAAGTATTAGCCACAGATCATGTTATCGATAGATTTAAACAGATTAAGAATCCAATTGCAAACTTTGTTGTAGAACTTCTAGAATTTTTCAAATCTACGTATAAAACGCACTTTGACATGGATGGTGGTCCAATACATGATGCTTGTACGATACTTTATTTGATGCAACCTGATTTATTTACAATGCAACATACACATATCGATATAGAGCACCAGAGTCCATTGACATATGGCACGATGTCAGTAGATTTAAATGATATTATGAATAAAGAGAAAAATGCCTATTTTGCTACAGCGGTCGATGTAGCGAGTGCATGGACATTAATGGAAAATATGTTAGCAAGTTATGAGAAGCATACACATTAACAAGCAGGCATTTATAAGCGGGAGTGGTACAGAAATCTGATTTTACTATAAAGATTTCATAGTGCTGCTCCTTTTTGCTACAACTAAAGTATGAGCGCTAATTCAAGCGAATTATTAGAGATTTATCACTATAAAAAGTATACTAAAAAGCCAATACTTAAAATGATTAAAAGGTGAATCGAATAGTGAAAAATGTAATGAAATGGATTGTCTTACTAATAATTATTATTGTTCCACTAACGTGGTTAATACTGAATATAAATGATATAAAAGAAAATATGAATGAAACATTTACTACACAAAATCAGGACGCAGACCAAGGTGAAAGTGAAGATTCTTTTAGTAAATTTTTCGATGGCAGTAGGGAAACAGAAAATTTTGGGGAATATGAATTTAGTGAATTTGATGGTAAACACTACGGCATCGATTATCATTTGCCTGAAGATACGCCAATCAAAGCGGCTGCTGATGGCAAAGTGACGCGAACATTCGATGATGATTTAGGTGGTAAAGTAATTCAGATAGCCGAGTCAAATGGTGAATATCATCAGTGGTATATGCATCTTAATGAATTTAAAGTGGAAGTAGGAGATGACGTTAAAGCAGGTGATACGATTGCACTGTCAGGTAATACCGGTGAACAAACGACTGGCGCACACTTGCATTTTCAACGTATGGAAGGTGGCGTTGGTAACGATTATGCGATAGACCCTAAAGATTATGTTGAAGATTTGCCAAATGGAGAAGAAAGTTTATTTGAAGTAGAGTAAATCGCTATATTAAATAAAAGAGATTCTAGAAGTTAGAGTTTTTCATACTATTAATACCAAACAACACAAGAAGTAATGAAAAATGGGGTTTATGAAAAAATAATAGCTTTTGAGATAACGTGAATAGGGCGAGACGATGAATTCAAATGATAATGTTTGATTTCATTGCCTCGCCCTAATTTTTATGGTCTTTTGGTATATCATAGATAGAATCGTATTGTAATAAATCTTGATGAATTGCTTCCCATAAATAGAATGCACCAATTGAAGCACAACCCTGCCATTGTTCCTTACAGATAGTGAGTTGTTTCTTTCTTTCGGCTTTGGTTGTTTGATATAACCATTGAGCAGCACGTTGCAATCCAACATCGTATATAGGTAATATATTTTTGCGCTGTAATGTAAATAGAAGAAAAACTTCGGCAGTCCATCTACCAATCCCTTTAATTTGAGTCAGTGCGTTAATAACGCTATTATCGTCCATTTTGTAGAGTTGTTCAAAATTCAATTGTCCATTGCGCACTGCAAATAGTACATTTTGGATATAGTTTATTTTTGATTGAGATAAACCTAACGCTTTCATTTCGGATTCTCTTAGTTGTGATAATTGATTTACCGTCCAGTGATCGTCAATGGCGATGGATAATTTTTGGAAAATAGATTGCGCTACAGCTACTGTAATTTGCTGTCCGATGATAGACCGGATAAGGGATTTTA